>CAZPOS010000001.1:0-97256 GCA_964588065.1 uncultured Reyranella sp.
CGCCTCGATGCTGGCCGCGGTGACGGCCGCGATCCTCGTCTGCGTCTTCCCCGAGCCGCTGGCCTATCGCCTGCTGGTCGTCGCCGGTGGCCTCTACGTCATCGCGCTCCATCGCACCAACATCGCGCGCCTGCTCGCCGGCACCGAGCCGAAGGTGGGCCGCAGCAGCCCCTGATCCTCGTCAGCCGGTCGAATTGGGTCGCCGCCGCATCACCTCGGCAATGGCCCGGTCGAGATGGGCCTGCAGGAAGGGCTTGTTGAGCCGCGGGATGCCGGACATGCCGCCGTCGGGGAGTTCGGCATAGCCGGTGGCGAGCAGGACCGGCAGGCCCGGGCGCTCGCGCCGCAGGATGGCGATCAGTTCGGTACCGGTCATGCCGGGCATGGCCTGGTCGGTGATGACGAGATCGATCCGCTTCATGCGCGCGAGCGCGGCCAGCGCCTCGCGGCCGGAATAGGCCGTGGTCACCTGGTGGCCGAGATCCTCCAGCATCGCCGCCGTGTTCACGAGGATCAGCGCGTCATCGTCGACGGCCAAGATATCGAGCGCGGCCGGCTCGGGCGCGGGAGCGGGCTCGCTGCGATGTGCCGGAACGTCGGCACCGGCCGCCACCGGGATCCACAGCGATGCGGTCGTGCCCGTTCCCGGCGCGCTCTCGAGCTGCAGGCGGCCGCCCAGCTGTTCGGCGAGGCCATGCACCATCGAGAGGCCTAGCCCGGTTCCTTTGCCCACTCCCTTGGTCGTGAAGAAGGGTTCGGTCGCGCGCGCCAGGGTGGCCGCATCCATGCCGTGCCCCTGGTCGCGCACTGACAGGCGCACGTAGCGTCCGGTCGGCAGCGGGAAGGATGCAGCCGGGCCGGCCTCGACCTCGCTCGCCACGATGGCAATGGTGCCGCCGCGCGGCATCGCATCGCGCGCGTTGACCACCAGGTTGAGCAGCGCCATTTCGAGCTGGTTGACGTCGACCCTCACCGGCGGCAGCGAGTCCGGGCAATCGACGTCGAGCACGATCGAAGGGCCGAGCGTGTGATCGAACAGGGTCGTCATGCCGGCCACCAGCGCAGCGACCGACGCGAGCTCCGGATCGAGCTCCTGCCGCCGCGCGAAGGCCAGCATGCGCTGCGTGAGCGCGCCACCGCGGCGCGCCGCCTGCATGGCATTGTCGATCAGCAGCAAGTTCCGGTCGCCGGGCGGCAGGCGCTTGCGCACCAGTTCGAGGCTGCCGATCACCGCGGTCAGCAGATTGTTGAAGTCGTGCGCGACGCCGCCGGTGAGCTGGCCGATCGCCTCCATCTTCTGCGACTGGAACAACGCCTCGCGCGCCCGCTCCAGTTCGAGCTGGGACTCTCGACGCTCGGTGATGTCGCGCGTGATCTTGGCAAAGCCGCGCAGCGTGCCGTCGGGCTCGCGCACCGGATCGATCACGATGCTGGCCCAGAAGCGCGTCCCGTCCTTGCGCACGCGCCAGGCCTCGTTCTCGAAGCGACCCTCGTGCAGCGCCGTGGCCAGCGCACGTTGCGGCACGCCGGCGGCACGATCCTCCTCGGTATAGAAGCGCGAGAAGTGCTGGCCGACGATCTCTTCCTGAGTATAGCCCTTGATGCGTTGCGCACCGGCATTCCAAGTCGCGACGTTGCCCTCGGGATCCAGCATGTAGATGCCGTAATCGGTGACGCTCTGCACGAGCAGGCAGAACTCCTCCTGGCTGCGGCGCAGTTCCTCCTCCGCCGCGCGCCGCCGGCTGAGGTCGCGCGTGACCTTGGCGAAGCCCAGCAGCGTCCCGTCGGGCGCACGGATCGGATCCATGACGACATGCGCCCAGTAGCGTGTGCCGTCCTTGCGCACGCGCCAGCCCTCGTTCTCGAACCGGCCCTCGCGCAGCGCGATGTCGAGCGCGCGCGCCGGCAGGCCGGAACGCCGATCCTCCTCGGCATAGAAGCGCGAGAAATGACTGCCGACGATCTCGGCCGCGGTGTAGCCCTTGAAGCGCTCCGCGCCGCTGTTCCAGCTTGCGACATTGCCCTGCGGGTCCAGCATGTAGACCGCGTAGTCGAGCACGCCCTCGACCAGCTCGCGCAACGAGCCGTCGCCCAAAGGTTCGCTGGCGGACGCAGGTGGCTTCCAGGAAGGGGCCGACATGGCGCCGCTATATCACAAGTCGCCCCGGCCGGAACGTTCCCGGTCGCCGGCGCGCCCGCTAGCCGAACCGCAGCGAGTCGAAGAACTGCATGACCAGCGGGCTGCCGAGCTGGGCCATCGGCCCCTGCGCGATCTGCGAATAGACCGCCTGCGGCGTGAGGTAGAGGCGCGCGCGCACGAAACGGTCGCCCGCCGTTGCCACGACGAACTCGCGGCCGATGAATGGGCCGGTCTCGATCTGGCGCTGCTCGCGCACCGTACTGCCGGGCCAGCTGCGCATCATGCCGGCTTGCGCCTGTTCGAGCGCGGTCACGAGGGCCGCCCCCGACGGCATGGGATGCGGACTTGCCGGAACGATGTCCAACAGCTCCAGCGTCAGCTTGTCCGGCAACATGTACACGTAGGAGCTGAGCGTGCCGGTGTGCGTCGGGACCTGGAGATAGCGATAGCCGAGCGGCATCTTGAAGCGATAGCGGTCGTCGGGGCCGGAAATGGCGACCCACACGGCCTCGGCCCGGGCCGGCGTGGACGTCGAGACCAGCCCGACGCCCGCAGCCGTCGCAGCCCCCGTCATCATGAAAGCTCGACGATGCATGACGTCACCTCCGGTCGATGTCGCTATCCAGCCGATACTGCCGCTGGAAGAAGGCCGAGTGCAGGCCGCCTTCGGGCGGGCGGGCGGAGATGTGCTGGGTAACCTGCGTCTTCTCCGTGCCGTTGCCCGCGACCATCAGCATGACATGGTTCACCGGGATGGTCTTGAGCGTGCCGCGCCGCAGCAGCTCTTCGAAGATCTCCTCCGGCTCGCCCTCGGGAACGGGCGTCCAGTAGCGGATCGCGTTCAGCATGCTCCGCGTTTCGGCATCGTGCAGCCGGTAGTCGCCGTCGACATAGTGCGTGCCCAGCGTCTCGATGCGCGCGATGCAGATCGGCTCGCCGCCCGCCGACGGATCCTCCAGGCTGTGATCGGTGTGCAGACCGTGCGGCTCGGGAAAGACGAACCGGCCATAGGCATAATGTTCCTTGCGATAGCGCGCCGACGGAACGAGCAGCCCCATCATCGCGTCGACGTCCCGGTTGTAGAGCCGTACCCAGGGCGCCATGGGATCGCCCGGGCCGCCCGCCCCTGCGCGCCGCTCCCAGTTCTCGTCGACGTTCACCGTCACGACCTCGTCGAACCGACGCGCGCGTTCGAAGATTTCTGTGACAGCGTCGTCCCGAAAGCGGGCGATCGCCAGCGGCAACTTCGTGTGCGCCTGGCGATCGTCGAAGCGCACCCGCAGGCGTTCGAGCAGCGACCACTGCGCCTCGGTGAACGGCAGCGGTTCCAGCAGCTCGAACCGGGACGCCAGGGTCGACCAGGCTTCGCGAAGGCACGAGGTCATCCCTTCAGCCTACCACCCCACGGCGACTGCTACACGATCAGGAAGTCTGTATGGTCGAGCCCGCCCTTGAGCGTGCCGATGGTGGCGAACTGGACGGCCTCGGCGCCGCCCAGCCCGTCGGCATCGTAGTAGAGGCTCTTGGAGCCGGCATGGAACAGGATGCGGTCGTCGGCCTGTGTCGCCACCGTGCCGAGGTTGAAGGCGCCGGCATCGAGTGTGCCGAGGCCCAGGCCCGCGAAGATCCCGTGGTCGAGCTGGATCGTGTCGGCGAGGTGGTCGAACGACACGATCCGGTCGACATTGTCGTCACCCAGCGCCGTGGCGAAGCGGAACGCGTCGCCGCCGCCCCCGCCGTTCAGCGTGTCGGCGCCCAGGCCGCCATCGAGGACGTTGTGGCCGCCATTGCCCGTCAGCACGTTGGCCAGCCCGTTGCCCGTCGCGTCGATGTCGCCCGTGCCCAGCAGCTTCAGCTTCTCCACGTTGGCGCCCAGCACATGGCTGACCCAGGCCTGCACCGTGTCCTGGCCGCCATCCGCCAGCTCGACCACGACGTCGCCCGCATCGTCGACCGTGTAGAGGTCGTCGCCCGCCCCGCCGGTCATCGTGTCGGCCCCCGCGCCGCCGTCCAGGACGTTGTTCGCCCCGTTCCCGACCAGCGCGTTGTTCTCGCCGTTGCCCTTGCCCGACACCGCGTTCCCCGTCAGCACCAGCGTCTCGACTCCGGCGCCCAGCTTGTAGGCGACCGACGACCGCACCGTGTCCGCCCCGCCGCCGGCCGTCTCGATCACGCGGTCGCCCGCATGGTCCACGACATAGGTGTCGTCGCCATCGCCGCCCGTCATCGTGTCCGCTCCAGCCCCGCCATCCAGAAGATTGGCGCCGCCGTTGCCGAACAGCTTGTTGGCCAGGCTGTTGCCCGTCCCGTCGAGGTCGCCGTCGCCCATCAGCCGCAGACTCTCGACGTTGGCCGACAGCGCATGGCTCACCCAGGCCTGCACCGTGTCGGTGCCGGCACCCGACGCCTCCGTCACGACATCGCCCGCATCGTCGACCACGTACACATCGTGGCCCAGCCCGCCCGCCATCGTGTCCGCCCCGCCGGCGCCGTCGAGCGTGTTGTTGCCGGCGTTGCCGGTCAGCACGTTGGCCAGTCCGTTGCCGGTCCCGTTGAGATGCGCCGCCCCCAGCAGCGTCAGGTTCTCGACGTTGGCCGACAGCCTGTGGCTGGCCGTCGCCCGCACCGTGTCGAGGCCGGCATCCGCCCCTTCGGTCACCGTGTCGGTGCTGGCATCGACGATGTAGGTGTCGTCGCCCAGACCGCCCGCCATCCGGTCGGCGCCCGTCCCGCCATCCAGCAGGTTGTTGCCGGCGTTGCCGGTCAGCGTGTTGTTCAGCTCGTTGCCGGTGCCGTTGACGTTCGCGCTCCCGGTCAGGACCAGCTTCTCGAAGTTCGACCGCAGCCGCCAGGTGACCGACGACTGCACCGTGTCGGTCCCCGCCCCCGCTTCCTCCACCGCAACGTCGCCGGCCTCGTCGACGACATAGGTGTCGTCGCCCAGCCCGCCCGCCATCGTGTCGGCGCCCGCGCCGCCATCCAGCAGGTTGTTGCCGGCATTGCCGGTCAGCGTGTTGTTGAGGCCGTTGCCCGTCCCCGAGCGGTGCGCCGTCCCGCTGAGCGTCAGCCGCTCGACGTTGGCCCCCAGCGTCCAGTTCAGCGACGACAGGACCGTGTCCACGCCGCCGCCCTCGAGCTCGACCACCAAGTCGCCGGCATGGTCCACGACATAGGTGTCGTTGCCGCGGCCTCCGGCCATCGTGTCGGCGCCCGCACCGCCATCGAGCACGTTGTTGCCCACGTTGCCCGTCAGGCTGTTGGCCTGCCCGTTGCCGGTGCCGTCGATCGCGGCGTTGCCGGTCAGCACCAGCGTCTCGAGGTTCGCCCCCAGAGCCCAGGTGACCGACGAGGTCACCGCATCGACCCCGCCGCCCGCCGCCTCCGTCACCACGTCGCCGGCATTGTCGACGACATAGGTATCGTCGCCCAGCCCGCCCGCCATCGTGTCGGCACCGGCCTTGCCGTCGAGCACGTTCTTCCCGGCGTTGCCGAACAGCACGTTGTTCAGGGTATTGCCGGTGCCGTTGAGGTCGGCCGTACCCATCAGCTTCAGCTGTTCGAGGTTGGCACCGAGCGTCCAGCCGAGCCACGCCTCGACCGTGTCCGTGCCCTGGTCCGCGGCCTCCGTCACCACGTCGCCCGCGACGTCCACGACATAGGTGTCGTCGCCCAGCCCACCCGCCATCGTGTCGGCACCGGCGGCACCATCGAACCGGTTGTTGCCGGCATTGCCGGTCAGCGTGTTGGCCAACTCGTTGCCGGTGCCGGCGAGATGGGCGACCCCGGTCAGCGTCAGCCTCTCGAGGTTGGCGCCCAGCGTCCAGTCGACCGACGCCAGCACCGTGTCGCTGCCGCCGCCCGCCAGCTCGGTCACGACGTCGCCGGCATTGTCCACGAGATAGCTGTCGTTGCCGGCGCCGCCCGCCATCGCGTCCGCACCCGCGCCGCCGTCCAGCACGTTGTTGCCGCCGTTGCCGGTCAACACGTTCGCCAGCTCGTTGCCGGTGCCGTTGATCGCACCGGTACCCGTCAGCGTAAGGTTCTCGACATTGGTGCCCAAGGTCCAGCCGAGCGACGACAGCACGGTGTCGGTGCCGCCGTCAGACAGTTCGATGATCTGGTCCGCGGCGTTGTCGACGATGTAGGTGTCATCACCCTGCCCGCCGGCCATCGTGTCCGCACCCCCGGCGCCGTCGATGAGGTCGCCGAAGGCGGTCGTGAAAGGTTGCCCCGGCACACTGACGGTCGTCGAGATCACGTCGTTGCCAGCCGTTCCAACGATGGTGACGGCCGCGTCCTGCTCTACTTGGACTTCCGCGTTGCCGAGGACCCAGCGATCGAACGTTCCGTCGGCATTAGTGACCACTCCCGCCTTGGTCCAGTTCGCTTCGACAAACTGCACCTTGTCGCCCGAGTTTCGTTCTACCACCAGGATGTGCTTGCCGCCCAAGATCGCGCCAATGCCGCCCAGAATGCTGAGTTGGCTGACGATGAGCGTGTTGCCAATGCCGCCAAGGTCGATGCGCTCGATTCCTTCCAGCTTCGCCGCAATCAGTGGATTGCCAAGGTCTAGGGAGAGTCCGGTGCCGCCCAACGCGAGCGTATCGAAACCTGTGCCGCCATCGGCCAGGCGGAAGGTGAGGTCGGCGACGGCCAGGCGGTCATTGCCCGCTCCTGTATGGAAGACGTCGCTGCCGCCGCCGCCCGTCAACACGTCGTCGCCGGCCCCGCCGATCAGGACTTCGGCAGCCGCCGTACCGTTAGTGCTGACAGGCGTGGTCGAGCCATCGAGGGCCCCGCCGAAGACGACATAGCTCGTACCTGAGAATGCTCCGTTGCCTGTAGCGAGTGGCGCGCCAATGACCAGGTCATCGTAGCCGTCCTTGTTGACGTCGCCGGCCGAAGCGACCGAACGGCCGCTTCCCCCTTCGCCCCTGAGCGCAAAGCCTGCGCTCCCATCGAGGCTCGAGAGATCGATATTCGCCGCGAACCCGGAAGCCTTTCCGAATACGACATAAGTCGTGCCCGACTCATTGCCGCCGGAATCGGCAGCGGGTGCACCAATGATCAGATCGTCATACCCATCACCGTTGAAGTCACCAGCCGACGCGACCGAACGTCCCGCCAGGTCGCCCAGTGCCGCACCAGTCAACTTGAAGCCATTGGCACCGTTCAATGCAGAGAGGTCGATGTTCGCGGAGAATCCTGCGGCCTTTCCGAAAACCACATAGCTGGCCCCCGACCTGTCCGAGCTACCACCGGCGTGGAGAGCCCCGACGATCAGATCGGCGTAGCCGTCGCCATTCACGTCGCCCGCCGACGCGACCGCAACGCCCGCAGAAGACCAGGCGGGGCCACTCAGCCTGAAGCCGTTGTTGCCGTCCAAGGTGGAAAGGTCGACCTTGTCGCCCACACTCGACGTCCGGCCGAACACCACGTAACTCGCGTTGTTCTGAGGTCCGTTCGGCACGCCGACGAGAAGGTCGTCCAGGCCATCGCCATTGATGTCTCCGGCGGACGAGACGGAAATGCCATTGTAGTCCTGCAGTGCGAGGCCGGTCAGCCGGAAGCCGTTGCTACCATCCAGAGAAGCAAGGCTGGTGGTGGCCGCAAATCCGGATGCCTTGCCGAACAAGACATAGCCCGTTGCGGTTCCGACGCTCGCCCCGCGAGGAGCGACGATCATGTCCGCGAAGCCATCGCCATTGAAGTCGCCGGCGGAGGCGACCGACCAACCGCTGCCTTGGGCGGCGGCAACGCCGGTCAGCTTGAAGCCATTGGCGCCGTCGAGCGAGGAGAGGTTGAGATTCGCCGCGAAGCCGGATGCCTTGCCGAAGACGACATAGGCTGCACCCGATGCATTGCCATTTGGATCGGCATCCGGAGCGCCCACGATCAGATCGGCGAAGCCGTCGCCGTTGACGTCGCCTGCCGACGCGACCGAAAGGCCGATATGGTCGTTGGCGGCACCGCCGCTCAATTTGAAGCCGTTGGCGCCGTTGAGCGTGGAGAGATTGAAATCAGCCGCGAAGCCGGAAGCCTTGCCGAACACGACGTAGCTCGCACCCGAGTTGTTCGCATTCGCGTAGAATGCGCCGATGATGAGGTCGCCGAAGCCGTCACCATTCACATCGCCCGCCGAAGCGACTGAAAAGCCGCTTTGATCCGACGCCGCAACACCGTTCAGCCTGAAGCCGCTGTTGCCGTCGAGGCGCGCAAGCTCGGAATTTGCGGCACTGACCGTCCCCGTGCGCATGCGCACTTCGGCATCGCCCAACACCCAGCGATCGTAATTCGCGAACTCGGCCGCCTCGTAGAACGAGCCCGCAAACGTCCACCCCACCTCACTGAACTGCACCCTGTCACCGGTATTGCCCGAGACGATCAGCACATGCTTGCCGCCGATCACGGACCCGATGCCACCGCCCAGCAGCGCCGCCTGGCTGACGATGAGCGTGTTGTCGCCGGTGCCGGTGAGTTCGACGACCTCGATGCCCTGCAGCTTCGCCACGACCGACGGATTGGCGAGATCGAGTACGAGTCCCGATCCGTCGAGTGCCAGCGTGTCCCGACCCGTGCCGCCATCGGCCAGGCTGAAGGTCAGGTCTTTCACCTGCAGCCAGTCGTCGCCGGCCATGCCGCGCAACTGGTCCGCGCCACCGCCGCCCAGCAGGACATCCTTGCCTCCGGCGCCCGTCAGGATGTCGGCCGCCGCAGATCCAACGGCCGGTCCGTCGGCCCTGCCGTAAACAATGTAGGTCTTGCCAGAGGATCCGGCGTAGGGAGCGCCGACGATCAGGTCGTCATAGCCGTCTCCATTCACGTCCCCGGCCGACGCGACCGACCAGCCGCTCTTGCCACCGCTCCCGTCGCCGCTCAGCTTGAAGCCGTTGCTGCCATCCAGCGTGGAAAGATCCAGATTGGCAGCGAAGCCCGTGGCCTTGCCGAACACCACATAGCTTGCCCCGGAATCGCTTCCGTTCGGATCGGCGCGCCGGGCGCCGATGATCAGGTCGTCATAGCCATCACCGTTGAAATCTCCCGCAGATGCGATCGAACCGCTCTGGTCATCCGTCGCGACGCCGCTGAGCTTGAAGCCGTTGCTGCCGTTCAGAGTTCCGAGATCGAGACTGGCCGAAAAACCCGTTTTCTTACCGAATACGACATAGCTCGCTCCGGACTTGCTACCGTGCGGGTCAGCGGCCGGGGCGGCGACGATCAGGTCGTCGACGCCGTCACCATTGATGTCGCCGGCCGCGGATACCGCGAAACCGGCCTGGTCACCTGCCGCGACACCGACCAGCTTGAAACCGGTCGAGCCATTGAGCGAGGAGAGTTGCACGTTGGCGGGGAGAAAGCCGTTTTGTCGCCCGAACACCACATAGGCGACGCCGGAACTGTCGCCATTCGGATCGGCATAAGGCGCGCCGACGATTACGTCGTCATAGCCATCGCCGTTCACATCCCCCGCCGAGGCGACCCAAGTGCCCGCGCCATCGCTGTCCGCGGCGCCGCTCATCTTGAAGCCATTGCTGCCGTTCAGCGTGGAGAGATCGAAATTGGCACCGAAGCCCGACGCCTTGCCGAACAGCACGTAGCTCGCACCGGAACTGCCGCCATTCGGGTCGGCCCAGGGTGCACCGATGATGACGTCGTCGTAACCGTCCTTGTTGACGTCACCCGCTGCGGCAACCGACCAACCGTTCAGGTCCCTGTACGTCACTCCCGTTAGCTTGAAGCCATTACTACCATTCAGCGTCGACAAATCGGTGCTGGAAGCGAAGCCCGAAGCCTTGCCGAACACCACGTAGCTGGCGCCCTTCTCCACTCCATTTGCGTCCCTCGCCTTGGAGGCGCCGATGATGAGATCGTCATAGCCATCACCGTTCAGATCGCCGATCGAGGCGACCGACTGGCTGCCGGCCTCGTAAAGCGAGCCACGGAGCACGAAACCATTGGTGCCGTTCAGATTTGACAGGTCCGTCGTGGGAGAGAAGCCCGTCGATTTGCCAAAGACCACGTAGGTGGCACCGGAACCGGTACCGTTCGTTGTCGCGCCCGGCGCGCCAATGATCAGATCGCTGAACCCATCGCCGTTGATGTCGCCCGACGACACCGTGTAACCGACTTTTTGGCTCGCCCAGCCGCTGTAGAACGAGGTGCCGAGGCCGCCGGTGAGACTCGAAAGATTGATGTTCGATGGAAACGCCACGACAGCCCCCTTTACGGTCCTGATTCGAGGCTCTTTGCAACCTCATGCAGGACCCTGTGCTTTTTATCCGACTCGGCTCTCAGATCGCTATTATAACGTGCACGCCATTTCGTTCTCTTCCCGGCCAACGGGTGGCACATTCGCCATATTCTTTCCAAGGACAATTGCACGCGCCGAGCTGGACATCAGACGACCAAGAAATCTGTATGGTCGATGCCGCCCTTGAGCGTGCCGATGGTGGCGAACTGGACGGCCTCGGCGCCGCCCAGCCCGTCGGCATCGTAGTAGAGGCTCTTGGAGCCGGCATGGAACAGGATGCGGTCGTCGGCCTGTGTCGCCACCGTGCCGAGGTTGAAGGCGCCGGCATCGAGTGTGCCGAGGCCCAGGCCCGCGAAGATCCCGTGGTCGAGCTGGATCGTGTCGGCGAGGTGGTCGAACGACACGATCCGGTCGACATTGTCGTCACCCAGCGCCGTGGCGAAGCGGAACGCGTCGCCGCCGCCCCCGCCGTTCAGCGTGTCGGCGCCCAGGCCGCCATCGAGGACGTTGTGGCCGCCATTGCCCGTCAGCACGTTGGCCAGCCCGTTGCCCGTCGCGTCGATGTCGCCCGTGCCCAGCAGCTTCAGCTTCTCCACGTTGGCGCCCAGCACATGGCTGACCCAGGCCTGCACCGTGTCCTGGCCGCCATCCGCCAGCTCGACCACGACGTCGCCCGCATCGTCGACCGTGTAGAGGTCGTCGCCCGCCCCGCCGGTCATCGTGTCGGCCCCCGCGCCGCCGTCCAGGACGTTGTTCGCCCCGTTCCCGACCAGCGCGTTGTTCTCGCCGTTGCCCTTGCCCGACACCGCGTTCCCCGTCAGCACCAGCGTCTCGACTCCGGCGCCCAGCTTGTAGGCGACCGACGACCGCACCGTGTCCGCCCCGCCGCCGGCCGTCTCGATCACGCGGTCGCCCGCATGGTCCACGACATAGGTGTCGTCGCCATCGCCGCCCGTCATCGTGTCCGCTCCAGCCCCGCCATCCAGAAGATTGGCGCCGCCGTTGCCGAACAGCTTGTTGGCCAGGCTGTTGCCCGTCCCGTCGAGGTCGCCGTCGCCCATCAGCCGCAGACTCTCGACGTTGGCCGACAGCGCATGGCTCACCCAGGCCTGCACCGTGTCGGTGCCGGCACCCGACGCCTCCGTCACGACATCGCCCGCATCGTCGACCACGTACACATCGTGGCCCAGCCCGCCCGCCATCGTGTCCGCCCCGCCGGCGCCGTCGAGCGTGTTGTTGCCGGCGTTGCCGGTCAGCACGTTGGCCAGTCCGTTGCCGGTCCCGTTGAGATGCGCCGCCCCCAGCAGCGTCAGGTTCTCGACGTTGGCCGACAGCCTGTGGCTGGCCGTCGCCCGCACCGTGTCGAGGCCGGCATCCGCCCCTTCGGTCACCGTGTCGGTGCTGGCATCGACGATGTAGGTGTCGTCGCCCAGACCGCCCGCCATCCGGTCGGCGCCCGTCCCGCCATCCAGCAGGTTGTTGCCGGCGTTGCCGGTCAGCGTGTTGTTCAGCTCGTTGCCGGTGCCGTTGACGTTCGCGCTCCCGGTCAGGACCAGCTTCTCGAAGTTCGACCGCAGCCGCCAGGTGACCGACGACTGCACCGTGTCGGTCCCCGCCCCCGCTTCCTCCACCGCAACGTCGCCGGCCTCGTCGACGACATAGGTGTCGTCGCCCAGCCCGCCCGCCATCGTGTCGGCGCCCGCGCCGCCATCCAGCAGGTTGTTGCCGGCATTGCCGGTCAGCGTGTTGTTGAGGCCGTTGCCCGTCCCCGAGCGGTGCGCCGTCCCGCTGAGCGTCAGCCGCTCGACGTTGGCCCCCAGCGTCCAGTTCAGCGACGACAGGACCGTGTCCACGCCGCCGCCCTCGAGCTCGACCACCAAGTCGCCGGCATGGTCCACGACATAGGTGTCGTTGCCGCGGCCTCCGGCCATCGTGTCGGCGCCCGCACCGCCATCGAGCACGTTGTTGCCCACGTTGCCCGTCAGGCTGTTGGCCTGCCCGTTGCCGGTGCCGTCGATCGCGGCGTTGCCGGTCAGCACCAGCGTCTCGAGGTTCGCCCCCAGAGCCCAGGTGACCGACGAGGTCACCGCATCGACCCCGCCGCCCGCCGCCTCCGTCACCACGTCGCCGGCATTGTCGACGACATAGGTATCGTCGCCCAGCCCGCCCGCCATCGTGTCGGCACCGGCCTTGCCGTCGAGCACGTTCTTCCCGGCGTTGCCGAACAGCACGTTGTTCAGGGTGTTGCCGGTGCCGTTGAGGTCGGCCGCACCCATCAGCTTCAGCTGTTCGACGTTGGCGCCCAGCGTCCAGCCGAGCCATGCCTCGACCGTGTCCGTGCCCTGGTTCGCGCCCTCGGACACCACGTCGCCGGCATTGTCGACCACATAGGTGTCGTCGCCCGCTCCGCCGGCCATCGTGTCGGCGCCGCCGACGCCGTTCAGGACATTCTTCCCGGCGTTGCCGAACAGCGCGTTGTTCAGTCCGTTGCCCGTGCCATTGATATCGGCCGCACCCAGCAGCCGGAGCCGCTCGAAGTTGGCGCCGAGCGTCCAGCCGAGCCACGCATTGACCGTGTCGCTGCCTTCATCTGCCAACTCGGTGACCACGTCGCCGGCATCGTCGACGACATAGGTATCGTCGCCCAAGCCACCCGCCATCGCGTCGGCACCCGAGCCACCATCGAGCACGTTGGTGCCCGTGTTGCCGGTGAGGATGTTGTTTGAGCCGTTGCCCGTTCCGTTGATCGAGGCCGTACCTGTCAGGATCAGGTTCTCGACATTGTCGCCGAGCGTCCAGGTGGAGGCGGACGACCGGACCAGGTCGGTCCCGCCGCCGGCAAGCTCGATCACCTGGTCGCCGAGATTGTCGACGATGTAGGTATCGTCGCCCTGCCCTCCCGCCATCGAGTCGGCGCCGGCACGGCCGTCTATGACATCGTCAAGAGGGGTCGGCAGCGGCTGGCCGGCCACGGTGACAGTCGTCGAGATGCTGTCGTTGCCGGCCGTTCCGACGATGGACACCCCAGCGACCAGTTCGACCTGGACTTCGGCGTTGCCGAGCACCCAGCGGTCGAACGTTCCGTCGGCATTGGCGAAAGTTCCCGCCATCGTCCAGGTCGGCTCGACGAACTGGACCGTGTCGCCGAAGTCACGTTCGACGACGAGGATGTGCTTGCCGCCCGCGACCGAACCGATGCCGCCCAGCACGGCGAGCTGGCCGACGATGAGCGTGTTGTTGCCGGTTCCGGTCAGGTCGATCCGTTCGATCCCCTGCAGCTTCGTCGCGATTGGCGGATTGGCGAGATCGAGCGAAAGTCCGGCGCCCCCGAGAACCAGCGTGTCGGTGCCCGTGCCGCCGTCGACGAGGTGGAACGCGAGATCCTTGACGGTCAGGCGATCGTTGCCCGCGCCGGCATGGAACACGTCGCCGCCACCGCCACCGGTCAGAACGTCGTCGCCGCGCCGGCCGATCAGGATTTCCGCGGCAGTTGTGCCGGTCGTCGTCACCGGCGTCGTCGAGCCGCCGAAGGCGCCGCCGAACACCACGTAGCTCGCGCCGCGCCCACCGAACACCCGGTCGGCCCCGATGATCAGATCGTCGTACCCATCGCCGTTCACGTCTCCCGCGGACGCGATGGCATCGCCGCTGCCGCCGCCCGTGATGGCTCCCGCGATCCTGAAGCCCCTGTCGCCGTTCAGGGTCGAGAGTTCGATCGAGGCGCCGAAACCCGACGCTCCACCGAACATCACATAGGTGGCGCCTGCCATGTCGCCATTCGTGGCATCGTCGCGGTCACCGACGATCAGGTCGGCGAAGCCGTCGCCGTTGAAGTCACCGGCCGAAGCGACCGTGTTGCCGCTGCCGTTCAAGCGGAAGCCGTTGGTGCCATTCAGGGCAGAGAGGTCTATATTGGCGGAGAAGCCGGACGCCTTGCCGAACACCACGAAGCTCGCGCCGATACCCCCATCGCTGCCCGGGGCGCCGACGATCATGTCGGCGAAGCCGTCACCATTCAGGTCGCCTGCGGAAGCGACCGAGTAGCCGACCTGATCATACCTTACCAAGCCGCCCAGCTTGAAGCCGTTGCTGCCGTTGAGCGTAGCGAGATCCAGACTCGCGGAAACGCCGGAAGCCCGACCGAACACCACGTACGCCGTGCCCGACGAAAAGCCATGCGGATCGGCATTGGGCGCACCGACGAAGACGTCGTCATAGCCGTCACCGTTCACGTCGCCGGCCGCAGCGACGGAGAACCCCGCCGTGTCGTCATCTGCCGAGCCTGCAAGCTTGAGACCGGTGCCGGCGTTCAGTGTGGAAAGATCGATGGTGGCCGCGAAGCCCGATGCCTTGCCGTAGACGATATAGGCCGCTCCACCATCCACGCCGGTCGGCGAGGCATCCCGAGCACCGACGATCACGTCATCTAAGCCGTCGCCATTGAAGTCGCCCGCCGACGCGACCGACCAGCCGTTCATATCCCAAGCCTCGGCGCCGATCAGCCTGAAGCCGTTGCTGCCGTTCAGCGTCGAGAGGTTGAAGTTTGCGCCGAAGCCCGCTGCCTTGCCGAACACCACATAGCTCGCGCCGGAGCTTTCGCCGTTCGGATCGGCGTAGGGACCGCCGATGATCAGGTCGGCAAAGCCGTCACCGTTGACGTCGCCGGCCGAGGCGACCGAGAGGCTGCTGCGATCGTTTGCGGCAACGCCGCTCAACTTGAATCCGTCGCTGCCATTCAGCGCCGACAGGTCGATGTTGGCGGCGAACCCCGAGGCCTTGCCGAACACCACATAGCTCGCGCCGGATCCGTAAACACCTACAGTGGGACCTCTCGAGCCGATGATCACATCGGCGAAGCCGTCGCCGTTGACGTCTCCCGCCGAGGCGACGGAGCAACCGCTGTAGCGGTCCGTCGACCCGCCGCTCAACTTAAAGCCGTTGCTGCCGTTGAGAATGGAGAGACCGGTGACGGCCGACGCGTGCGGCATCTGAATGGCTACGCCCTGCTTGACGTGGACCTGGGCGTTGCCGAACTCCCACCGGTCGAACGTTCCCTCGGGGTAGCCATACGATCCGATCTTCGTCCAGTTCGACTCGAGAAACAGCAGTTGGTCGCCAGCGTTGCCGTCGACCACGAGCACGTACTTGCTGCCGGCAATCGCGCCGATCCCGCCCAGAACGCTGGCCTGGTTGACGACGAGCGTGTTGTTGCCGGTCCCCGTCAGATCGATGCGCTCTATGTTCTTGAGATAGGGCGCGTGCCTGACGAGGTCCATCACCTGGCCTGCGCCGCCAAGGGCCACCGTATCGGTCCCGGTACCGCCATCAAGCGTGTAGTTCACGAGGGTGGTGAGAACCAGCCGGTCGTTGCCGCCGAGGCCGTAGAGGACATCCGCGAAGCCGCCGGGGTCGTTGCCGCCGCTTTCAAGGATATTGTTGCCCTCGTTGCCGGTAATGGTGTTCCACGAACTGTTGCCCTTGCCGTTGATCGAAGCGGTGCCCTGTAGGGTCAGCTTCTCGATGTACGCGCCGAGCGTGAAGTTGGCTGCCGTCGAGTAGACGGTATCGATCACGTAACCCCAGTCGAATTCAACGTCGGGCTGCTCCACGACGGCATCGCCGGCGTCGTCGACGTAATAGGTGTCGGACCCTGTACCGCCGATCATGATGTCGGCGCCGGCGCCGCCATCCAGCGTGTCCGCCCCCTTGCCGCCTTCGAGCCGGTTGACGACCTCGTTGCCGGTCAGCGTGTCGTTGTAGTCGGAGCCGATCGCGTTCTCGATGACGACACCGCGCGCGATCGTGTAGCCCCCTAGAACTCCCCCGCCGTAATACTCCCGGACAGAGGACAGCCAGCCGCCCCCGCGCATGCCCTCCGTCGCCGGGCGCAGGTCGATCGCCACGGCGCCGGTCGCGCCCGCCCCCGAGATCGTGTCGACGCCACCGGTGTCCCAGATCGACTTCCAGCCGGTGCCGATGCCGTTGGTTGTCGGCAGCGTGTAAACGGTGTGCCCGAGGCATAGGTCGTGTTCGCCCCGTAGATGGCCTGAATGGCGGCAATATCGAGCGCCATGGGGCCGTACGCCTGCCCGTATGCTTCGGGTGGAGTGCCGTAATAAGCACCGAAGTTGTAGCTCATCACCGTATAGACGCCCTTATTCAGGCCGCCCATGCCGGTCGTGAACTCGTAGGTGGACCAGTCGAAGGTGACGTCGGGAAATATCGTGGCATCGTCTCCCGCGCCGCCGTCGTGCGGATGGGCGAGCCCGAGCAGATGGCCGATCTCGTGGACCATCGTGACGAGACCCAGGCCGCCATCGTCCAGTGCTCCGGACATGGAGGGGTCCTCGGCATTGAACAGGACGTCCCGCGTCTCCGAGGCCTCGTTCTCGTAGTAGTCGGGGAAGCCTGGCAGATCGCTCCACCCGAGCGCGCCCTCGGCTTGCGCCTCGGTGCCCCACCAGAACTTCACGTCGGCGTTGGCAGCCCCGTTGACCTCGACGAAGTCGATGTTGGCGACGGTCTCCCAGAGCGACAGGGCTTCCCGCAGCCCGGCGAGGGCCACCGGCGTCCAGCCATAGGAGTTCTGCCCGTCCATCGTGCCCTGGAAGGCCGTCCACTGGATGGTGACTTTGCCGCCGTCGCTGTCTTTCCACGCGCCGCCCGCCACGAGGCTGTCGATCCACGGATCGGAATAGTCGGTCGGCGTACCGTCGATCAGGATGGTCGTGGCTGTGCCCGGCATGGATGCGTCCTACGCGACGAAGGTGGAGCGGGAATGATTGGGAACGAGGGCTCGGGCGATCGGGTGGGCGCCGGTGACGAACGTCGCACGGCGGATCGGCTGGTCGCCCAGCCCGCCGTCGCAAGTCGCCCGTCCGTTGAACGCCGGTAACGCCACACTGCCCCCAAGGCCGGACAGGCTCTCATCGAACCTGTCTTTCCGGCATTGCGTCGGCAGCGAACTGCTCCCCAACAGCGTGCCGACGCATCGACACATATCGCGCTGTAAATTCGCCTGCAATCAGAGAGTGCATGCCGCCGTCGGGTTTCGCACATAAGGAAAGCAGACTCTGATGTGCACGGATGCACATTGACACGAATCCTTGCGCGATCACGCTCGCATGGTGCATGCGGGGAGAGGCTCATGACGACCACCGTCTATTTCGCCACCAACAGGGTCGCGAACCATCCGGCGGACCGGCCGGAGAACTACACGTTCTTCATGACCGCGCCCGACAATCCGCTGCAGGTCACCTACGGCACGGCCTTCGTCGACAGCGCCGGGCTGACGGCCGACACGGTGGGCGCCATCCGCTCGCTTCAGGACCTGCAGAAGGGCCGCTTCAGCCAGGCGGCGTTCGACGACCTCGCCGACGGCGGGCGCAACATCCTCGTCTTCGTCCACGGCTTCGCCAACAGCTTCGCCGATGCGCTGACCCGCGCGGCCTTCAACCGCGAATGGCTGGCCCAGTCGGGCGTGAGCGAGGCGGACACCGCCGTCGTCACCTTCAGCTGGCCCTCGCGCGGCCAGTTGCTGACGGTGCCCTTTCCGACCCTGCCCTATCGCTCGGACCAGAGCATGGCCGGCGGCTCGGGCCTGGCGCTGATGCGCTTCCTCGCCAACCTGCTGCCCATTCTCGAGAGGGCACGCGCGAACGGACGGCGCACCTTCCTGCTGACCCACAGCATGGGCAATCTCGCGTTGCAGGCGGCGGTGCAGGCCTGGTTCGACAACGGCAACGGCGATGCCGAGATGTTCGACCACATCTTCCTGGCCGCGGCCGACATCGTCGACGATGCCTTCGACGCCTCCGTGACCAACAGCTTGGCGCCGCTCTGCCGGCTCGGGAAGCGCATCACCTTCCTGCACAACCGCAACGACCAGGTGCTCGACAAGTTGAGCGAGACCCTGAACTTCTGCCATCGACTCGGCCAGGACGGGCCACGCAACGGCAGCGACACGATCCTCTTCCCGCCCGCCATCTACCGCAGCGTCGATTGCAGCGGCTTCACCGACTACGACACCGGCTTCGCCGGCTCGCACCAGTATTATCGCCGCTCGGCCAGCGTCCGCACCGAGATCGCGGCGTTGATGGGGGCTTAGACACGTTGACCTCATCCTGAGGAGGCCGCACCGCGGCCGTCTCGAAGGATGGGCAACAGACGGGGTGCGCGTGCCCACCCTTCGAGACGGCGCTTCGCGCCTCCTCAGGGTGAGGTCGGTTTTTGTGGCACACACACACGGTTTCGACACACCCTGCCACCATCATTGGGATACGCCCACCCCGAGACAGGAGACACGCCATGACCGCGCCGCGCCCGTCCCGCACCCATGTCGGCAACCACAAGCTCCACCCCGAGACGCTGATGCTGTCCTACGGCTACGACCCGGCGCTGTCGGAGGGCGCAGTCAAGCCGCCGGTATTCCTGACCTCGACCTTCGTGTTCGGCTCGGCCGAGGAGGGCCGCGACTTCTTCGACTACGTCGCCGGCCGCAAGACGCCGCCCGCGGGCAGCACCGCCGGCCTGGTCTATTCGCGCTTCAACCATCCCAACAGCGAGATCGTAGAGGACCGGCTGGCGGTCTACGAGGGTGCCGAGACCTGTGCCCTCTTCTCCTCCGGCATGTCGGCCATCTCCACGACCCTGCTGGCCTTCGCGCGCCCCGGCGACGTGGTGCTGCATTCGCAGCCGCTCTATGGCGGCACGGAAACCCTGCTGGCCAAGACGCTCTCGGGCTTCGGCATTTCGGCGGTCGGCTTCGTCGACGGCGTGAACAAGGAGACGATCCGCGACGCCATCGCCGAGGCGCGCAAGAAGACGATGGGCAAGGGCCGCATCTCCGTCATCATGATCGAGACGCCGGCCAACCCGACCAACACGCTGGTCGACATCGCCCTGCTGCGCCGCCTCGGCGAGGAGATCGCGCGCTGGCAGAACGGCGTCGCGCCGGTGCTGGTCTGCGACAACACCCTGCTGGGCCCGGTCTTCCAGCGCCCGCTCGACCATGGCGCCGACGTCTCGCTCTATTCGCTCACCAAATATGTCGGCGGACATTCCGACCTGATCGCCGGCGCGGCGATGGGCCGGAAGGAGATCATGGGCCCGATCCGCGCCCTGCGCGGCAGCCTCGGCACCCAGCTCGACCCGCATTCCTGCTGGATGCTGGGCCGCTCGCTGGAGACGCTGGGCCTCAGGATGGAGCGCGCCAACGCCAATGCCCGCATCGTCGCCGAATGGCTGGCGGCGCACCCCAAGGTGGCGAAGCTGCACTATCTCGGCCTGCTCAAGGAGGGCTCGCCCGAGAAGGCGCTCTACGACCGGCAATGCACCGGCGCCGGCTCGACCTTTTCCTTCGACATCAAGGGCGGCGAAGAGGAAGCATTCGCCTTCCTGAACGCGCTCAAGATCTTCAAGCTCGCGGTGAGCCTCGGCGGCACCGAGTCGCTCGCCAGCCACCCCGCCGCCATGACGCACTCCGGCGTGCCCCTCGAAGTCCGGGATCGGATCGGCGTCCTCGACACGACCATCCGGCTGTCGGTGGGCATCGAGCATCAGGATGATCTGATCGCAGACCTGACGCAGGCTTTGGCGGTGGTGAATACAGCAACGAACTCCGGTCAAGGACGATAAGATCCAGAATACGATAGCGCGATGGGATATGCGGAAGCGAGGAAGCCTGTCGTAGCGAGTGGCGATGGTTCGAAGTCGTTGGACCGCCAGGAAGCTCTTTCGATCCGGGAGGACTGGCTTTCGATTGGACCTGCTACCGACGGCCCTAGCACCGCTGTCCTTGACCATAGACGCAATTCCGCACCGTCATAGGCCTTGTCTCCGCGGAGCCAAAGGCCATCCGGGCGCGGAGGATAAACGGGGGTGGGCATACAGTCGCGCGCCTTTCATGCGGTCATCACGACGGAAGTCCCAGCCGCTCGTTAAGGCATGCCGAAATCACCAATCACCTATCTACCGTCCACGTGCTCATTACCACGAACCTCGCTCAGCGGAAGCGATCGCATCTGGGTCTCCTGCTCACCGGTCACCCAGAACAAATTGCTTCGAATCTTCTGTGCTCCCGCCAGCCCAGAATCACCCGCCGACTCCATCCTCAATATACTCATTGGCTTCAACTATCACCCTTAAGACACGTACGATGTCCGCTCCGCTGTCCAGCTTACTCATGCTTGGCCGCACCCAGCTTCACCACATACCAGTCCTTGTAGAAAATCACGTAAGTGACGCGCCGCAGGCATCGAGCAATGCCTTGACCGTATCTCTCGTCTGCTGATCAACCATGACCGCTCGCTTCTGCGCGTAATGCTCTTGGAAAAATCTTCCAATCTCCTTCTTCGTTGGCCGGCGATCAGCTGCACCGCTAATCTGAATTAGCATCTCAGAAGACAAGGTCGCCTCCAGCGACTTATGTTCGAGTGCACCGACAACATCGCCAAGCGTCTTTACATGCGAGCTCGCCAATAACCACTCGGCCTTATAGCGATCTCTTGCCGTTCGTCCCTCTTGATCGTCATCCATGAGCACAACGAACGGCCGCCCCCATCCCAAGTATAGGGAAATTAGCGGCCCGAGATCATTCGCTCCAGAAGAGGGAATAATCCGAAAAGGATGCACTCCGCCAAAAACCAATTCGCGGAAGAAACTCAACATATAAAAATCGTTTTTACCTTCGACTAGCACGGCGCTCTGCAGTGGATCGAGCCGACTGGGTGCATAGTCAAGTTTGTCCAGGACCGGCTGGAAATAGCTCATTTTATCAGGCTGCTGGCCAACAAAGTCACGATATCGTTGAACATGAATGTTAGTTTTTACGCCATTCATGCTTTCGGCGTCACCCGGGAGAAGTTCCGGGTTCACAGCATCGTTTGAAACGATGAAGGTGTCTTCAAGCCAACGGGGCTCAATCATGTAGTGACTGTGTGTAGAGTAGATCGTCATATTTTGGCCAGACGATATCGCAGCGAAGCTCTTTAGGAGTTGCTCCTGCGCTCTAGAATGTAAGTTTGAAGCGGGCTCATCAAAAAGAAAGAGAGCATTCCCTCCCTTTCTTGATGTCCGGAACTGAGTAAATAACAGAAAGCAGAAAAACCATCGGAAACCAAGGGATCTTTCCACTACGTTGTATCGCGATTGTCCATCACGTATTGAAAACCCGATTGAAAAGGAAGGAACTCCTTTACTGTTCTCGATGTTCGATGAGATATCGATCGTCTTGTTTGTGATGGTAGTGCCAAATATCTGATTCCATTTCCCAAATATCACTTTGTTTAACTGCGCTCCGATTTTCAGCAGTACCGAATCCACTTGCTGCATATCATCGGATTGCAAAAGCCCTTTCGTACTTGCCGCTGCGACTGCACGGCCGATGCGGTCTGTAATGTGTCGCTTGAGATGAAGATCCTCTTGGATCGACTCGAGGACATCTTCGACTATCTTCACGAAATACTCATTGGCTTCCGTAGCGTGTTCTTTAGGCGGATTGAGAAGATAGATCTGCTCAGGCAGGTCGAAGAGAAAGGTAGGGAAGTAGCAGATCTTTGGAATTAACTCCTTACGGCAAAATTCAACTATTGCCTGCCACTCTGGTCCGACAGGTAATTCCGTAAATTTCTTTCGGCTCAGCCAAGGGCGAGTTCTATAGTGGACACCCCAGAGATTCTGCATTCCAATGCTGTTTGAGTCTTGAAATTTATGCTGTCGGTCAATGCTGAAATCGACAAGGGAGCTTTTATCAATCTCAAGACTTAGGGTATCTCGGCAGAACTCGAAGATTCTGGCGCGGTCATCATCCGTTATCCTCAAGTACGCTTTAACTCGGATCACTCCCGTAAAGTTCGCCTTGCGGTCTTTCGGAACTCTCTCTTCAACAACCTCCTCTCCTCCGCCGTTCGGAAAAACAGCCTCTAACCCCTCAAGACCTGGATAAAACGTGCTAATCGCCTCCAGCAGGGTGGTCTTGCCACTTTCGTTCAGCCCGACAAGAGTAAATACATTCCCGCCGGAGTTACCCCTTTTCAAATCCAGCTTGGCTCGCGTGATGCCTTTATAGTTTTCGATCTCAAATCCAGTGAAGTACATCTCAGGTCCCGCTCCCCACCATGCTACGGGCATATAATACAGGATATTCTACCAGAGTATTGGAAGTATTGTTCTTTGATCTGGGCTACACGGAAGCGGGGTACTGTGATCTTCACTAGACCCGTTGGTGACTATACGAACGGGACCTGTTCACCAAAACTACGATCATGAGGGTCAGCAGGTGGCTGCTGACGATCACCGCTGCACCGCCCCCTCGCGCGTCTTCCAGAGCGACCAGGCGATGCCGGCGGCGATCAGGCCGAAGGTGACGGCGAGGCTGGCGACCGGCGGGAACTTCGCGTCGCCCAGGAGGAAGTCCGAGACGAAGATCTTCGAGCCGATGAAGATCAGCACCGCGGCCAGCGCATGCTTCAGGTAGTGGAAGCGGTCGATCATGGCCGAGAGCGCGAAGTAGAGGGCGCGCAGGCCCAGGATCGCCATGATGTTCGAGGTGTAGACCACGAACGTGTCGGTGGTGATGGCGAAGATCGCCGGCACCGAGTCGACCGCGAACACCAGGTCGGCGAGGTTGATCACCACGAGGGCGAGGAACAGCGGCGTCGCGGCCAGCGCCATGCGGCCGGTGCGCTCGTCGGCCCGGAAGACGAAGAACTTGTCGCCGTGCAGCTCCTTGGTCACCCGCATCCGCCGGGAGATCCAGCGGATGGCGGCGTTGTTGGCGAGGTCCGGTTCGGAGTCGGTGGTGAAGAACATCTTCACGCCGGTCACGATCAGGAAGGCGGCGAACAGGTAGAGCACCCAGTAGGCCTCGCTGACCAGCGCCGCGCCGGCCGCGATCATCAGGCCGCGCAGCACGATCACGCCGATGATGCCCCAGAGCAGCGCGCGATACTGGTACTTGGCCGGGATGGCGAAGAAGGTGAAGATCAGGCTGATGACGAAGATGTTGTCGATCGACAGCGCCTTCTCGATGAAGAAGCCGGTGAAGTACTGCATGCCGAGCTCGTCGCCCTTCTCGACCCAGACCCAGACGCCGAAGGCCAGCGCTATCGAGATGTAGAAGGCCGAGAGCTTCAGCGATTCGGCGATGCCCATCACCCGGTCCTCCTTGTGCAGGAGGCCGAGGTCGAAGGCGGTGAGCGCCGCCACCAGCGAGACGAAAGCGAGCCAGAACCAGACCGGCGTGCCGAGGAAGGGCTGGACCAGGAACTCGGTCATACCGGGGTCCGATGGGTGGGGCGGCGCATGTTCGTTCGTCCTCTGCGGGTGTGACGGCCCAAGATGGGCGAGGACGCGCGATTGCAGAAATAGATTTGATGTGCCGGAATTGATAGTCTCTGACTATCGCTCCCCGGAACCCGCCATGACCACGCTGCGCCAGCTCTCCTATCTCGTGGCCCTCGCCGACAGCCGCAGCTTCCGGCGGGCCGCCGATGCCGTGCACGTGGCCCAGCCCACGCTCAGCCAGCAGCTGCGGGCGCTGGAGGCCCGGCTGGGCGTCACCCTGGTCGAGCGCAACGAGAGCCCGGTGCAGCTCACGCCGATCGGCCGGGACCTGGTGACGCGCGCCCGCCGCATCCTGCTCGACGTCAAGGATGCCGAGGAGATGGTGCGCCGCTCGCGGGCAGGGCTTGCGGGCACCATCCGCTTCGGCGTCACCCCGACGCTCGGCCCCTACCTGATGCCGCGCATCGTGGCCTCGCTGCACCGGCGCTTCCCCGACCTGCGGCTCTACATCCGCGAGGGCATTCCCGACGAGCAGGCGCGCGAACTGGCGCGCGGCGAGCTCGACATGGTGCTGTCGCCCCTGCCCGTCTCCGGCAGCGACCTGCACATCGAGCCGCTGTTCCGCGAACCGCTGCACATCGTCTGCCCGCCCGAGCATCCGCTCGGCCGGGCGTCGAAGGTGCGCCGTGGCGACCTGGCGGGGATCGGGTTCCTGAGCCTCGACCGCCGCCACCATGCCCACCGCCAGGCCCGCGAGATCTGCGAGGACCTCAAGGCGACGCTGCTCGAGGATTACGAGGGCACCAGCCTCGACAGCCTGCGCCAGATGTGCGGCTCGGGCCTGGGCTTCGCCATCCTGCCCGAACTCTATCTGCGCTCGGAGGTCGGCGGCAGCGACATGGTCACCCGCCTGCCGATGGCCGGCTGGACCGCCACCCGCTCCCTTGCCGCGGTGTGGCGCGACGGCTCGGCCTATGCCGACAGCTACGCCACCATCGCCGAAACGATCGCCGCGGAAGCGCGGACCATCCTGGCGGGGCCGGCGCTTTAACCCGCCGTCGACCTCTGCCTAGATCCCCTCGTTCGGGATCTGCAGGACGATGCCGCAATGCTTGCAGTGGACCGCGTCGATGTCGTGCACCAGCAGGGCGCAGGACGGGCATTCGAAGCGGATCTTGTTGGGGCGGAAGATGGCCTGCAGCAGGCGCAGGAACAGGCCGACGCCGACCACCATGATGATCACGGCGAGCAGCCGGCCGCCCGGCGTCTTCAGGGTGATGTCGCCGAAACCCGTGGTCGTGAGGGTCGTGATGGTGAAGTAGAGCGCGTCGACATAGTTCGAGATCTGCGGGTTGATGTTGTGCTGGGTGACGAAGACCACCGACGTCACGATGAAGATGAAGACGCCGAGATTGACCGTGCGCTGGATGATGTCCTCGTTGCGCCGGAACCAGTCGGAATCGTGCCGCAGGTCGCGCAGCAGGTGGTAGGAGCGTAGCAGGCGCAGCGCGCGGGCGATGCGCAGGAAGGCCAGGTTTTCGATGAAGACCGGCAGCAGCAGCGACAGGATCACGATCAGGTCGGCGGCCGAGGAGAGGCTGAAGAGATGGCGCAGCGGCCGCCGTTCGACCCACAGCCGAACCGTGAACTCGGCCGACAGCAGGATGCCGAGCGCAAGGTCGAGGGCGATCATCCAGGTCTGATGCCCGCCGAAGGGGGCGACGAAGAACAGGCCGATCGTGGCAAGGTCGAAGCCGACCAGACCGTAACGGAACCGTCGCGCTTCCGGACCGTCGCCGAAATAGAGATCCTGGAACTTTTCGCGCAGTGCCGTCGTTGCCATGCCTCCAGATACCACGGCCGCGGCTCCCCAGCATCGAGACAGCGATGGACGACGATCGGTTCCAACCCGGAAACGCTCCGGGGCCGTATTTGCTTGGCGCCGATCCCGGCTCATGCGAGAGGACGAACGTGAGTACGTCGATGCAGACGAATGGCATCGACGGGCGTTCGAGTCGTCGAGAGGGCGTGGATCATGCGAAGCATCGGGCTGCTGGCGTTGGCCGGAACGATCACAATGGGTGCTTCCACCGCGCAGGCCGACGACCTCCGACGACCGGGGACCGTGTCCCGGATCGATACGACGCTGCAGAACGCGCTCGCCTCGCAGGGCCTGCCGCCCGGGGACGCGACGATCGTCGCCGACGTGGTGGTGGCGACCGCGATGATCGTGGGTGCCATGGGCACGGGCGCCAGTACGGGCGCGGCCAGAGAGGCGGCGAGTGCGGCGGCGGGTGCGGCCGCCGGTGCCGCGGTCTCGCCGACGTCGGCCTTCAGCTGCCCCGTGTTCGCGGGCGGATCGCTGCTGCTGACCGAGGATGGCTGCCTTTGGGGCACGGTGTCCGGCCAGTGGACCAGCCAGGGCGCCGGCGACGCCGCGGGCACCTCGCAGGCCGCCGTGTTTCGCATCGGCGGTCAGAAGCAGGTGGCCGAGGACTGGTTCCTGGGCGGGTTCCTGGGGATCGGCTTCGCGTCGGGCCAGGCGGGCGGCGGATACGCGTCGAGCACCGGCCAGACCTACGATGGCGCCCTCGCGCTCAAGTGGGTGCGCGGTCCGTGGCTGGTGGCGGCCGGCCTGGCGTTCGGTGCGAGCGTCAACAACCTGCAACGCGAGGCGGGTCAGATCACCGGCTCGAGCACCTCCTATGGCGGCAGCGCCCGGCTGCGCGGTGCCTACGAGTTTCCCTTCGACGGCTGGTACCTGCGCCCCCGCCTCGATCTCGAACTGCGCTACTTCAACCGGCCGGCCTTCCAGGAATCCGGCGGGTCCGGGCTGGCGATGGGCTTCGGCGGCGAGAGCACGATTCGCCCGGCGATCGCGCCCGCGCTGGAGGTCGGCGGCCGGATCGACATGGCCCAGGACACGATCCTGCGGCCCTATCTCGTCGCGGGCGCGACGGTGCTGCCCGACAGCAATTCGAGTATCCAGACGTGGTTCGTCTCCGGCCCGCTCGCGGGCCTGGGCGCTTTCCAGGCGACGGTGGCCGCCCCCACTCTCCTCGCCACCCTGGAGGCCGGGCTGCAGGTCTATCGCGCCCACGGCTTCGAGGCCAAGGCGGCCTATGGGCTTTCGGCCGGGACGTCGTACCTCAATCAGAGCGCAACGCTGCGCTTCGCCTGGCACTTCTGATCCCGCCCGCTCCGTCCTCCCTCATCGGACTGCCCCATGCGCGACAGTGACCGGAGGGAAGCGCTGGAGGGCACCGACACCGCCCAGTTCTGGCGGCGCGAAAAGGCGACCCGGGCCGGTCTGATCGTCGATGCCAAGGCCTATTTCGAAGTGGGCCGCAAGGCGATGCTGAAGGCCCGCAAGCGCATCATGCTGATCGGCTGGGACTTCGACGCCCGCATCGAACTCTCCGACGAGCGGCTGCCGGGCGAGCCGCGCACGCTGGGCGAATTCGTGCTGTGGCTGGTGAAGCGCAATCCCGAGCTGGAAGTCTTCCTGCTGCGCTGGAACATGGGCGCGGTGCGGACCCTGTTCCGCGGCAGGACGATCTTCACCCTGATGCGCTGGATGGCGCACCGCCGCATCCACACACGGCTCGACAGTGCGGCGACGCTCGGCGCCTCGCACCATCACAAGATCGTCGTGATCGACGATTGCGTGGCCTTCTGCGGCGGCATCGACATGACCAGCAACCGCTGGGACACGCCGGAGCATCTCGACGACGATCCGCGCCGCGTCGGCCCGGACGGCAGCCCCTATGCGCCGTGGCACGACGCGACCACTATCCTCGAAGGCCCGGTGGCGGCGGCGCTGGGCGAGCTGGCGCGGCATCGCTGGCGGAAGGCCGGCGGCGGAGACCTCGCGCCTGTCGAGGGAGGCGGCGGGTGCTGGCCCGACGGGCTCGGCGTGCAGTTCCGCGACATCGCGGTGGCGATCTGCCGCTCGCGTCCCGAGAGCGACGGCGAAGAAGCCGTGCACGAGATCGAGGCGACGTATCTCGCGCTGATCGCGCGGGCAAAGCGCTACATCTATGCCGAGAGCCAGTATTTCGCGTCGCGCCGCATCGCCGAGGCGATCGCGCACCGGCTGGAGGAGCCGGACGGGCCGGAGATCGTCCTGATCAATCCGTTCCGGTCGCAGGGCTGGCTGGAGCCGGTCGCCATGGACACGGCGCGGGCCCGGCTCTGCGGGGCGCTGCGCCGACTCGACCGCCACAGGCGCCTGCGAATCTATCACCCGTTCACGGCCGAGGGCGAGCCGATCTACGTGCACGCCAAGATGACGATCGTCGACGACGAGGTGCTGCATGTCGGCTCGTCGAACATGAACAACCGCTCGATGCGCCTCGACACCGAATGCGACGTCACGATCGATGCCGCCCATCCCGGCAACGAGGGCGCGGCGGCCGAGATCCGCTCGCTGCGCGACAGCCTGCTGGCCGAGCATCTCGGCGTCCCGGCCGACAAGGTTGCCGCCGCGATCGAGGCCAAGGGCTCGCTGATCGAGGCCGTCGAGGCGCTGCGCGGCAACGGAAGATCGCTGCGACCCTATGAGATTCCCGATCTCGAGGAGGTCGAGAAATGGCTGGCCGACAACCAGGTGCTCGACCCCGAAGGCCCCGAGGACGTGTTCGAGGCCATGACCAACGGCGGCCTGCTGCGCGGCCTGCGCCGCCGCCTGCGTGACCGCGCCGGCCGGCTCAGGAGCCGGCTGATGCCGGCCTGAAGTCAGCCGCCGGCGCGGCGGAACGGCTTGCGCAGGAGACCGGGCACGGCCCGCCGCATCTTCTCGAAGGCGACGTAGAGGCCGGGGATCACGAAGATGCCGAGGCAGGAGGCGGCCAGCATGCCGCCGAATACGGCGGTGCCGACCGCGCGCTGGGTGGCCGCGCCGGCACCCGAGGCGATCACCAGCGGCACGAGGCCGAGGATGAAGGCGAAGGAGGTCATCATCACCGCGCGAAAGCGCTGGCCGGCGGCCGAGGTGGCGGCCGTCACCGGATCGCTGCCGCCCGCCCGTTCGTGCATGGCCACTTCGATCACCAGGATGGCGTTCTTGGCCGCCAGCGCGATCAGCACGACGATGCCGATCTGGGCATAGATGTTGTTGGCGAGGCCGGTCAGCCACAGCGCGGCCAGTGCGCCGAACAGGCCGACGATCACCGACAGCAGCGCCGCCACCGGCAGCGCCAGGCTCTCGTAGAGGCCGACCAGGAACAGGTAGGCGAACAGCACCGCGAGGGCGAGCACGAAGCCGGTCTGGCTGCCCGCCTCCTTCTCCTGCTGCGCCGTGCCGGCCCACTGGAAACCGTAGCCCGGCGGCAGGCTGGCGCGCGCCACCCGCTCCATCGCCGCGATCGCCTCGCCCGAGGAATAGCCCGCCGCCGGTGCGCCGTTCAGCGTGACCGAGCGCAGGTTGTTGTAGCGGTTGATGGTGGCCGGCGCCGTGGTGAGTTCGAGCGTCGCCATCGCCTGCAGCGGCACCAGGGTGCCATTTGCCGAGCGCACGCGCACGCGGTTGACGTCCTCGACGGTGCGGCGGTCGATGGCGTCGGCCTGCACGCGGACCGTCCAGGTGCGGCCGAACATGTTGAAGTTGTTGACGTTCTTGCTGCCCATCGCGGTCTGCAGGGCGGCGAAGATGTCGGGGATGGCGACGCCCAGCGTCTCGGCGCGGTCGCGGTCGAGCTCGAGTCTTATCTGCGGAGTCGAGGCGCTGTAGGTGGTGAAGACGCCGGCCAGCTCGGGCGCGCTCTGCGCCGCGTTGATGACGCCGCGCGCCACCGCCACGATCTCCTCCGGGGGCGCGCCCGTGAGACTCTGCACCTCGAACTCGAAGCCCGCGGAGTTGCCGAGCCCGGCAATCGGCGGCGGGTTGAAGGCATAGACGTTGGCCGCAGCCACCCTCTGGAACGCCCTGTTGAGCCGCTCCAACACCGCGAAGGCCGACATCTCGTGTCCGGGCCGCTCGGCATAGGGCTTCAGCGACACGATCATCATGGCGCGGTTGGGCAGGTTCAGCCCGTCGAGCAGGCTGGTGCCGCTCACGGTGAAGAAGTTCTGCAGCCACGGCTGGCCCGCCAGCATGGCCTCGACCTCGGTCACCGCCTCCAGCGTGCGGCTGGTCGAGGCGGCATCGGGCAGCTGGATCTCGGCCATGAAGGAGGACTGGTCCTCCTCGGGCAGAAAGCCGGTGGGCACGACCTTCAGCAGTCCGCCGGTCGCGAGCCCGAACAGCGCGACCAGGCCGACCGCCAGCACGCCGCGCCGGATCAGCGGCGCCGCGAGCCGGAGATAGCCGTTGCGCGTGGCATCGAGGCCGCGCTGGACGCGAGCCATCAGGCCGCGCGGCGCGCCGCGACGGACGAGCAGCAGGGCGCAGAGCGCCGGCGACAGCGACAGCGCGTTGATCGCCGAGATCACCATCGCGACCGAGATGGTGAGCGCGAACTGCTGGTAGAGCTTGCCGGCGATGCCCGGCATGAAGGCCGTCGGGATGAAGACCGAGAGCAGCACCAGGGTGATGGCGATGATCGGCCCCGTGACCTCGGCCATCGCCTTCTCGGTGGCCTCGGCCGGCGTGAGGTGCGGCTCCTTCTCTAGAGTGTGCTCGACCGCCTCGACCACGACGATGGCGTCGTCGACCACGATGCCGATAGCCAGCACCAGCGCCAGCAGCGACACGGTGTTGAGCGAGAAGCCCATCATCTGCATCACCGCGAAGGTACCGATCAGCGCGACCGGCACGGCGACGATGGGGATCAGCGTCGCCCGTACGCTGCCCAGGAACAGGAAGACCACGATGGCCACCAGCACGAAGGCCTCGATCAGCGTCTTCACCACGCTGTGGATCGTCGCCTCGACGAAGACCGTCGTGTCGTACATGACCTCGAAGGCGACGTCCTCGGGCAGCCGGTCCTGGAGGTCCTTCAGCACCTGGCGCACGCCCTCCGCGGTCTGGAGCGCATTGGCGCCGGCCAGCTGGTAGATGTTGATACCCGCCGCGGGCTTGCCGTTGTAGCGCGTGGTGACGTCGGCATTGGCTGAGCCCAGTTCGACCCGGCCGATGTCGCGGATGCGCAGCAGCGCGCCGTCCGGATTGGCGCGTACGGTGATGTTGCCGAACTCCTCGGGCGAAGTCAGGCGGCCCTTGGCGGTGATGTTGAGCTGGAAGTCGACGCCGTCGAGCAGCGGCGCGGCGCCGACCCGGCCGACCGCGGCCTGCATGTTCTTGGCCTCGATCGCCTTGACCACGTCCTGCGAGGTGACGCCGAGGCTCGACATGCGGTCGAGGTCGAGCCACACGCGCATGGCATAGTCGAGTCCGCCGAACAGCCCGGCCGAACCGACGCCGGGTACGCGCTGCATGGCGTCGAGTACGTTGATGGTGGCGAAGTTCGACAGGAACAGCGCGTCGCGCGTGCCCTTGGGCGAATAGACGGCGACCACCTGCAGCAGCGCCGAGGACTGCTTCTTCACCAGCACGCCGTTGCGCTGCACCTCGTCGGGCAGCTGCGGCATGGCACGCAGGATGCGGTTGTTGACGTTGACCGTATGGTCCTGCGGGTTCGAGCCCACCTTGAAATAAACACTGAGGGCATAGCTGCCGTCGCTGCCCGAGGTCGACTTCATCGAGATCATGTTCTCGACGCCGTTGACGTTGCGCTCGATGATCTGCGCCACGCTCTCCTCGACAACCTGGGCCGAGGCGCCGGGAAAGCTGGTCGTGACGGTGACTTCCGGCGGCACGATGTTGGGGAACTGCGCGATCGGCTGGCCGCCCAGCGCCAGCAGGCCGGCGATGACCATGATCGCGGAGACAACGAAGGCGAGCCGCGGACGGCGGATGAAGACGGCGGCGATACCCATGGGATCAGCGCTTCGGCTGGCCGGCGGCGGCCGGCGCGGCCTGCGCTTCGACCGCCATGCCCGCGCGCACCCGCTGCTGCCCCTGCACGATGACCCGGTCGCCCTCCTTGAGGCCCCCCGTCACGGCGACCATGCCATCGCGCACGAAGTCGACGGTGATGCGGCGCTGCTCGACGACGCCCTTGCCGTCGACCACGTAGACGTAGCGGCCGGTCTGGTCGATCGCCATCGCGGCCTGCGGCACCACCATCACCTTGGCCGGCTCGTTGCCCTCGACGATCACGCGCACCGTCTGGCCGTCGGTCAGCAGCTCGTCGGCATTCTCGAAGACCGCCCGCGCCATCTGCCCGTCGGTGGTGGGATCGACCGCGACGTCGATGAAGTCGACCTTGCCCCTCTCGGGGTAAAGCTTGCCGTCGGCCAGGCGCAGCCGCACGGCCAACGCCTCGCCCGTGCGCAGGTCGCGGCGCACGTTCAGCAGGTCCGCCTGCGGCACCGAGAACAGGGCCCGGATCTGGCGCTCGTTCACGATGGTGGCAAGCACCCCCGATTCCGGCCCGACGAGGTTGCCGGGTGCCACGCTGGCGCGGCCGATCAGGCCGGCGATCGGCGCCGTGATCTGCGTATAGGAGAGCTGCAGCTCGGCATCGTCGAGCTGCGCCTGGGCGTCGTCGAGGGCGGCCTTGGCCTGCAGCTGCTCGGCCAGCCGCTGGTCGTAGGAAACCTGCGAGACGTTGCTGGTGCGCAGCAGTTCGGCCGCGCGCTTGAGCTGGGCGTCGGCGTTGATCAGCGTGGCCTGCGCACCGTCGCGCAACGCCCGTTTCTGGTTCACGGCGATGCGGTAGGGCGTGGGATCGATGGTGAACAGGAGCTGGCCCTCCGTCACCTTGCTGCCGTCGGCAAACTCGCGCTTCCCCAGCACGCCCTTGACGCGCGCCCGCAGTTCGACCTTGTCGAACACGGCGAGCCGGCCGACATATTCCGACTGCGGCGCGAGCGTCCGCACCTCGACCGGCCGCACCAGCACCACCGGCGGCGCGTTGTCCGCGGCCTTGGTCTGGGCCTTCACGGGAAAAGCGAAAGCGACCGCGAGCAGGAGACCGGGCGCCAGGCGCCGCAGGCCGTGGGAGAGGTGTCCAACACCATGCGGCCCGAATCTCATCTCTCAACTCCAGTTCCTGTCGAAGCCCCGTTCAACGGACTTCCGCGCGTCGCCGAGCATACCGTCGGAGCGGGACTAGTTGCATGTTTTATTCAATAACCTTTTGCAACGAAACAGATCAAGCCGCAGGCTGCTTGCGCACGGTCACCGACGCCGTGATCGCCACGAATGCGAAGACGGCCAGGACGAACAGGCTGCCGGCCACCGCCTCGACGAAGGCCGGGCCCATCCGGTCGGCGCTGCCGGAGAAGCCGAGGCGCCAGGACAGGGTCGATGAGGCGGCGGAGACGCCGATGCAGCTTCCCAACACCCGGCCGAGATTGACCAGCCCGCCGGCCGACGAGGCGTGGGCCTTGGGCGCGGCATCGATGGTGGCATGGCTGTTGGGCGCCAGGAACAGGCCGAGCCCGGCACCGAACGCCGCGAGCGCGACCAGGCGCACCACCAGCCGGTCGGGCCCGAAGGCGATCGCCACGAGAGCGAGGATCGCCGCCAGACACAGCACCATGCCGGCGATGCCGACCCGCCGCGCGGTGAACCGTGTGGCGAGACGCGCGGCGAGCGGGGCGACCAGCCCGAGCAGCACGGGAATGGTCGCGAGTTTCAACCCCGCCACGTGCGCCCTGTTGTCGAGCCCCTTCACGAAGGCGAAGGACATCAGGAACAGCATGCCGTACAGCAGCGCATAGCCCATCACGACGCCGGTGAAGCCCGCCGAGAAGTCGCGCGAGCGGAACAGCTCGATATCGACGACCGGCCAGCGCGTCTTCTTCTCGCGGTGCAGGAACAGCACCAGGAACAGCATCGACGCCGCCACGCTGCCCAGCATCGCGGGCGAGGCGAGCGGCCAGACGGACACCTGCGTCAGCGCGAGCACGCCCAGCCCGACCGCCGGGACCAGCAGCACCGCGCCGGCGAGATCGAAGGTCTCGTCCCGCTTGATGTCTTCCGCGCGCGACCGCGGCAGGACCAGCCAGCCCAGCCCAAAGGCCAGCAGGCCGAAGGGAACGGCCGCCCAGAAGATCCAGCGCCAGCCCAAGAGTTCGAGCAGGAAACCACCGACGATCGGCCCGGTGCTGACGCCCACCGCCTGCGCCGTGGTGAACCAGCCGATGGCATGGGGCCGCCTGTCCGCCGGCACCGCGGTCACCAGGATGGTCATGCTGTTGGCGCCCAGGAGCCCGCCGCCCACGCCCTGCAGCGCCCGCAGCGCCACGAGCTGGTCCAGCGTCTCGGCCCAGCCGCAGAGCAGCGACGCCAGGGTGAAGAGCGCGAACCCGAGGAGGTAGGGCAGCTTGCGCCCCATCATCTCGGAAACCCGGCCCGACACGGCGAGGCTTGCCGCAAAAGCCAGCAGATAGGCGATGGCGACCCAACGCACCGCGTCGACCCGCACGTAGAACGCCTCTGCCAGTCGCGGCAGCGCCAGCTGCACGATGCTGGCGTCGAGCTGCCCGATGAAGGCGCCGGCACAGGTGACCGCGACGATCAATCCCGGATGGATCGCGAGTCGTTCGAGGGCGCGCAACGGCGGTGGTTCGAGGGACTTCATCGGATGGCTATGCCGGCAACTCGCCATTGCGTGCAAGGTGGCTTAAAGCGCATCCATGTTGCTATGAACCATCCGGGTGGAGACGACACTGGCGATGAAAACCAATGACCCGGAGGCGCTTAGAAAGGTCGTCGCGTATCTTTCAAGAACGCCGAATGCCCGCAATGGTAGTGTCCCAATCACACTAGATACCGAAATCTATGGTGACCTTCTGGTATATGGAGACGACATCGTCGAGTTCGTCTGGTGGCTGGATAGAGAATTCGGAGTGAAATCGAGCGGGATAAACCCATTTCGATATGCTCCAAAGGAGGGTCCTTTCCTCCAAGTTAGGAGCGCCCTAAGAAAGGTTCTCGGTATCAGGTCACCGCAATTCGAAAGCTTCAGAATTCGAGACGTTGTCATGGCAATTGAAGCCGGCCGCTGGCCTGACAGTGCTGCTTGAGGATCGAGTCTCATGCACGAGGATTATGACGGCTCCACCCATCTGTGAACGGCAACCGAGCAACAACCGTCTGAGCAACCCGCTCGTCGGAAGTCTTCGAGTCAGTGCGCTCGGGACGACGTCCCTACTCCGGCGGGCGGAATGACGATGCGCGCGGCGATTGCGGCCTGCGGCCGCTGTCGATAGCACTGGCAGCAAGACCAACGCATCGCCGGCTCGGCCGGACGAGAAGGCGAGAATGGGAAAAGGAACGCTTCGTGACGTCGCCCGGCACGAATAGGGGTATCCGGCGGCAGGCCGTCATCATCGTGGCCACGCTGGCGACCGCCTATGTCGCCAGCCATTTCTTCCGCGCGGCCAACGTCACGATCGGACTCGACCTGATGCGGGACCTCGGCATCGGGCCGGAAGCACTGGGCGCCCTCACCGGCGCGTTCTTCTTCGGCTTCTCGGCGATGCAGATCCCCTGTGGCTTCCTGTTCGACCGCTACGGGCCGCGTCGCACCGTGACCGGTATGCTGGTGGTCGCCGTGATCGGTGCGACGCTGTTCACCCTCGCGGCGGGCTGGCCGCAGCTGCTGGCAGGCCGGGCGCTGATGGGCGCCGGTTTCGGCGTCATGCTGATCGGCAGCATGGTGGTGATATCGCGCTGGTTCCCACCCGACCGGTTCGCGACCCTGGCGGGCATCGTCCTGTCCGTGGGATTGCTCGGCAACCTGCTGGCCACCACGCCGCTCGCTTGGGGCACCGAACTGATCGGCTGGCGTGGCGTGTTCGGGCTGATGGTCGCCTTCACCGCGCTGACGGCGCTGGGCGTCTGGGTGATCGTGCGCGACGCGCCGCCCGGCCATCCCTTTCTCGACCGCAAGCCCGAGACGGCGGCCGAAATGATGCGAGGGCTGGGCGAGGTGCTGAAGAACCCGCAGCTCAAATTCATCATCGCCCTCAATTTCTGCAACTATGCCTGCACCTTCACCGTGCAGGGCCTGTGGGGCGGTCCGTTCCTGCGCGAGGTCCACGGGCTGAGCCGGGTCGAATCGGGAAACGTGCTGCTGGTGGCAGTCATCGCCTACCAGATCGGCATGCTGACCATCAGCCCGCTCGACCGCGTGTTCGACACGCGCAAGCGCATCGCCATCACCGGCACGCTGCTGATCGCCGCGATCCTCGCGACGCTGGCCTTCTGGGCCAGGGCACCGCTCTGGGTCGCGGTGGGCGCCATCGTCGGCATCGGCTTCCTGAGCGCCTCCAGCACCATGGTGATGACCCATGGCCGCGGCATCTTCCCCGACCGGCTGATCGGCCGCGGCATAGCCACCATGAACACCAGCGTGATGCTGGGCGTCGCCTGCATGCAGACCCTGTCCGGCGTGATCGTCGGCGCCTTCGCGCCCCTGCCCGACGGCGCCCGCTCCGAGGAAGCCTATCGCACCCTGTTCGGCTTCATGGTCGTAGTGCTGCTGGTCGCGGTCACGGTCTACAGCCGCGGCCGTGACATCCGCCCCAGCGACGAGCTGCGCGCGCGGCAGGCGGCGCTGAAGGGCTAGGCCAGACCCAGCCCCATACCGCCATCGACGCGCAGGATCTCGCCGGTGATGAACTGCGCCTCGTCGGAGGCGAGGAACAGTGCGGCGTAGGCGGTATCATGGCCGGTGCCCATTTTGCCGCGCAGCGGCACCATGGCGTTGCGCTGGGCACGGACCTCTTCCGTCGGGCGCCCGGTCGCCTGGGCGATGCCTGTGATGGCCATCGGCGTGTCCATGAAGCCCATCATGATGGCGTTGGCGCGCACGCCGTAGCGGGCGTTGGACTGCGCCACATGGGTCGTAAGCCGGTTCACGGCCGCCTTTGAAATCTCGTAGGCCATCTGCGTCGCGCCGCTGGTGGCGGCGAGCGAGGAGATGTTGACGATCGAGCCGGCTTTCTGCGCCCGCATCACCGGGATGGCCGCCTTGATCGTGTGCCACATGCCCTTGAGATTGACGTCCATGATGCGGTCGAGCACCCGCTCCTCGATGCGATGGGCGGGCGCGTCGCCGCCGCCGCCGATGCCGACATTGTTGATCAGGATGTCGACGCGGCCGTAGCGCGACATCGCCAGCTTGATGATGCGGTCGCAGTCGTCGGCGACCGTGATGTCGGCCTCCACCGACGAGACGACGGCGCCGGTCGAGGAGATGTCCTTGGCCGTCTTCTCCGCGCGTTCGCCGCTGCGGTCGACGCACAGTACCGTGGCGCCCTCGCGCGCGAGCAGGCCGGCGATCGCCGTGCCGTTGCCGATCGTCTCGCCTGGAGTCTGCCCGGCACCGACGACAACGGCGATCTTTCCCTCGACGCGCTTGCTCATGAATTCTTCCTCTGCGACAGCATCTCGACATGTTCCGTCAGGTGCCGGTGAAAATGACCGATCGCCTGCTCGTAATGACCGAAGGTGAAATGGGTGTTGGCGCCCGACGCCAGCCCGGCCTGGATCTCGCGGGCGGCGTGGCGGTCTTCGAGGATGCCGCTCTCCTGCACGAAATTGGCGTCCTTGCGCGCCTGCTCGATGTCCAGTGGCTTGCCGTTCTTGATGCGCGGCGCCAGCTGGTAGACGACCCAATGCGTCTCCGACGGCGAGACCGGCTCGAGGATGATCAGGATCGCGTGGCTCGACAGCACGCTGACATGGGTGTTGGGGAAGAGCTGGTGGACGTCGGTGATGCGTCCCTGCGTGCTCCACTCCTCCCGCGGCACGCTGCGCAGCTTCTCGATGCGGCGGAACGGGAAGACGATGCGCGAATTGCGGCCGTGCAGCTCGACCACGTTCAGATTGTCGTAGCCGTACGGATAGAAGGACTGATTGTGCAGTGCCTTGATGTGGTAGCCCTCCATCGAGGTCTCGCCCAGCACCTTCCAGTTCGCCGTGTCGTCGAACTCGATCTTGTTGAACAGCACGTAATCGTCGGTCAGTACCTCGGGCAGGTCGCCGAGCGGCCCGTCCGACAGCGGCTCGTCCTGGGTCACGAAGACGATGCCGTTGCGCTCCTGCACGGCGGCCACCGGCACCAGCCCGTGCGCCGCCTTGTCGAGACCGGGAAAACCGTCCTCGCCCGGGATGTGGCGCAGCGCGCCGTCGAGCCCGTAGGTCCAGGCGTGATAGGGACATGCGAAGGCGCGCTTGCAGCCCTCGCCCTCCTCCAGCTTCATGCCGCGGTGGCGACAGGCATTGCGGAAGCCGCGCACGACGCCGTCGGTCCCACGCACCACCAGCAACGGCGTGCCGACCGTCGTGCGCGCGATGTAGGAGCCGGGCTCTGGCAGCGCCGCCGACGGGCAGAAGGCCATCGGAACGCGGCGCAGCACCTCGATCTCGGCCGCAAAGCGCTCGGGCGAATGATAGTTCTCGACCGGCTCGCGCCAGACTTCGGTTCCCTTGTCCGTCGTCTTGCCGTCGATATGGGCGAGGATGCGATCGATGAGGTCGGTCTCGTTCAGCAGCGCCGTCATTCTTGGTTGTTTCCTGTGCAAGCGGGCGGGCGATACTAGCCGCATGCCGTCGCTTGCAACAAACGCCCGAGCCGCGCTGCGAGACGCACACGAGGCCGTGCAACGCCCTACCAGCGCTCGCGCGTCGGCTTGCCCGGGAGAGTCGCGGGGTCGGGCCAGGGAAGCTTCCCTTCGACGCCGTAATTGTGGGTGGGCGTCACCCGCGCGGGATCGTCGAGGCTGCCGGCCGCGAGGGCAACGTCGTCGCGACCGTCATAGGTCAGCGCGAGCGCTGTGCCGCAGAGGGCACAATGGCTGCGCATCGCGATGGGCGAGGAGCGAAACGGCGTGGCGGCCATGCCCTGCCAGATGATCTCGCTGCGACCGAACCACACCAGCGTCGCGAAGGCGGCCCCCGTCCATCGGCGGCACATGCCGCAATGGCAATGATGCACGTTCCTCGGCGGTGCCAGCGCGCGCCACGTGACGGCACCGCACAGACAACGTCCGGAAAGGTCTGCGCTCGACTGCCTTGCACCCAATGGATCCTCCCAAGAACGGCGGACCCGCTTCGTTCGATACAGAACGCAGGAGATGGCGTTCCGGCTGGCGCGGATCGTGCTACCGATTCGTGACGAACTGCGGGGGCAGAACGGACATGACCAGAGACACAGGCAGACTCGCGCACCGGCTGGACTTCCTCGAGACCGAACTGTCCCGCATGGGCGATGCGGCGAGCGACGCCGAACGGGATCTGCGCAAGAACCCGACCGACCAGGAAACGCGCGACCGGCTTTCGGCGATCTACGATCTCGCGCGCAGCGTCTGGCACTCGATCCAGGAACTCCGACGCGACCTGCAGGCGTCTCCGGGCTAACGGAAGAAGGGCCCGATCGGAGACCGGGCCCTTCATCGCTGGCATCAGGCAGCGGTCGGGGCGTTCTTGCCCGACGACCGGCCGGTCTCGCGTTCCTTCACCCGGATGTTGTTCTGGACATCCTTCACGCCGCTCACCCGTTCGATCATGTCCTCAGCGTGACGCTTGGCCAGGCGATCGGTCACGGTGCCGGAAAGAGTCACCTCGCCGTTCTTGACCAGGACCTCGATTTCACCGGCATCGAGCATGGGATCGTCGGTGAGGCAATCGCACACATCCTCGCGAATGCGGTCGTCGGACCGGGTGTAGCCCTTGGGGCCCTTGCCGCGATGCTGTTCCTGCCCCGACGCGCCGATCCCATAACCTCCGCCCATGCCGGCATGTTCGCTGCCATAGCGGCCGGCACCACCCGGTCGACCGCCGAACCAGCCGCTCCGTCCCTGGTCGCGGTCGTAGCGCCCCATGCCCTGGGAATGGCTGCCCCCCATCTCGTCGCTCATGCTCCCGAGGGAGCCGCCCCGACCCGTGTAGCGGTCGCCGCCATGGCCAGGGCCCTGGGCGTAGCCATAGCCCCGCGCCCCGCCGGCCAGGCCGCCCGAGGACATGTCGTCCTGTTCGTAGTTGCCGCGACCGTAGGAGGAGCCGCCGCCGTAGCCGTATTCGCTCCCGCGGCGGCCGCCCGGCGCGTAGTGGTAGATGTCGCCGCGCTCGCCTTCGTAGCCGCCAGAGCGGCTCTCGTCGTCGCGGCCCCTGCCGCCATGCGACCGGCCGCGATCCTCGTCATCGTCATCGTAGGCGCGGCGACCGGCGCGGTTGCTCGACATCGAATCGCGATGTGAGCCGCGATCGTCGCGCGAGCCTTGGTTGCGGAAGCGATAGTCGTCGTTGCGGAAGCGATAGTCGTCGTCGTGGCGTGCCATTGAATTCCTCCGTGGGGTGAGGCCGGCCTCTCTCCTCCGCCGGCACGGGAGGAATGCACCCGGTCCCCTCCAGTTGCCGGCACGGCAACCGATCGGGCGGCGCGGGCATTGAGGGCAGGCAGGAGAGCCACACGTTTCGTTGGCGATGGTCGAACGCTTCGTCCCTGGCGTCTCTTGCGGAAAGCCCGCACCCTTCGTCCATCCGACAATGTGCAAAGGGGGTCGCGGGCTTTCTTTTGGCCATTCGCGGGAATGCGCAGCCAAGACGCGATTGTTGCGTTGGGCGCTGAACCGTCGAGGAGGAGTAATGGCCAAGTATTCCCGAAGCGCGAGCAAGGACGTCGAAAGCGCCATGGAGCGTCGCAACAAGGGCACGCTGAAGAGCGGCCCGGGCGGCAAGGGCGGCACGGTGAAGAGCCGCAAGCAGGCCATCGCCATCGGCCTGTCCGAGGCACGGGCCAAAGGCAAGAAGGTGCCGGCGAAGAAGAAGACCGCCGCCAGGAAGAAGTCGACGGCCAAGCGGAAGACCGCGAAGCGCAAGACGACAGCGAAGCGCAAGAAGAAGGACTGAGCGAGTCCTACGCGCGGCCCAACAGGCGCACGATCCGGGACGGCCGGGCCTCCTGCACCAGCTGATCGAACGAACAGTCGCGGGGCGCCTTGTCAGGGCGCCAGCGCAGGAAGCCGGTGCCGTGACGAAAGCGCCGCCCGGTCACGTGGTCGTACTGCACTTCGGCCACGAGCTCCGGCCTCAGCGCCACCCACTCGGCCGTGCGTTCCGTCGACCAGCGGCTGGGACCGCCCGGCGCATCGCCGGTGAAGCCCGCTCCCTTCAACCCTTCCAGCTGCGCCGTCAGTGCCGGCCGATCGAGACCGCCGAGCGCGGAGGTGAAGCCCACGTGATCGAGCAGGCCCGCCTCGTTGTAGAGGCCGAGCAGCAGCGAGCCGACTTCCCTGCGGCCACCCTTCCGCGCCGTCGCATAACGAAAGCCGCCGACCACGCAGTCGGCGCTGCGCAGGTTCTTGATCTTGAGCATCGCTCGCTCGCCCGCCTTGTAGGGTTCGTCGAGACGTTTCGCGACGACGCCGTCGAGGGCACCGCCGCCGGCCCGGCGGAGCCATTTGCGGGCGTCGCCGAGCCGCGCCGTCTTCAGCGAGAGACGCAGCCCGTCTGCCTCGCCCAGGGTGGCGAAGAAGCGTTCGAGCGCGGCGCGGCGATCGGACAGGGGCCGCGGTCGCAAATCCCGCCCCTTCTCATCCTCCAGGAGATCGAAGGCGATCAGCAGCGACGGCGTCTCTTCGGCGAGGCGCCGGATACGGCTGGCCGCCGGATGCAGCCGCATCTGCAGCGCCTCGAAGGACAGGCTCTTGCCAACTTGGATGACCAGCTCGCCGTCGAGCACGAATTGCTCGTGCTTCAGGCGCGAGAGGGCCGCGATCATCTCGGGAAAATAGCGCGCGAGGCTCTTGCCCGACCGGCCCAGCAGTTCGATCTCATCGCCGTCGCGGCGCGCCAGGCAGCGGAAGCCGTCCCATTTGGGTTCGAACTGCCAGCCCTTGCCCTCGGGCAGGTCGTCGACCTGCCGGGCTTCCATCGTCGCGGCGCCCGTACGGGCCACGTCACACCGCGATGTCGGCGATCACCGGCAGGTGATCGGAAAGCTCGCGCGCGCGATGGTCGATGCAGGTGCCGATCAGGGCCGAGGCGGGGAACAGATAGATGCGGTCGAGCTCGAACAACGGCAAACGTGCCGGAAAGGTGCGGTGGCGGCTGAAGCCCGGCAGGGCGCGTCCGAGGCTACGACGCACCGAGCCGGCCCACAGCCAGTCGTTGAAGTCGCCCAGCGCGACGGTCGGCCGGTCGAGCCGGCCCAGCATCTTCAGGAGCGCCAGCGCCTGGCTGCGCCGCTCGCGGAGGGTGAGGCCAAGATGGGTGGCGATCACGCGCAAGGGTCCGAAGGGGGTCGCGACGTCGGTACAGATGGCCCGGCGCGGTTCGCGCTCCGGGTAGGAGAGATCGTGGATCTGCGTGTTCTCGAGCGGCCACCGGCTGATCAGCGCCTGACCATACTCGCCGTCGGCGGTCACCACCGTCCTGGCACCGATTCCGTGCGCGCCCAGCGCGGCCTGCAGCACGTCGAAGGGGTTGCCCACGTGGGCCCGAACGCTCCGCGAATCGATCTCCTGCAGCGCCACGATGTCGGGCGCGTGGCTCTTCACCAGGGCGATTACGCGATCGAGATCGAAACGCGGATTGCGACCGAAGGCGCCATGGATGTTCCAGGTCATCAGGCGGACGGAATTCAAGACGTGCGTGCCCCGAGCCGCGACACGATCGACTGTGCCGCGAAGGAGAGGCCGATCCAGCCGGCGACGCACAACACCAGCACGCCGATCTGGCCGGCGCTGGGATCGGCCAGGACCTTGGCAATCCGGTCTCCCATGAGGGCGATCGCCGCGATACCGGGTCCCATGCCGATCAGCGTACCGAGCACGAAATCGACGAAGCGGATCGAGGCCGCACCCGCGGCGAGGTTGATGAGGGAGAACGGCGCCACCGGCACGACGCGCAGCGCGACTACCGCCAGCAGGCCGCGGCGCTGCAGCCGCTCGCGCAGACGGTCCCAACGCTTGCCGAGCAAACGCCGCGGCACCCCCTGGCCGAAGCGGGCACCGATCGCGAACATGAGGCCCGCGCTCGCCGCCACGCCCGCGGCGGCATAGAGCATGCCCCACCACGGACCGAATACCGCCGCCGTCGCCAGGATCAGGATGGTGACAGGAAAGGCTACCGCGCCGCCAAGAAGGAACAGGCCTACGACCAGGCCCAGGGCCCAGGGTTCACCTTCGGAGCCTTCGAGCAGTTCGCGGATCTGATCGGGCTGCGCCAGCTCCTTCAGGCCGGTGAACTGCCAGGCGAGGGTCAGCAGGACGATCAGCGCGAGGGCACCCGCCACCAGGAGGCCGGGTTTTCCGAGGAGCCCCTCTTCTCCGGCACTCTCGCTGCTGCGTGCGGCCTCGAGCTCGCGCTTGCGCGCGGCCCGCCGGTCCTCGCGCTTGGCCAGGCGCCGCCCGACAGTGCGACTGCCATGGAACAACAGGCGTGGCAGGAAGCGGCCCGCCAACCGGCCGAGTCGCAGCGGCCGCGCCGGGTCGGCGACTCGTTCGGCGAGGCGCGCGAAGACGGTGCGATCGGGCTGCCCGTCGTCGATCGGCGTGAGACAATGGCCGTTACCGCAGAGGCGGTCGGCCACACGGACGATCGAGCCCTCGCGCGCCAGCGCCGTCGCGACTTCCTCGCCCGATACCCCGCAATGCTCGCCGAGAAGCCGATCGCGCAGTCGGGTGATGGTGGCGCGTTCGGAGTCCGTCGCCGCCTCGATCGCGAGGTCGCACTCGGTGTCGGCCCCCATCGAGCGGTTGTTGAGATTGGCCGAGCCCACCCGCAGGAAGCAGTCGTCCAGCACCATGATCTTGGAATGGATCATCGTGTAGGTCGACTGGCCGTTCTTCTCGATCGACGGATAGACCAGACGCACGCGGTCGCCGCCGGCGGCCTTCACGGTGCGCCAGAAGCGGATGCGGCCGTTGCGCATGGTCCTCCGCTCGACGAAGGAATCGTGGCTGCGCGGCGCGACCATCAGCACCTCCAGCTGCGGCCGCTCACGCAGGCGCTGGGCGAGCGCGGCGGCGACCACGCCCGAGGTCATGAACTGGTTTTCGATGTAGATCGTGCGCTCGGCGCGGGCGATGCTGTCGACGAACAGTGCCTCGGCCTCGCGCACTTCCTCCTCGCGATGATAGCGCGGCTGGGTGCGGGCGATCGCGATGTCGACGTCGGTGAAATCGGGCTTGACGCTTTCCGGCCAAGCCTGTCCTTCGGGCCGGACCTCCGGTTCGCCGCCATTGGCATGGCACCAACGTGCCCGCGCGAGCAGAGCGAGCGCTCGCGCCGCCTCGCCGTCGACCATCATCTGGACGTCGTGGAACGGCCGGTAGGGCTCGCCTGAAGGGTCGACGCGCCGCTTGTTGTCGGGCTCGTGACGGCTGGTGTCCCAGCGCCGGATGGTAAGGTCGAGGCCGCCCGAGAAGGCCAATGCATCGTCCACCACCACCAGCTTCTGATGCTGCGAGGAGCCGAATGGCACGGTAGAATCGAGGCAGAACGTGACCTGCGGCGGCATCTGCCAGTTCAGTGAGAGACGTGGCAGCGGCTCGCGCTCATGCGCATAGACGAGCGAGTAGTCCCAGAGCAGCAGATGAATCTGCAGCTCCGGTCGTCGCTTGGCGAGTTCGGTCAGAAAAGCCGCCAGATTGGTCGGAAAGCCGTCGGTCGGTGGCTCCTCGCCCACCAGTTCGGTTCGGCTGTCGATGTCCCACCCGACGATGAAAATCGTGCGTCGCGCCTGCAGGAAGGCCTCGCGCGCCGCCGCGAAAAACGCCGCGCCGTCGACCAGCATCGCCGCCCGGCGCGCGCGTTCGATCTTCCATACGGTGCGTCCGGGCTGAAACAGGGGCGACATGGGGCCTATAACGTCGACGGGCCTGCAATGATCCGCAGCGCAGACCCACGAAAATGGGAACGCGCATCGGGCGCGGCCGTTCAGCCTTCATGTTGGATTTTCTCGGCAGCCTTCTATGGCCGGTCGTCATCGTGGTTTCCACGGTGTCGATCGCGGTCGCGATCGGCGTGTTCATAGCGACGCGAAAGCTCGACTAGGGTATTCCTTTGCCCGGATAAACCATCCGGCCACGAATGAACCTCTCCGCTCCCCCTGCAAGCCTGACGCCCGAAGACCTCGAGCGCTTCGGTCCCGATCCCTTTTCCAGGTTCAGCCGCAACCTCGCGTCGGTCGAGGCGCGCATCGCGCAAGCCTGCGCCCGCGCCGGCCGCGCGCGCGAGACGGTGCGCCTGCTGCCGATCACCAAGACGGTGCCGGCCCGCATCCTGCGGTTTGCCTATGAGACTGGCATCAGGGACTTCGGCGAGAACAAGATCCAGGAAGCCGTCGCCAAGCGGGCCGAATTGGAAGATCTGGCGATCGACTGGTGCATCGTGGGTCATCTGCAGACCAACAAAGTCAAGTACCTGACCCGCTTCGCCCGCGAATTCCACGCGCTCGACAGCGTGCGGCTGGCGGAGACGCTCGACGCCCGCCTCGACCGCGAGGGCCGCTCGCTCGATGTCTTCGTGCAGGTGAACACCTCGGGCGAGGAGAGCAAATACGGGCTGCAGCCGCCGGATCTGCTGCCCTTCCTCGACGAGCTGAGGCGCTTCCCGCGGCTGAAGCCGCGCGGGCTGATGACGCTGGCCGTGTTCAGCACCGACCTGGACCAGGTGCGCCCCTGCTTCGAACGCCTGCGCGAGCTGCGCGACAGCGCCCGGCGACACGATCCCGCGATCGCGGAACTGTCGATGGGCATGTCCAACGATTTCGAGGAGGCGATCCTGCAGGGCGCCGACGTGGTGCGGGTCGGCGAGGCCATCTTCGGCAAGCGCTCGACTCCCGACGGCCACTATTGGCCGACGACCTGACCGGGGTTTAACGGGAGCGCCCACTGAAGGCGCGCTCCCGCCGGTTGGCCCTCTGTGCGGGTCGGATCAGACCACCAGCAGCCCGTCCGAGTTCACGCGGATGCTGAACACGACGTCCTGATAGTCGTTGTCGCCCCACGTTACACCCTGGTCCTCGAAGCCGACGAGGAGCTCGCGGCCGTTCGCGGAGACGCCGGACAGCGCCTGGTTCACGTCACCCGGATTGAGCGTCGAGAACGAGTGGAAGATCTGCGCGCTGTTCAGCTGGCCCAGCGACGCGCTGCGCAGCGCCGTCGGCAGTCCGTTGTCGAGATCCGAGACATTCATCGTGCCCGGATCGACAAAGGACAGGTCGTTCGGCAGGTTGCCGTAGGCGTCGAACCCGTCCTGGATCAGGAAGAACCCGATCTTCTCGTCGGCGTCGGGCTTGCCAAGGTTCACGCTCGCCGATCCCGCGCTCAGCGTGTTGCTGAACAGGATCCGGACATCGGAGATCGTGCCGTCGGCCGCGATCATGTAGGTGCCGAGGCTGTTCTTGTACTCCGAGGTGGCGGACCGCATGCTCAGAGTGAACTCGACATTGCCGTCGCCGGTGAGGAATTCCTCGCTGGCGATACCGTTGATCAGGGCCGGATTGACGCGAACGCCTTCCGACAGTGTCGGCAGGTAGCGTTCGAAGGTGATGGTCGTATGGGCGTCGACACCGGTGCCGCGTGTCACCGCCAGGAAGTCGCCTGCGGCGAAATCACCGACGAGATCGAAGGTCGAGCCGCCGGCACTGAGCGTCGCACCCTCGGCCGTCCTGATGACGCTGAGGTTGGAGCGGCCGATCAATGCACCGTCGATGTCCAGCATGTCGGTGAGGCCGAAACCCGAGATGCGGTCGCCGTGCAGGTTGGCCACGCTGTCGCGCATCACGTCGGCGCCGCCGCCTAGATCGATCAGGTCGGCACCCGCCCCCCCGCTCACCGTATCGTCGCCCGTCCCGGCCATCAGATTGTCGATGGCTTCCGTTCCGGTGACGTGATCGTTGCCGTCGCCCCCTGGCGCGGAGGCGGCAAACACGCCGTCGGCCCGGCTGTTCAGGTTCTCGATGCGGACGTCCAGCGCCTCGGGCGTGTCGGCCATGTCGTAGGCCCTGTCAGGCGTGCCGTAGCGGGCCTGCATATAGGCCTCGAACGCATCCTGTTCACCCAGCGCATCGGCCGGCGTGTTGGCCGCGAGGGTGAAGTCGAGGTTCTCGTCGACCGGGATGCCCAGCATGCCGTTGTTCAGCAGGAAGCGGAAATTGCTTCCATTGGCCTTGATGGGATAGCCGTCGCCGCCGTTAGCAGTGAAGGACGTGGTCGACACGGTGATCACGTCCGGCGCGTCGTCAGAGACCACGCCGTTCTCCAGCACGCGCCGGACGACGACGCCGTTCTGGTCGACCAGGGCGATGTTCATCACCTTGGAGCCGGCCGCATTGTCCGGATCGTAGGAGTAGCGCAGGCCGCCGACCTGCGCGAAGCGGCCCTGGTTGGCGCCGGCCGCGACGCTGTGCTCCAGGATCGCCTTCAGGCCGGCCGCGTCGGTGTCGAACACCATGGTCTTGTTGTTGAAGCGCAGCGCGTTCTCGACATCGAGCTGCGAGACGCCGCCGAGCGGCTTACCCGCGTCGGGGTTGGCGATCGGCGCGACCTTGTCGCCCTCCTGGTCGACCGAGCCGATCTGGGCCCGAATGCCGCCGCCATTGCGCAGGCCGACGATGAACAGGTCGTCGGCCGCCTCACCCAGCGCCTTCTTCGCGGCATAGATGCCGGAGTCGGCGGACAGGTTGCCGAGGTTGGTCTCCTGCGAGCGGATGAAGGCCCGCTCACCCTCGAGATAGACGTCGGTGAAGCCGTATACGGTCCCGTCCTTGGACTCGATCACCGCATCGACCGCCTGGGTAATGTCGCGCACCTGGTCGCCCTTGGTGCCGTCGGCGAAGGCCGTGGCCTCGAGCTCCGCTTCGCTGACGCCCCACGCCTCGGCCACATTCTCGGTGGTCGCGGCAATGGCCCCGTTGATGGCCACGTTCTCGGTCAGGCTGCCCACGATGATGTCGCCGTCGGCGTCGAAGTCCACGACCAGGCGGCCGAGATAGGTGTACTCGGCGTCGGTGTTGACGATCAGCGTCGTCTTGCCGTCGGCGCCCTGGGTCACGAGCGGATAGGTGTCGGCGAAGTCCGCCGCATGGCCCGGGAAGGCCACGGCCTCATCATCGGCATCGCCAAGGCGGGTGTTCGAGCCCGCCGAGAGAATGATGTCGACCCCCTTGAGCTTCGTCGCCAGCAGCTTCTCGTTCGCGATCTGCTGCAGATGAGCGGTCACGATGATCTTGTTGACGCCCTCGGCGATCAGCTCGTCGATGATCGGCTGCAGCTGGGCGGCCAGCAGATCCATGTCGTCGACTTCGCCGTTGGGGCCCGCCCCGGTCGGGAAGCCTTCCACCTCGGTGCCGTTAGGCGAGGAAATCGCCTCCAGGATCTGTGTGGTGGCTCCGACGATGCCGATCTTTTCGCCGCCCTCGGTGACGACCACCGCCGGCGCGATACGGCCCTTGAGCGTGCTGGCTTCGGCCACCGACGTGCCGGTACCACCATCCAGTGTGTCGGTGTAGCGTGGCGCCAGGACGGCGTCGCCGGAGAAGTCGAGGTTCGACGACAGGTAGGGGAAGTTGGCACCACCCCATGCCCCCGACGGCGAGAAGGCATCACGGAACGCCGTCGAGCCGAGGTCGAACTCATGATTGCCGATGGTCGAGGTCTCGACGCCGATCGCGTTGTGGATCGCGATGTCGGGACGGCCGGCCGCGGTGGCGCCGATGCCGGCGACGGCGTTGAGCGAGGGGTCCGTGCCGGCATTGAGGAACGGCCCGGGCAGGAAATTGTCGCCGCCCGACAGGATCAGCGTGTTGGCGTAGGCGCCATCGAACGCATCGACCAATGCCGCCAGGTTCGGCGCGGTGTCGCCCGCCAGCAGTCCCGCCTCGCCGTCGGAGAGGTGCAGCAGCTGCAGCGTGAACGGCGGCGGCGCGCCGACCTCGAAGACCGTGACCGTGTTGCTGACCTCATTGCTGACGACCAGCATGTCCTTGCCGCTGGGAGAGTCGGCCGCCGGGATGAAGAGCAGACCTTCCGGGCTGAGGTCTCCGCTGTTGTACGCCGCACCGGTATAGGTGACGTGGGCCGGATCGGTGATGTCGAAGGCGAGCGTCGTGTTGGATCGCTCGAGGCCGACGAAGACATAGGTATGCCCGCCCACGGTGCCGATGGCGATGCCCTCCGGCTCGGGCCCCTTGTTGTCGCTGCGCGTATCGTCGAACAGTTCGGGGAACTGCTCGGCGATGATGCGCTCGATCACGTCGGCACTGTCGAAGACGCGGGTGCCTGCCGAGTCGACGATCGAGAACGACCGGCCGCCATAGGTCAGCATCTGGTCGATGTCGCCGTCGCCGTCGGTGTCGCCGCGCAGGCCCGGGCTGTTGGACACGGTCTGGCGTCCGAGCTCGGCCGCGTTCTTGAGCGCCGCCTCATCGGGGTAGAGCGCGTCGTCGAGATCGTACGAGCCCGAGCTGACGCGGATGGTCTCGTCAGGCGTCAGGAAATCGTCGCGATCGTCGCCCTCGTTGGCCATGACGTAGAAGGTCTGGCCGCCCACCTGGTAGCTGCTGATGGCGTCCGGCATGTACATGCCGAAGAGATGCGAATCGGCGACCAGGTTGATGGCCGTCGTGCCGTTGGGCCCGTCGCGGTCGCTGACGTCGAGCTTCAGGCCGGTCCAGTCCTTGAGGCCGAGCGGCACGATGTCGGTGAACGTGCCGGTGGCGATGTCGAGGATCGCCACCGCGTTGGCCTCCTGCAGGGTCACCATCGCCTTGGTGCCGTCCGGCGAGATCGCGATGTACTCGGGCTCGACGTCCATCGAGACCGACTTGCCGGCGAAGATGCGCACGCCCTCGGCCCGCAGCGCGTCTTCCTGGCCGTTGAAGCTGTCGAAGGTCGCCGTCTTCACCGAGGCCGCCGGCACGCCGGCCGACAGGTCGATGATGCTCACCGAGCCCGGCGCATCGGCGCCGCTTGCGTCGAGTTCGCCCTCGTTGGCGACCAGGATCTTCTTGCCGTCCGGCGTGAAGACCAGCATGTCGGGCAGCGCCCCGACGGTGACCGAGCCCAGCAGCGTGTGATCTGCCGCATTCAGGAAGACCACCTTGCCCGGCATGGTCTTGTCGGCGGCCGGCAAGGCCACGGCGACGATTCCGTTCTTTACCGCGACGCTGGTGATGTCGGTGGTGGCGAAGCCCAGGGCCGTGAAGTTGACCGTGGCAATCAGCGCAGGCGCTTCCGGATTCGCCAGATCGACGACCTGCAGACCGGAACTCGAGGTCGTGAACAACCGGTCGCTGACCGCATCGAAGGTCGAGATCTCGGCGCCGGCCAGGGTCAGCGAGCCCGCGACATGGAAGGCAAGGTCAGCGGTCGGCGTGGTCGAAAGGCTGGTCATCGGACTCCATCTCCCCCTTTTGACAAGCTCCGATGCCGCCCTGCTGTCGGGCATGGCTTCGCCATGCACCGAATCGCGTCCTGCAATCCGGCACCGAAGAAGCAGCATCAGGTGTTAATCGTCGGCCGCTTTCTTAGGACCGCTTGCTTACGGGTTGATGTCACACGCTGTGCGTGGCGTGGATTTTCGCGCGGAATCTCTTGTAGCTTTCGTCCAATCTTCGGAAAGAATCGGAGAAGAGAGTGAGATGGAATGACGAACGGTAGCGTGGCGATCGGCATCATTGGCGCCGGCATCATGGGCGAGCGCCTGATCGGCGCGATCCTCCAGCAGGATCCCGAACTAGTTCATGCCTGCGGCCTCTGGGACCCCTCGCCCGAGGCGATGCGTCGTATGGAGAAGACTTTCCCGGACGTGCCGCGCATGCGCGATGCGGCGGCGGTGATCGCAGCCAGCGATTGCGTTTACGTGGCCTCGCCGCCGGCCTATCATCTCGGACATGCGCGCGCGGCCCTTGCCGCCGGCAAAAGCTTCTTCGGCGAGAAACCTCTGTCGATCGACGTCGCCGACGCGCGGGCCTTCGTGAGCGAGGCCGGCAATCGCGGTGCGGTCAACTTTCCCTTTGCCTCGTCCTTCGCCGTGGCCGCCCTGCGCGACTGGATCGCCAAGGGCGAGATCGGCACGCCGCGGCGCATCGACATCGAAGTCGGCTTCAAGGCGTGGCCGCGCCCCTGGCAGGCCGACGCCGTGGCCTGGCTGGACAAGCCACAACAGGGCGGCTTCACCCGCGAGGTGGTGTCGCACTTCCTCTTCTTGGCGCGGCGTCTCGCCGGACCGTTGCACGATCTATCCGGCGAAGCGTGGTTTCCCGATGCCGGCACGTCGGAACGGCGCATCGCCGCCACCCTGCGCGCCGGCGAGCTGCCGGTGACGCTCGCCGGCGCCGTCGGCGGAACGGCGAAGGACGATCACAATGTCTGGATGCTGGAAGGCGACCGCGGTGCCGTGCGCCTGTGCGACTGGTCGATCGCCGAGCGCCGCCTGCCCGACGGCACCTGGCAGCCGGCGCCCGACGCGATGCCCAACGAGCGGGCCCGGCCGCTGGCGCTGAAGCGCCAGCTCGAGGGTGTTACGAACCTTGCCCGGGGCAAGGCGCACCATCTGGCCACCCTGGAGGAAGCGCTCGACGTCCAGGAGATCGTCGAGGCCATTCTCGCGACGCGCTCGACCTAGACCGTCAGCCGCTCTTCTTGATGACGCTGATACGGCCGTCGGCCTCGAGGCAGGCCACCTTCACCTGGCTGCAGTCGTCGACGCCGTTCTCGCGAAGCTGGGCCATCAGCTCGCTCTCGGTCACGTACTCCCGCCGCATGTTGCGATAGAGCATGCGGCCGTCCTCGACGAGCTTGAGTTTCGGTCCACGCGTCAGTCGCTCCAGCGCGGGAAAGCGGAACTGCAGCCATTCGATCGAGTAGCTGCACATCAGGATCACCAGCACCACGAAGGCGCTTTCGCTGATCGACCGTGTCTCGGGCACGAAGCCGTTTCCGGCCACTTCGGAAATCAGCACGATGACCAGGATGTCGGAAGGCGCGATACCGCCGAGTTGGCGCCTCAGCACCAAGCGCATCAGGACAAAGATGATGACGTAGAGAAGGATCGCCCGCACGGCCAGCTCGGCCAGCGCGACTGTGGGCACGAATATCGACTCCCAGTCGATCGACAGCAGCCAATGCAAGGAAGCCTCCAGGCCGAACCAGCGCGCCGCCTGCAACGCTCGAGACGGGCAGCACGTTGCAGATTCTTGTGAGCAAACCCCGGCCCGCGCCGGGGCTCACCTCGGATAGCCAGCTCACCTCGGATAGAATGTCGATCCGTAGTCGAAGGTGATCTCCTCGCCAGCCGCGACCCCCTCGATCCCGGCCACGATCCAGATCCGCCCCTTCTCGCGCAGGATGAAGCAGTTGGGATTGCGGCGGCGGTGATTGGCGTAGCGCGCCTCGTTGCCGCGGACAGCGCCGTCGATGCTCACGTTCGGGCCCAACTCGAAGATGCAGTCGGCGCCCTCGGCGATTCGCGCGAAGGCGACCGCGTCGGGAATCCGCTCGCCCTTGTACTCGATGATCTTTGTGCCCCAGGGGATCTCCTCCGCGGCGAACAGGCCCCGGCCATGGATCCTCGATTTCCCAACGACTACTTTCACGCAGCACCTCGTATGGTGATATTTACGGCATTTTGACTGCAAAATCTGGCGCGCCTACACCGTCTTTTGCCGATGCAAAGGCCGCGATAGGACTTCATGTCCGGCGGGCAACGCAGTATGTACGAAGCATCTAAGGGTTGCCTGGCAAGAGTGGGAAATTGCCGTGCAATTGCAATTGTCCAACTGCTCAATCGGCGTGCTGGGCCATGGTTCTGTCGGGTGGGGTAACTTCGAGTCGCGGGTTTGGGGCTTGTGAAGCGATAGGATGCGCTTGGGGTGCGTCGCTGTCCGCCTTGGGCTCCCGCGCGACGTGGTCGTGCGGCGGGACGAAATGACCCGCCGTACGCGCAGTGGCAGCTTCCGGCAGCTGGCCATTCTCACGGCCGCCTTCGTCTTCTTGACGTGCACCGCGATTCTGACCTTCGGCATTCTTCGTGAAGTAGAAGTGCGCCGCGACGCGCTGAAGAACTCGGAGATCGATCTCGCCAATCTGGCCCAGTCGCTGGTCCAGCACGCCGAGGATTCCTTCGAACTGGCGGACAGTCTCGTTGTCGGCATCGTCCACCGCCTCGAGGCAGATGGCACCGATCCGGCGGCCGTCACAAAACTGCAGCATGACATCAACCTTCGCAAGGCATCGATGGGGCGGATCCGCGGGCTTTTCGTCTACGACCAGGCGGGCCGCTGGATCGCAACGTCGGAATCGGTGGACCTGTCGGCCTTCAACAACGCCGATCGCGAGTATTTCAAGCATCATCAGAATTCGAACGATCCCGGGCTCCTGATCGGCAATCCCGTCAGGAGCCGCTCCGGCGGGCAATGGATCATTCCGGCCTCGCGGCGCTTCAACCATCCCGATGGCTCGTTCGCGGGCGTCGTCCTGGCAACGATCGACGCCTCCTACTTCGCCAATTTTTACCGCCAGTTCGAGCTCGGTCCCACGGGCACGGTGACTTTGTTGAAGAGGAGCGGATTCGTACTTGCGCGCAGCGTCGACAATGAGGGCGCCGTCGGCCGAGACACCTCGGACACGCCCCTCATCAGGGACATGAGCTCGCGCCCACCGGCCAGTGTCTACTACTTCAAGTCCCCATTCGACGGCACATGGCGGCTGGGCTTCTACAGGCTGAGCGAGCGCTTTCCGATTTTCATCCTCGCCACCGAGGCCAAGGACGATGTACTGGCGGCCTGGCGTCGGGATGCGGGTTTCCGCATGTTGTTCGGACTGGGGCTGGTTGCTCTTATTGCGGGCACGGGATTCTATCTGGTCCGTCAGTTGCTGGAGCGGCAGCGCATCGCCGGCGTGCTGGCCTCCAAGGAAGCGGACTTCCGCCTGCTGGCGGAGGAATCGAGCGATATGGTGATGCGTATCGGCTTCGACGAACGAATCCTCTATGTGTCACCGGCCTGCATCCGGATCCTTGGCTGGAGTGCGGAGCAGTTGAACGGGACTCTGGCGCTGGCAGGGGTCAACCCCGAGGATCTGCCGCAGGTGCGGAAGACCGTCGAGGCGCTCAAGCGTGGCGAGATCGACGAGACCAGGCTCGTTTACCGGACGAGACACCGGCAGGGGGGCGAAATATGGCTCGAAACCGCCCTGCGCGCGACGCACGATCCGGAAACGGACAAGGTCAACGGAGTGGTGGCGATCGCGCGCGACGTGACGGAGCACAAGAATCTCCAAGAGAAGCTCGCCATTCTGGCGGTCCAGGACGGCCTGACCGGCCTCGCAAACCGGCGTCACTTCGACGACAGGCTGCAACAGGAGTGGCGTCGTGCCGAGCGTGACGCGACGCCGTTGTCCCTGCTGATGGTGGATGTCGACAATTTCAAGAAATACAATGACCAGTACGGCCATCCGGCGGGTGATGCCTGCCTGAAAGCCATCGGAAGGCTCATTGCCGCGGAAGCCCGCCGCCCGGCCGACCTCGCGGCCCGCTACGGCGGAGAGGAGTTCGTGCTGCTGCTGCCGAATACCGATCAGGTGGGATGCGCCAGCGTTGCGGCACGGCTGCACGAGGCCCTGCAGCAGGTGAGCATACCGCATGCCCAGAACCTGCCGACAAAGCGGGTGACGCTGAGCGTCGGCGGCGCGACCGCCTGGCCCACTCCCGAGACCACGGACAATCATGTGAGTCTGGTGACGGCCGCCGATCGGGCGCTTTATGCCGCCAAGCATGGTGGCCGGGATCGCTTCGTCATGTCGGGTCAGGTCGTCGCCTGGCGAGGCAGCGAAAGCGCCTGACTGCGACCGCACGGAAGGCAGGCTGAATTGCTGGTGTCAGTCGACGTCCTGACGCTCTATCAACTGAATTTCGCGGTCAGCCTCGTGATGGCTGGCATCTGCTTCTTTTCGTGGCTTCACCAGCGGGACATCCAGGGGCTGCGCGAGTGGAGCCTGGCTCTCCTGCTGGGGTCCCTGGGCACCCTGGAACTCAGCCTGCGGACCAACACGTCCCCGATCCCACTGGTCATCATGGCCAATACGCTCGTCGTCGCCGCTTACGCGAGCATCTGGATGAGCATACGGCGCTTCAATAGCGGCGAGCGCGGCGTTCGATATGCCGTCGTTACTACCGGCCTGTTCCTCCTCCTCTTCAGCGCGCTCCTCGGGGCTGGTGTGGAGGTCAATGTCCGGGTTGCGTTCTGCTCCGTAGCGATCGCCGTCCTGTCGCTGCTCGCCGGACGGGAAGTCTTCCGCGGAGGGATCGCCGAGCCGCTGAAAAGCCGTCTTCCGACCGGACTCGCGCTCCTGATCATGGCTTTCGCCATGGTCGTCCGCACGGCATTCTCTCTGCTCGAGGCCCCGCCCGTGGAAGAGGCCACTCCGTTCTACGATCCGACGCAGGGCATCACACTCCTCGCCAACACGATCTGCGTCGTCGCGATGACGCTCGGATTCCTGATGATGGCCAACGAGCGTCTGAAGCATCACTATGAGAAGCTCGCCAGCACCGACGAGCTGACGAGCCTGCCCAACCGTCGATTCCTCCTCGAACGGGGCGCCTGCGCCGAAGGTCCGGCCTGCGTGCTGATGATCGACCTCGACCGCTTTTCCGATATCAACAGAGAGTTCGGCCACGCCGGCGGCGATCAGGCGCTGGTCGCCTTTGCCAACCAGGCGCGCCGGCAGCTTCGCCCCTCGGATCTGATCGCCCGTTACGGGGGCGAAGAATTCTGTGCAGTGCTGCCCAAGGTCGAGACAACCGAAGCCCTGCAGGTCGCGGAGCGACTGCGCGCGGCCGTCGCCGCCCTGTCGATCGAGGTCGAGGGCCGCCCCCTTCGGATGACCACCAGCATCGGCGTGGCAAAGCTCGACGGCGACCTGGCTGCAGCCATACGAAGGGCCGACGTCGCGCTCTACCGGGCCAAGGCGCTGGGCCGCAATCAGGTACGTGGCGCGGAGGAGGCCCCGGCCGGCCAGTAGCGGCCGTCACTCGCCATGCGCGCGATCCAGCCCGCCACGACATCGGCCGGCATCGGCCGGGCAATCAGAAAGCCTTGGGCGTAGTTGCAGCCGATTGCCTCGAGGAAATCCCACTGTTCCTGCGTCTCGATGCCTTCGGCGGTGAGACTCACCCCCTCGCGAGCCGCAGTGGAGACCAGCATCAAGGCGATATCCATGGCCTCTTGGCTGGCAGGCAGCCGCGCCACGAGGCCACGATCCATCTTCAGGTCACTGAAGGGATAGTATTGAAGCCGACCGAAATCGGAGTATCCCACTCCATAGTCGTCCATCGATACCCCGACGCCCGCTTCGCGCAAGCGCATCAGCAAACTCCGGGCGAGGGCAGGATAGCGCGCCCTCTCCGTTTCCGTGATCTCCAGGATGAGCGAGCGCGGCTCCATTCCCCGTGCCTCCAGCAGGGCGATAATGGCGTCGGCCGTATCCAGCGACGTCAGCACGAGGGCCGAGATGTTGACGGAGACGGCGAGAGCCAGACCACTCTTCCGCCACGCCACCTGCTGCTCGACGGCTCGTGTCAGCACATCCCAGGTGAGAGGGACGATCGCGCCGGATTGCTCGGCAAGATGGATGAACCGGTCTGGCGCGATCAGGCCATGCTCCGGATGCCGCCAACGCACGAGCGCTTCGATCCGGCTGACCACCCGGCGGGGCATCGAGACGATGGGCTGGTATTCCACCTCGACTTCGTTTCCCGGGATCGTGCCGAGGTCGCGCGCTGCAAGGTCCTCGTGCCGATTGCGTTCCTCCTGGGCACCAAGGGCGGACAGCGTCGTCGTCAAAGTGTCAAAGAAGAAAGACTTGGCGACAACCCGGACGACGTCGAGCCCGGCGCGAATGGCGCTTCGTCTGATGACCTCCACATCCACGGCATCAATGCTGCCGACGAGAACGGTGCGGGGGCGCCAGCCCGCGTCCATGGTTTCGACGATCCTGAGACACTGCTCGCGCCCGAGATGGATGTCGAGAAAGAGCCAGTCGAAGTGCCGCCCCTGCAGAAAGTCCGGAAGTTCCTCCGCCGAGCGAATGGCCCGAACGGAAAATCCGTGAGCAATCGCCTTTTCGGCCAACGCGGAACGGAATTCGTCATCGCCGCTGACCACGAGGGAGCGGAATCTGTGCGACATCAAACGGGTCCGCTCGGGAGTATCGAGAAGGCGGTTGCTGATCGGTTGACACGAAAGTATCGGACGGCGGCGGCCGTGTCATGGTCCCCGGGGATACGCCGAGCGAGCCGCCCCGCAGCCTGACCGGCCCGTCTAGGAGCGTTGCGCACGTGCCGCTTCTTGACCTGCCAGATTCGAAAGCAGCTTCAGGCTGGCGGAATAGTAGTCGTCTTCCGGAAGGATTGCGGCGGTCGGCACCTGCCCCTTGAATTCGCCGGCAAGCACGTACTGCGTCACCGCCCCCACCGCGACATACCCGCCGCTGGACGGATAGGGCGCGACCGATCCGTCATCCAGGTTGATCCAGGCCGGCGGCCGGCCGCCGAACCTCTGTGTCTGCCAGGCCGTTACGAAGCGGCCCAGTCGCGATGCCTGGTTGTGCCAGGCGAGGTAGAGCGGAATGCGTATGGCATCGAAGCCGAAATAGGGCTTCCAGTCGTCGGCGACCCTGAAGGCATGCTGCCCGAACAGCAGCCAGTCCGGCGGGAGCCGGTAGTCGCCGAAGGCGGCATTGTCGAGCAGCCAGAGGCCGTCGGCTTCGAGACGACGCCAGCGGCCCTGGTCGCCCGCCTGCTGGGCGAAGTCGTGGATTGCCGGCCAGACATAGTAAGAGAGGTTCACAACGTACCGGGCCCCGCGGGCAAATCCCTGGGCGCCCGGCAGCAGGATCAGCCTTCCTTGGAAGTCGATCGCGAGCCGGTCGAGGATGGCCGACTGGATGCGCTTGGAGGGGGCCAGCCAGCGCGGCTCGTTCCACTTCGCCGCGGCGCGCATCAGCGCCCAGGCGATCAGGATATCGCCGTCGGCCGCGTTGTTCTTGTCCGGCACCGGATCTGCGGTGTTGGGCGTCCAGCGCCACGAGAAAAGACCGTCGCCCCGCTGCAGCGCCTTCGAGGTCCACTCCCAGATCTTCGCGAACGTTTCCTTGTCGTCGAAGCTCTGCGCGAACAGAAGTCCCCAACCCTGGCTCTCGGAATGGCTGACATTGTTGTTGCCGCTGTCGATCACGCGCCGGTCGTCGACCACGAAACGTCGCTTGAACGCCTGCCAGTTCTGATCGGCAAAGGCGGGCCTGGCAGCGAGCGACAGGGCCGCGAGACCGACACCGGCCTTCAGGAGCTGGCGGCGCGAACCGCCCGGTATCCGCCCCTGGTCCACGATCAGGGTCCGGTCCGCTCGTAGCGGAAGACCAGGGGCGGATAGGCTCCGCCGCCGCGTTCGGCGAGACGCATCGCCAGCCCCGGCCGCGCTGCCTGCTGGGTCAGCCAGCCTTCCAGCAGTGCCTCGAGAATCGCGGCGAATGCGGTCTGGGCTTCCACGCCATCGAAGCACGGATAGCCGAACACGACGAATTCGAGCGCCTTCTCGGCCTCGTAGACATCGACCCGCCCCCAGTCGAGTTCCTCCAGGCCGGCGTTCATCGCCGCCTTGAGTTCGCTGAGGGAATTGGAGACCGGGATGGCACGTTCCTTCGCGATGGCCGAACCGACTCCGGCGAGGACGCGCAATGCCTGCTCGTCTCCGGCGACCTGGGACAGAGAGGTTGCGAGCGCTTCCATGAAGACACGCCATTGCGGAGAACAGGAGTGCCGGGCGGCGACGGCGAGGGTCTTCGCGTCGAAGGAAGTGTGCGCGGGGCGGCCGGTCATGGAAGATCCGTGCGTAGACAGGGCTAGTTGAACGAGGATTTCAGGAACAACAGAATCGTGCCCTGATCGTACTGGTAGGCATTGTCGAAATTCGCCTTGGCGCCAATCGAGGTGCGCTCGGTGGCTGCATATTCGAAGCCGAGACGCAATCCGAAGGCGATGCCCGTGTTGCTCTGGGCGGGGAAGACCGGTGCGAAGGCCGCTGCGCCGGTCGTCGCCAGAATATTCGCGGCATTCTGGAAGTAATAGCTGGTTGGGAAGAACAGCGACGAGCTCTGCTGGATGCTCTGCACGCCGAGCGTGGCTCCGGCACTGTAGGTGAACTTGCCAGACGTCTCCGTCCAGTCGATCGGGAAGGTCAGGCTGTAGAAGCTCTGCGGGCTGAAGTACCCACCCTGGCCGTAGGTGAAGTAGCTGAAATTCTGATTGTAGCTCAGATAGGTTGCCGAGATCCCGACCTTGAGTTCCTGGCTCTCGTCCTTGATGGGACGGAAATAGGCGCCTGCGGTGAACTCATAGGACTGATTGTCCGCCACGTTGGTGCCCATGTAGTAGCCGTAGGCGAACTTCCCGTAGATACCCAGTGTTTGATCGTCGTAGCTTATGATCGCTTCGCCGCCGTTGCGGGTCACGCCGCCCCAGGTCAGGCCGGTGATCGGATCGGTCACGCCCGCATAGGACAAAACCGAATCGGTGACCGAGCGCCGCGATGCCTCGAGCTTTATGTTCATCTTGTCGCCCAACGGCTGGTTCCAGGCGATACCACCCACGATCGTGGTGAGCGGGAAGCCCAGCGGCGTGCTGCCGACATCGATGGTGAGCCGTCCCCAATCGAGGCCCATGCCGAACGCGATGCCGGTGGCCTGCGCGTTGTTGGGCTGCAGGGCACCCGCGAGGCCCGCGATCGCGTTCGCGCCATAGCGCGACAGGGTCGCGGGATCACCGCCGATGGTGCCGGCATTGATCGTCACCGGCATGACGGTGGGAACCAGCGCGGCGTTGCCGATGGGAATGCGGGCCTTGACCGGGACGTTGATCTCGTTGATGCGGCCAAGGCCTGATTCACCCGAGCGGCCGCGGAAGCCGACGCCGCCCTCGACGAGGATCGCGGTCGATTTCTTCAGCGCGTTGAGTTCGCGCTCGATCTCCCGGCTGAGAGGATCGGTGTCGCTCATCGAACCCGATGGCGCCCCCGGCGTTCCCGGCAAAGGCGGCGGCGTCATCGCGGTCACCGACGTGTTCGCGGTGCTTTCACCACCCGGCCGGCGCAACGGCACCAGGGGATTTTGCGCCACGTAAACCGGCGCGGGAGCCTGCGCCGTCAGCACCGCCGGCGTGGCGCGCGACGGCCGGTCCAGCGACATGACGTCGGCCCGGCCCGGGGCGCCATCGGTACCCGTCAGCGCAGCCTTCTTCGCGGCAACGCGCCGTTCGAACTCGGCCATGAACTCGGCATCGTCACCCCCGCGATCCGGCCTGAGCGCCGCGACGGGTGCGTCCGCATTCTCCCGCGCTTGGACGGCGGCGCGCTGGATGGGCGCGTCACGGCCCGACGCGGGAAGCGGCGCGGGCACCAGCTCGGTCTGCCCGAGCCCGCGGTTCAGCTGCTGGGCCGTCTCGAGCGCCCGCTTCGCTCCGGTATTGTCGCCCTGCGCCCGCAAAAGGCGGGCCTGGACCATATAGAGGCGCGGGTTCTGTGGCTGCAGACGTAGCGCCTCGGCGAGCCAGACATCGGCCCGCTCGTAGCGCCTGAGATCGATGGCGATGTTCACCGCCTGCTGCAGCGTGTCGGGATCGGCCGGAGACGAAACCATGATGCCGTCGAGCACCTGGATCGCCTGTTCGCCGAAGTTGGAGTCCTTGTAGACCCTGGCCAGCGCGAGGCGGGCGCCGACACTGGGAGACAGTCCCGACACATATGGCAGCAGCACGTCGTACGCAGCCGTCAGGTTCTTCTGCGTGCGGAGCCGGTCCGCCTGCTGGATCGCCAGCGATTCCTGCAGGTTCGCCACGTCCCGCCCGCCGGTGTTCTTGGAGATGCGTGCCAGCAGCGTGCTGGCCTCGGCGTCCTGACCCGCCTCCGACGCAGCGTAGAACATCGTGCGCAAGGTGTCGGCGCTGAGATCGTTGCGGGCCGAGAGGCGGCGCACCACCGCCATCGCCTGCGCCCGGTCCCCGACCTTCGCCAGCGCCAGCGCCGCATTGGCCTGCTGCGCGGCGGTCGCATTGGGTGCATTGGCACGCGCCGCGAGGGTCGCCCGCGCGCCGGCATCGCCCGCCTTCGCCGCAGCGATCAGCTGGTCCAGGTCACCCGCGCTCCTGAGATCGTTGCGCAGTTGATTCATGCGCGCCGAGCGCTGGTTTACCGGGATCCGGTCGAGCAGGGCCACGGCTTCACCGGTGCGCGATTGCTCGGAATAGTAGACAGCAGCCGCATAGAGGCTCTCCGGCCGGCCGCTGGCCACCAGTTCGTCGATCAGTGCCTGCGCTTCGGCGACCTTGCCGCGCCGCGCCAGGAACTTCGCGAGATCGTAGCGGATCCACGGGCTGGAGGGATCCATGCGCATCGCTTCGCGGTAGAGCTGCTCCGCTCGCTCGGGCTGGGAACGTTCGAGACCGCTCGCCTGTACCCGCAGCCGGTTCGCCGACTCCTGCGCGCCGTCCGACTGGATCCGGGTCCGAACCGACGGGTCGAGATTGGCGAGCAGCGGCTCGGTCCGCGTGTCGCGTCCCTGGGCGGTCAGCACCTGGTAGAGACCGGCCTGCGCTTCCCTGTTTCCCGGATCGCGGCTCAGCGCATCGCGATAGTAGCCCTCGGCCTCGCGCTGCTTGCCCTGGCGTCGCAGCAGATCGCCCATCAGGGCCTGGGCGATGCCGCGCTCCTTGGGCGTCCCGGTCCGATCGGCGAGCGGCCGCAGGATTTTCTCGGCCTGGCTGAGATCGCCGCGATCACGCAAGGCAGCGGCCTCCCGGTAGGAGAGCCAGAAGTTCGCCGATTCCAGCGCCTGGACCCACTCGCCCGCCCGGCTCGGCGCCATCTTCATGGCCTTGTCGAGTTGGTCGCGGGCGTCCGCGAAACGCTCCTGGCGCAGGCGCACGATGCCGATCCCGGCGATCGCGTCCGCATTCGTCGGATCAGCCTGCAGGATCCCTTCGAACCGCGCGACGGCCTGGTCGTTCAGGCCCTGGTCGGAGAGCCGATAGGCCTCGGCGATCGCGGCACCTACCGGATCCTGCCGGACCGGCCGCTGGGCGTCCGCGAGCTTGTCGCGCACCACGGTGTCGCCCGGGAAACGCTGGAGATAGGATTCGAAGAACGGCTTGTCCTGGGGGCCCAGCGTCAGCCACAGCATGGCCTGGCGCATCGCTTCGAAAGACGCCTGCGCGACGGTCGGATCGCTGGCCAGTTCCGCCAGCAGGACAATGCCTTCGCGGCGGGTCTGCTCGTTGTAGGTGAGGATCCGCGCGTAGGCGAACTTGGTACGGGACGTCGCATAGCTGCGCTCGGCCAGGGCCTTGAGGCGCAGCCGTGCCTCGTCCCAGCCCGCCCCCGTTCCCGCGAGCGTCTCGTAGTACTCGACGGCCAGGTCGAAAGGCGGTGGGCCACCGCGAAAGGCGCGCTGGTAAAGCGCGATGGCCCGATCGTAAGCGCCGGCCGCGGCAAGACGTCGGGCCTCGCCGAGGGCCACCTCGTCGGTCTGCCCCAGAGCCATGGCGCGTTCGAGTTCCGCTGCACGAGCGTCGTTGGGATCGATCTGGCGCAGTCGCGCGATCGTCGCACGGACCTGGTCGAATCGTTGGTTCTGCAGCTCGATCGAGCCCAGCTGGAAGAGGGCTTCGGTATTGTCGGGCTGGCTCTCCAGGATCTTGCGCAACGATTGGGCGGCAAGGTCAGGTCGGTTGCGCTCACGCCACATGGACGCCTGTTCGAACAAAAGGCCATAGATCGACGAGGAGGAAGGTTCGGCCGTCGTGGGCGGCGCTGCGAGCGCCTCGCCCGGAGCGGACAGGGCAATGGCTGCGCTGGCGAGAACGCCGGCGATGCCCTTCCTCCGCTCCGATCGCTCCGTGCTGCTCATGAGACCCCAAACAAAGTCAGCTTCCGTCCGACGAGGCGCGAGAAAGAAGCCGGTTGGCCCTGTTCGCCGAGAATCGCTCAATGGTAACTGCAAAAATCAATATAACACAAATCAAGCAAATGAATGCAGCAAGCTCAAAAGAGCCCGCAAGCCATTGAATTCGCCACCAGATTGGCAGCCAGCCAACGAACTTCCTGATACCGGAGGTGTAGAACTCGCCCTTACCCCCTGTCAGATAAAAGAAATCGCCCTCGACGTTCGCTGCGTGCTCGGCATCGTTGAGATGGCGGCTGAGCTCCACCAGAGCCGCCGGTTGGGAGCCCCCGACCATGACCACCAGCCGGTCCTCGTTCAGCGGCGACCAGAAACTGGAGAGGTAGGCATAGGGCTTGCCCAGATTGGCCTTGGCCAGCTCCGGAGCAGCACCGCGATAGTAAGGCGCCCGCGGGTCGGTTGGCTGGAACTGCCGCTGGAGGAAACTGAGTCCAGGCGCCGCCGTCACGCCGGTGGGCGTGATGTGGACCGAATTGCGGGACTCCCATTGCTTCAGCAGCGGCTGGTTCGCGTCGAGGCCGATCACGATGAGGTCCCGGTCCGCCACCGTGTCCACCTTGGCCGCCTCGACCACCTCGAAACGGGTCGGCGGCACGCCCGTGGCATCGGCCATCATACCGAGCAGGTTGAGGTACGACTGGACTTCTTCCGGCGAGGCGGAGTCCGGCATGACGAACGCCGTCGTCGAGAGATCGGCGTAACGGGTGAACGGGAAGCCGGCATTGGCGAATAGCGCCAGGTTCGGAAACGCGGCGAAATGGGCCACCCGGGTGAGATCGATCGTCGAGTTGGGATCGATGCCGGTACGGTCGCTCCAATCGAGCATCTCGCAATCCGCATCCGCCTTGGCCCGCAGCTCGAACAGGAAATCCAGCTGGTTCTGGCTCATCAGCTGGAAGCCCGGCAGCAGCACCTGGCTCACGCGATCCTCGGCATTGCCGGGCAGCAGCCACTCCTTCAGCCGCGACAGTACCTTCAACTTCGGCTCAAGCGGAATCTCGCCGACGGTCCGCTCGTTGAGGTCGATGAAGACGCGCGAATTGCCCGGATCGACCCAGCTGTCGTCGGCCCGGCGAATGTGCACGTACATCTTGCCGCCCGAGAGGGCGCCGAAGAACAGGTCCGGCGCGGTGCGGAAAGAGACTTTCGGCGAATCGAGCAGCCGCCGACCGTTGATGGCTCCGCCGTCGGGCAGTTCGCCCAGTCTCACCGGCCGGTCGGTCGGGATCCACTTGGGCGCGTCATAGGCTGGGCGGGGTGCGGGCAATGGCTCATTGGCGGCCGACCAGCCGCCGCTCAGGCGCGCCGTGGCGGTCGCCAGCGTCCCCGCCGCCGCCTGCAGCTGCGCGGCATCGTCGCCAACGACCAGCAGGAGCTTGCTGTCGACCTGCGAAGGATTGGCGACCACGGCGACACGCGGCCCCTCTCCCGGGATCGCGGCCACGCCGGGCGGATAGTGGCCCGCCTCGACGAGAACGACGGCGTTGCCGGCCGGCAGGCCGGTATATTGAACCGGGAACGAAGTCCCCTTGTTGCCCGCGATGAGACCGAAATAGCCCGCCACAATGCCGGCCGCCTGCAGCGCGCCTGCTGACGGAGCGGACGGCAGGACGAAGGGCAGGTTGAGCGGCAGCGGGTCCTTCGGATCGGCGAACGGGCGCGGCAGCGAGGCGAGGTCGTCGGCGATCGGCAGTCGCGTCGTGCTGAGATAGATGAACGTCGCCGGCTCGATGTTCACCCAGATCGCCCGGTCGCGGTCGAGCGTGCAGGCCTTTGCGCCCTGCCCCTTCAGGGCGAAGCGAAACTGCAGGCGGTTGTCGGTCGAGAGCAGCGCCGGCGTGAAGGTGAATTCGGCACGGGCCTTTGGGCCGCTCGCCTTTCCCAGCGCCACCGAGCCGATCGGCTCATTGTTAAGGAACACGCGCAGCTCGCCGTCATCCCGCGCGACGGCGTTCGAGTAGCTGAAGACGAGGCTGAGGCGCGCGGCGACGAAGGCATCGTCCTGGCGGGTCGTGAACGCAATGCCGGTCTCGGCCGAGGCCCCTTCGAGGTGAAGTGCCTTGCTGCGGAGGTCGCGCAACCGGATGAGCTGGCTGCGCCCATCCGCGACGCCGGTGAACATCGGGTAGTTCGCCGTCGGAAGTTGCGACGGGGTGGGCAGTATGTCGGGCCGATTGGCGCCCCGCGGAGCTGCGGGAGTCGTCGCGACGGCCGGTGCGGCGGGCGCGGGTACCGGCACAGGCACGGTCGCAGGCGGTGGTGCCGGTCCCGTCGTCGGCAGAGGCGGTGCGGCCGGCGGAAGCGCCTGGGGTGCGGCCGGCCGCTGGGCGCCGGCCGGGACCGGGGGATTGGCGGTGGACGGTATCGTCGGCGGCACGATGGGAGTCGCCACGTCGGCCGGCGGCATCGGCGTGGTAGTCGGCAACGGCGCCGGCAACCGCGGCGCCTGGGCGTCGGGCTGCGGGATCACCGCCACCCCGGACGGTATGGACGGCAGCGAAGACGGCAACTCGAACTTCGGCGGCAGTTGAGGCGACGGCCGCTGCTGGAGCGACGGCGGGTTGACTTCCGGCGGAAACAGCGGCCTGGGTTGCGAACCGAAATCCTGTTGTGCGGCGGCGGGAGCAGCGAGGGCGAGAACCAGGGCCATCGCTGCGCGACGGACCGCTGGACGCCTCACGTCGGCCTCGCCGGCGCCGGCAGCGCCTGGGGCGTCCCTTCCCGAGGCCGGCGGGCGTTGCGCACGACCATGCCGGCGAGCCCGCGAATGGCGCGTGAGAGATCGATCAACGAACTGCCGACCGTGTCCGGCGGACGATCGTCCCAGTTGAGCCAGGCATCGGCGCGTCCGAACACGGCGCTGACGATCGTGCGTTCTTCCTCGAGATTCGTCGGCTTGAACTCGAGGCGGACCTCGCGATCCTTCACCGCGACGACGCGCGCCGGCACGGCGGAGATGCCCTCGATCTGCTCGAAGTTGACGACGACTTCTTCGTTCACGGTCACGTCGGTGGCGACGTCGTCCATCCGCAGCAGGCCGCCGCCCAGGGAGAGGTCCTCGGTCCGCCCCATCAACGAGCGTCTGCCATCGAAATACAGGGCGATCGGCTGTCGGACACGCACACGCGGCTGCGCCCGCACCTGACGGCGTTCGCGCCCCACCGCGAGCGCGGCAAAAACGGTGAAGGCGCTATAGAAGCACCAGAACAGGTTCATCCAGAGCACGGGCGCGTCACCCGGAAACAGCTCCGTGAAGAGGAGGCGATAGAAGCCGACGCCGATCGCCGCCATGAGAATGACCGCCACGATCATCAACGGCCGCATGATGGGCGTGTCGTACAGCTCCTTCTCCAGGATGCCGCCCTTGCTGGTGACGTTGAACTTGCCCGCTTTCGGGTTGATCAGCGCAAGCAGCGTCGGTCCCATGATGTGGAACATCAGCACGTTGTCGTAGATCTCGCCCCAGAAGGAATAGCGGTAGCGACCGTCTAGACGCGACTGGGTCGCGAGCGTGTGAAACAGGTGTGGGCCGGCATAGGCCATGACCATCAGCGCGCTGGCGACGATGATGTTCTGCGACGTCACCAGGTAGGCCACCGGCGCCGTCAGGAACACGAACCGCGGCACCGGGAACAGGAAGTACATCATCGCATTGAGGTAGCAGATGCGCTGCCCGAAGCTCAGGCCCCGCCCCAGCAGAGGGTTGTCGGTGCGGAAGATCTGGATCATGCCGCGCGCCCAGCGCATGCGCTGGCCGATATGGATCGACAGGCGCTCGGTCGCGAGGCCCGAAGCCAGCGGCCAGCGCAGGTAGGCGGTGTTCCAACCCTTTCGATGCATCCGGAGGGAGGTGTGCGCATCCTCGGTGACGGTCTCGACGGCGATGCCGCCCACCTCGTCGAGCGCCTCGCGACTCAGCACTGCGCAGGAGCCGCAGAAGAAGGTGGCGTTCCAGAAGTCGTTGCCGGGCTGGATGAGGCCGTAGAAGAGCTGGCCCTCGTTCGGGACCCTGCCGTAGGTGCCGAGATTGCGCTCGAACGGATCGGGAGAATAGAAGTGATGGGGCGTCTGCAGCATGCCGAGCTTGCGGTCGCGCAGGAACCATCCGACGGTCATCTGCAGGAACGCGCGCGTCGGGATGTGATCGCAGTCGAAGATGGCGATCAGCTTGCCCTTGGTGATCCTCAAAGCATGGTTGATGTTGCCGGCCTTGGCGTGCTCGTTGCTCGGTCGGACCAGATAGCCGCAGCCGGCTTCCTCGGCGAAGCGCTTGAACTCCGGCCGCCGGCCGTCGTCCAGGATGTAGACTTTGAACTTGTCGGCGGGGTAGTCCATGACCATCGCCGCCAGCACGGTCGGCTTAACGACGTCGAGGCTCTCGTTGTAGGTCGGGATGTAGACATCGACCGTCGGCCACTCCTTGACGTCCGCCGGAAGCGGCGCCGGCTGCCGTTCCAGTGGCCACATGACCTGGAAGTAGCCGATCATCAGCACGATCCAGGCATAGACCTCGGCGGCGAAGAGGCCATAGCCGAACATCATGTCGAAGGGATCGACGAAGCCCAGTGTCTCGGTCGCGCGCCACCACAGGTAGCGGGTCGAGACGAGCGCCGACAGGACCACGAGTATCAGGGTCGCGGTCCGGTTCTTGAAACGGTTCACCAGCAGGAAGATCGCAGCCGTGAAGACCGCAAAGATGGCCTGCGTCTGGAGATCGAACGGCGTGATGATGACGAAGGCGGCCGGCCCGAGGGCGACCATCGCGACGAAAAGATAGAAGAGCCTCGTCCCGATCGGGACTCGCCGGTTGGGAGTCAGCTCGACATTCTGATCTGCGGTCATCGCTGCCCGGGTTCCATGCGGTCGAGAAGCATTCCCTGCACCGCAGCCGCCAATCCCCGCACGTCGGCCGCAGCCTTGCTGGTCGGTGCGCGGTCGATCACGAGCTGCTGATGCGCCACCGCCTCGCCGAAACTGTCGTCGTAGTTCACCGTGCCGAGCATCGCCTGGCCCAGACGGCGGCGCAGCAGGGCGACCACGTCGCGGGTCAGCTTGCGGCGAAGGTCGACGAGGTTGAAGACGTAGCGCACCTGCCGCTGGATTCCCTCGGGCGCAGATCCCAGGAAGCTCTGTGACTCGACGGTCGAAAGCAGCGACACGGAGGTGGCATCGGCCTGAAGAACGACGATGTCGAGCGTGGAGAACGGCCGGGTCTGGTCGAGGAAGACGGAGGGACCCGGCGGCGTGTCGATGACCACCACGAAACCGCGTTCCACGAACGGTGCCAGTGTGCTGGCCAGCCAGTTCTCGTTGCGCGCCAGGTGATCCGAAACGGCATGAAGCTGCGCGCCGTTGACCTGCCCGAACGGCAGGACGAGGAGATTGCCGCCGCCCGGCAATACGCCTTCGCGGATCGAACGGCCATACACCAGGCAGTGTGCCCAGCCCCGGTCATCGGCAAGTTGAATGCCGGCATGAAGGCGGAGGGAATTCTGGACATCGAGATCGACTGCCAACACGCGCAGGCCCGACCGGGCGAGAACGCCGGCGACATTGATGCTGAGGGAAGTCTTGCCGACACCGCCCTTCGGCGAGCAAAAGCAGACGACCGACATCAACGCGCCAGTCGATCGAAGAGTCCGTTGAGGCTGCCCGCCGAGGGCGCTGCCGCCGGCTGCTCGACGGGCTGGGTGATGATGCGACGAATGTCGTCGAGAGTTCTCACCGGCGTGCCTGAAACGGCCGACGGCGCACGGATACCCGCCAGACCAGACGGCCGTACCGGTTCGGCATGCCGGACGCTCCGCTCGGGCGTCCTGCCCTGCCCCAGTGTCGGGGACCGGTCGAAGACATCGGCCAGCAGATCGTTTCCGGAGGCCACTCCCACGGCAAGAGGGGCTTCCTCTCGAACCGGCAATGGGGGCTCCTTGCCGAAGATCGCGTCTATGAGGGGTGCCGACATCTGGTCCGATGATGTTTCGAATTCCCGATAGGGCGTCCCGGCACGCCCCACTGCGTCGAGGAGATGGGCGACATCGTCATTGTTCTTGATCGGCATGTCCGTAACTCCACCGAGCTAACCTGATACACTATCGGTCGTAGTCCGTCACGTCAGTCAGACGCAATATAAGCCATTGCCGAGGCTCTATAAGCGAAGACTTTTCACACTGCGGATACGCAATAGATGCCAAGCTCGTGCAAAGCTTTATCAAAGCATCGACGATTGAGATGCGACGAGAGAATCCCCTCGCAACACGTCGACCCGCTTGGCTTGCGCAAACGGACATACGAGCGTGTGCGATGGCGAACGGAGCGAAAGCATCCTCTCGTGGGCGAGCGTCAGCCGCCCGCGGAGTCGGACTTTCGGAGCGGCAGCGGCGACATCGCCTCGAAGACTCCGTCGCGACGCACCAGGGCATGGAAGAGAGCCGCCGCGACGTGCAGCAGGATCAGCGCGAAGAAGGCGAAGGCCAGCCAGCGATGCGCGGTCCACAGGAGCGTGTGCAGCGAATCGCTCTGCGGCACGATCGGCGGCAGCCGGAAATGGCCGAGGAGAACCACCGGATAATCGGCCGCCGACAGCATCGCCCAGCCCAGCAGCGGCAGGACGATCATCAACCCATACAGTCCCCAGTGCGACAGGATCGCTCCAAAGCGCATCATGGCCGGCAGATCGGGTGGCAGCGGCGGTGCCCCCAGCACCACGCGCAGGACGAGACGCACGAGCACCAGCGCGAACAGCGCGATGCCCAGCGTCTTGTGGGTGGCGACCAGCGGCACATAGGAGGGCGCGACAGTCGAGAGCATGCCCACGCCGATGAACAGCATCGCCACGATGCCGGCGGCCATCGTCCAGTGCAGCAGGCGCTGCGCGCCGGAGAAGCGGGTATGGTTCATCGGTCGGCTCATGGCTTGGCGCTCCCGGCGGCGGCCGTGCGGGGATAGTCCTTCGCCTCGGACGTGCGCAGGTCGTAGGACCGCGCGTAGGCCGAGGAACGGGCGGCGGGGAACGGATCGTCGGAGACGCTCATGCCGCGCGGCAGCACCGTCGGGTCGAAGTTGATGTCGCGGCACGGGCCGTCCGGCTCGGCGATGACCTTGTTCACCACCAGCGTGCCGACCTCGACCATACGCCGGCCGGCAGGCCAGGCCTTGGTCGGATCGGCGGTCTCGTCGCCCGGCTCGGCGACGGTGACGACCATCGTCCAGCGTTGCGGCGCGGCGGCGACGCGACTTGCGATCTCCTGCTCGAGATAGTTGGGCCCGCGTTTGGCCAGTTCGTCGGGCGCGATCGAGACCGGTGTCGCGACCGGTCGCAGCGACCAGCGGACCGCGCGGGTCGTTCCGCCGGCATCGGTGAACAGGAAGGAGTTGAGGCTGTTGAAGGGATTCTCGGCATAGCTCGACGTCCAGGGCGCGGTCCCCGCCCAGGTCGCAAAGGCCGTGAACTCGGGATGCCGGCCGATGAAGGCCTTCATCGCCTCTCCGCCCTTGGGCGCCGATTGCAGCAGGTCGTAGAAGGCCTGCGGCGTCGACACCGCGAAGATCGGCGGGTCGATCATCGCGCTGCGCCAGACATCGCCGTCCGGCGTCGAGATCTGCAGGCCCATGCCACGCACCCTCACCGTGGCGTCCGCGGCGTTGGGATTGGGCGTGGCGAGGTTGAAGCGGCCGAGCACCGGCCACGCGCCGGCCGTGAACACCCGCGCCGTCGACAGGGCCACGCCATTGCCGTTGGACTGGAACTCGCCGGTGAAGCAGATCCCCTTGGCATGGTTGCGCCGATGGCCGAGCGCCGGACCGCCCGGGGGCGCCAGCGCCGCCACGAGCCGGGTGGGAGTCAAGCGCTCAGGGGAAAGCCAGCCCGCCGTATAGGCGAACGCCGCCGCACTCCCCGCCACGACCAGGGCGATCACGGCCAGCGGCACCAAGGGACTGCGAGGAGATGATCGTGACATGGAAAACACCTTTCGTGCGTCGGGTCGAGTATGGACGGTGCAACACCCGCCGCCCTCTCAAGAGCGCGTGAGAGTCAGGCGCCTGCGATGCGCGCTTCGACGAGATCGACCTCGCGCACCAGCTTGCGTGCCGCCTCGTCGGAGAGCCGGCCGCTGCGGGTGAGCTGCAGCAGTCGTTCGCGCTCGGCACGCGTTCCGACCAGTTCCAGTTCCCGCTCGAGGGCGTCGATGCGGCGCGCGACGTCGCCTTCCACGCCCGATCGCGAGAGCGCGTCGATACGCTGTCGATAGGGCGCCATGGCCCGTGTCGCCGCTTCGGCCCCCAGGTCGGCATCGCCGGGACGGGTCGCCAAGCCGCCCTGGGCGCGCGCGATGGCAGCCAGCGCGGCTTCGCCGGCGGCGACACGGGCGGCGTCTTCCGCCGCTTCCTCGCCCGGCTCGGGCGCGAAGTCGAGGTGACGCAGCAGACCCGGCAGCAGGATCGTCGCCGCGACCAGCGAGGCGATGATCACACCTGCCGCGAGGAATACCGCGAGGTCGCGTGCCGGAAACGGGGTGCCGTCGGCCAGCATGAACGGCAGGGACAGGACGCCGGCCAGCGTGACGGTGCCGCGGACGCCCGCGACGGTGAGCGCCGCAACCAGCCGGCAGCTCGCCGCGCGGCACAGCGCCACGCGGACCAGCGCCCACACCCAGGCGAAACGCAGCGCTGCCACACCGAAGGTGATCGCCGCGACGTAGAGGAGCAGCCAGTAGATTTCGGCGTGCCCTGCCTCGCGAACCACCTGGGCGGCTCCGCTGGCGATCCGGGGGAGCTGCTCCCCCAGCAGGATGAAGATGACGCCGCTGGCGCCGAACTGGATCGTCTCCCAGACGGCGCTGCGGCGCACGCGCGTCTCGGCGAGCGCTCCGCCACCCTGTTCGACATAGCCCATGGTGATGCCGGCTGCGACCGAAGCCAGGATGCCCGAAGCTCCGACACTGTCGGCAAGGAAGTAGGCACCGAAGGGGATGAGCAGGCTGATCAGGATCTGCGCCCCGACATCCTCGCCATAACGGCGCGACACCCAGCTTTTCAGCTGGGCCGCCACGGTGGTCACGGCGAATCCGGCCGCCAGCCCGCCGAGCGAGACCCACGCGAAGCTGCCGACGGCATCGACCAGCGAGAAGGTGCCGGTCAACGCCGCGACCACCGCGAACCGCAGGCACACCAGCCCGGACGCGTCGTTGAGTAACGCTTCGCCTTCGAGCAGTCGCATCAGGCGCTTCGGCACGGGCACCCGCGCGGCGATGGCCTTCACCGCGACCGGATCGGTCGGCGAGATCACCGCCGCAAGTGCAAAGGCCACGGCGAGCGGCATGGCCGGAATCATCCAATGGATCAGCAGCCCCAGCCCGAGCACGGTGAAGACCACGAGACCGAGCGCGAGCGCCAGGATCATTCCCTTGTCCCGCAGAAGGCCTGCCTTGGGCAGCCGCCATCCATCGAAGAACAGCAGGGGTGGCAGGAAGAGCACGAAGAACACCTGCGGGTCGAGCCTGACGCCAAGATTGGCGACCGCGGCGACGAACACGCCGAGACCGATCTGCACCAGCGGTACGGGCATGGGCAGCGGGAGCATGCGGGCGCAGGCGCCGCTCACCACGACGGCCGCGAGCAGGATCAGGACGATCTCGAGCGGGGCCACGGCGCGCCTCCGTCAGACGGCCGTCGCCTCCGCGCGGACCAGCCGCACGGGGATGCCCTTATAGGAAGGCGTGAAGCTCATCGGATCGTGCGCATCCAGCGCCACCAGGGGGTTGGTCTCGGGATAGTAGGCCGCGCAGCTGCCCTCGGGGAACGAGTAGGCCACGAGCTGGTAGCCGCGCACGCGCCGCTCGATGCCGTCGCCGTTCACCGCGACGATGTCGACCCGATCGCCGGGCTCGAACCCAAGCCGCTCGATTTCGGTCGCGCCGAGGAAGACGACGTCGCGCTGGCCGTAGACGCCGCGATAACGGTCCGACATCGAGTAGAGCGTCGTATTGTACTGGTCGTGGCTGCGCACGCTGGTCAGCCACAGCACGCCGTCGTCCTTCTGCGCCGGATCTTCGCGGATGCCGTCGTAGATCAGGAAGTTCGCCTTGCCCGATGCCGTGTTCCAGACGCGCTCGCGCGCCGTCGAGACGAGATGGAAGCCGCCCGGCACGCGGATGCGCGCGTTGTAATCCTTGAAGATCGGGAACACGTCCTCGATGGCCTCGCGGATGCGGTCGTAGTCGGCGATCAGCTCTTCCCACGGCACGACCGAACGGGCGCCGAGCGTGGCCCGGGCGACACCGGCCACGATGGCGGGCTCGCTCTTCAGATGCTCGGAGGCGGGCGGGTTCAGGCCGAGCGACGCGTGCACCATAGACATCGAATCCTCGACGGTGATCGATTGCGGACCGCTCGCCTGGACGTCGAGTTCGGTGCGGCCGAGACAGGGCAGGATCAACGCTTCGCGGCCGCGCACGAGGTGGCTGCGGTTGAGCTTGGTCGAGACGTGGACGCTGAGGTCGAGCCGACGGAAGGCCTCGCGCGTCACCTGCCAGTCGGGCATCGCCGCCACGATGTTGCCGCCCATGCCGAAGAAAACCCGGACGTCGCCGCGCGCCATCGCCTGCAGCGCGGTGACGACGTTGTGGCCCGGTGCCGGAGGCGGCGTGAAGCCGAACCGCTTGCCCAGCCGAGCGAGAAAATCGGCGGCCGGGACCTCGGTGATGCCGACCGTGCGATCGCCCTGTACGTTCGAATGACCACGCACCGGGCAGATACCCGTGCCCTCGCGGCCGATGTTGCCGCGCAGCAGGCAGAGATTGGCGAGCTGCTGCACCGCCTGCGCGCCATGGCGATGCTGGGTGATGCCCATGCCATAGACGACGATGGCGCGGCCGGCCTTCATGTAGGCCCTCGCCGCTTCCTCGATCTCCGAGCGGAGGAGGCCGGACTGGCGCTCGAGCGACGCCCAATCCGCCGCCTTCAGGTCGGCGACCAGCGCCTCGATGCCCCGCGTGTGCTCGCGGATGAAATCCCAATCGAGGACGGCGGGCGTCCCCGTCGCGCGTGCGCTTTCGTCGGCCTCGACCATGACCTTCATCAGGCCCTTGATCACCGCGACGTCGCCGCCGACCCGCACCTGGTAGAGGCGGGAACTGATCGGGGTGGAGCCGAGCGTCACCATCTCGACCGGGTCCTGCGGCGCCTGGAAACGTTCGAGCGCGCGCTCGCGGAACGGGTTGAAGGACATGATGGTGGCGCCGCGTCGCGACGCGTTGCGCAGGCTGGTCATCATGCGCGGGCTGTTGGTGCCCGGATTCTGGCCGAAGATGAAGATGCACTCGGTCTTGTCGAAATCTTCCAGAAGCACCGTCCCCTTGCCGACACCGATCGAGAGCGGCAGGCCGACGCTGGTCGCCTCGTGACACATGTTCGAACAGTCGGGGAAATTGTTGGTGCCGAACTCGCGCACGAACAGCTGGTAGAGGAACGCCGCCTCGTTGGAGGTGCGACCCGAGGTGTAGAACTCGGCCATGTTCGGATCGGGAAGCGCTGCCAGGTGGCGGCCGATCGTGGAAAAGGCCTGGTCCCAGCTCACCGGCCGATAGCGGTCGCTTGCCGCATCGTAGGCCATCGGGTGTGTGAGACGCCCCGCCATCTCTAGATCGTAGTCGCTCCATCCCTCCAGCTCGGAGACGGTGTGCTCGGCGAAGAAATCCGGCGTGCAGCGCTCGGCAGTCGATTCCCAGGCGACCGCCTTGCCGCCATTCTCGCAGAACTCGAACGAGGAAGTGTGCTTGGGGTCGGGCCAGGCGCAGCCGGGACAGTCGAAGCCCGTCGGCTGGTTCATGCGCAGGAGCGTCTTCGATCCCTTGATCGTGATGCCCTGCTCCACGAGATGCTCGCCCAGCGCCTTCAGCGCGCCCCATCCGCCGGCGGGCTGCTTGTAGGGGCGAATGCGCCTGGTCTCGGCCATGGTCCTGCTCCCGATCGGCTGCGATGGCGCCATCCTCGGCGAAAAACCGGCGTTTGACTGCCTATACCAAGGTTTGCCGCCACCAGACGTCCATCTGAATTGGCGGTTTCTGCGCGGTCCCTATCCTCTCGTTCAGCCACGCAAACGGTGTGTGGCCCGCGATAGGAGACCCCGTCATGTCGCTTCGCCGCCCCGCCAACCTGATCCCGCTCCGCCGCCCGACGGAGAACAGCCCCCCGCCCGTCGCGCCCGCCGCCGCGGAACCGGCGGCGCCGGCGGAAAAGCTCCTTCTGGACCAGCCGGCGAAGACCGACGAAGCCCCCTCCGGCAAGGCTCCGCGCACCGGCTTCTCGGGACGCCGCGCGCTGCTCGGCGGCATCGGCCTGCTGGCGCTGATCGCGGCGATCTCGGCGGGCGGTCTCTATCTCGACTACAGCGCGCACTTCGCCACGACCGACGACGCCTTCATCGCCGCGCGCCAGTTCGCGGTCGCGCCCAAGGTGCCGGGCTACCTTACGGCGGTGCCGGTCACCGACAACCAGCATGTGGTGCAGGGCGACGTGATCGCCCGCATCGACCAGCGCGACTACCGGGTGGCACTCGCCCAGGCCGAGGCGGCCATCGCCGCCGCGCAGGCAAACATCGACAACATCGCGGCCCAGATCGAGGTCCAGAAGGCGCAGATCACCGCCAGCGAGACCCAGGTGAAGCTGAGCGAGGCTCGGCTCGTCTACGCGCAGCAGCAGGCCGAACGCTACGGCACGCTGACGAAGGAAGGCTGGGCGAGCCACCAGACCGGCGAGCTCGCCATCTCCGAACTCTACCAGCAGCAGGCCGCCGTCTCGAACGCACAGGCCAACGTCACGGTGGCCCGTCGCCAGCTCAGCGCTCTCGAGGCGCAGCGCAGCACCGCACAGGCCAACCTTCAGGAAGCCGAGGCGAAGCGCGACCAGGCCTCTCTCGACCTGTCGTACACGACGGTGACGGCGGCGCAGCCGGGCCGGATCGTGCAGCTGGGTGCCGCGGTTGGCCAGTTGGCGCAGGCCGGCACGGCCCTGTCGATGTTCGTGCCCGACCAGATCTGGGTCGTGGCGAACTTCAAGGAAACGCAGCTCGATGCGATGCGTCCGGGCCAGCCGGTCAGTTTCGGGATCGACGCCTATCCCGGCCGCGAGATGCACGGGCATGTCGCCAGCGTGCAGCCTGGTTCCGGCACCGCCTTCTCGCTGCTGCCCGCCGAGAATGCGACCGGCAACTACGTCAAGATCGTGCAGCGCGTGCCGGTGAAGGTGGTCATCGACCAGGCCCCGACCGACGTCGCGCTGGGACCGGGCATGTCGGTGGTCCCCACCGTGCGGACCGACCTCACGCCGTCGCTCTACGAGCGCCTGCGGAGCTGGCTGTGAGCACCGCCGGCGCGGTCCGGGCGCCCAATCCCTGGCTGATCGCCGTGGTGGTGGCGATCGCCACCTTCATGGAAGTGCTCGACACCACGATCGCCAACGTGGCCCTGCCCTACATCGCGGGCGGCCTCGGCGTCAGCGAGGACGAGGCCTCGTGGGTGGTGACAACCTATCTCGTCTCGAACGCGATCAGCCTGACCGCCAGCAGCTTCCTGGTCCGCAGGATCGGCCGGCGTCGATTCTTCATCGCCTGCCTCACTTTGTTCACCGTGAGCTCCGTGCTCTGCGCCTTCGCCTGGAATCTGCAGGCCCTGCTTCTGTTCCGCGTCCTGCAGGGCATCGCCGGCGGCGGCATGGTGCCGGTATCGCAGTCGATCCTCGTCGATACGTTCCCGCCCGCGAAGCGGGGACAGGCCTTCGCCCTGTTCGGCGTCGCGGTCGTCGTGGCGCCGGTCGTCGGCCCCACCCTCGGCGGCTGGCTTTCCGACAATGTGTCATGGAACTGGTGCTTCCTGATCAACGGCCCGGTCGGCCTGTTCACCATCGTTTCGATCGCCCTCCTGCTGCGCGAGACGCCTGCCCAGGTCGAGGAACGGCAGCGGCTGCGCCGGACCGATGGCGGCTTCGACCTCGTGGGCTTCGCGCTCGTCGCCACCTTCCTGGGCGCGCTCGAGATCGTGTGCGACCGCGGCCTCGAGGATGACTGGTTCGGCTCGGGCTTCATCGTCGCCGTGACGTCGGTCTGCGCGCTGGCCTTCCTGCTCATGATCCCGTGGGAGATGACGCGGCGTAATCCGGCCGTCGACATCCGGATGGTGGCGACGCGGCAGTTCGGCGCCTGCTTCCTCGTCATGCTGGCGACCGGCGCCATCCTGCTCGCGACCACCCAGTTCCTGCCGCAGCTCGTGCAGCAGGATCTCGGCTATACCGCCACCTGGGCCGGCCTCGTCCTCTCGCCCGGCGGCCTCGTGACCATGGCGATGATGTTCATCACCGGCCGGCTGCTGACGAAGATCCAGCCCAAGTACCTGATCGTCGCCGGCGCCTCGATCATCGCGCTCTCGATGTACAATTTGACGTCGATCTATGGCGACGTCGGCTTCTGGTACCTCGCCCATTCGCGCATGCTGCTGGGCGTCGGCCTGCCGCTGATCTTCCTGTCGATCACCGCCGCCTCCTATGAAGGCATTGCGCCGGACAAGGTCGACCAGGCGTCCGCGCTGGTCAACGTCGCCCGCAACATCGGCGGCTCGCTGGGCATCGCCTTGTCGTCCAACGTGCTCGCTCATCGCGGCCAGTTCCACCAGAGCCGGCTGGTCGAACACGCCGTTCCGTCGGACGCCGCCTACCAGGAGACGCTGCGTCAGGCGATCGATTACTTCGCCAGCCATGGCAGCTCGGCGCTGCAGGCCCAGAAGCAGGCCATCGCCTGGATCGGGCAGCAGGTCGCGACCCAGGCCTCGCTGCTGGCCTTCATCGACGTGTTCTGGACGCTCATGGCGATCTCGCTCTCCGCCGCGGCGCTCGCGCTCACCCTGCGCAAGGTCAAGCTCGGCGACCACGCCCCGGCGGCCCACTGAGGCAATCATGCGCAAGCTGCTGAAGATCGATCTCGCCCTCGCTTTCGTCATCGTCTGCATCGCGATGACGCTGACTGTCGTCGTGGCCTTCGCCACGTCGGGAGAAACCCACCAGGTGCATCAAGTCCACCCGTTTCCAGCCACCAAGGAGTAAGCCATGACCACCGTCCAGGATCGCCGGACCGCCGCGCTGCAGACGCCCAGCACCTTTTCCGAGAACGCCGTCAAGGATCTGGCGGCCTCGCTCACCGCCCTGCTGGCCGACTGTTTCGCGCTCTACCTCAAGACCAAGAACTTCCACTGGCACATGTCGGGGCCGCACTTCCGCGACCATCACCTTATGCTCGACGAACAGGCCGACCAGATCTTCGCCATGACCGATCCGATCGCCGAGCGCGCCCGCAAGATCGGCGGGACCACGCTGCGCTCGATCGGCCAGATCGCCCGGCAGCAGCGCCTGCTCGACAACGACGCCGAGTTCGTTCCACCGGGCACCATGCTGGCCGAGTTGCGGGACGATAACCGCCAGCTTACCGCCATCCTGCGTGAGGTCCATGCGCTGTGCGACGAACATGGCGATGTCGCGACGGCGAGCCTGGTCGAGGTCTGGATCGACGAGACCGAGCGCCGGACCTGGTTCCTGTTCGAAAGCGCCCGCGCGCACGGGTAATGGGAAAGCCCGTCGTCCCGACCGTCGCATTGCGACGGGAGGGACGGCGGGACCCTACCGAGGCTGCCGCAGGGCGCGCTCGACGCACTCGATCATGCGACTGGCGTCGAAGGGCTTGGTGAGGAAGCCGGCGGCGCCCAACTCCTCGGCCTCTTGCCGGACGTGATCGCGCGGGAAGGCGGTCATCAGGATGACCGGCAACGGTGCACGCGATGCGACGATGCGCTTTTGCAGTTCGAGGCCGCCCATGCCAGGCATCTGAATGTCGCTGACCAGGCAGGAAAAGCCCTCGTCTTTAGGATGCTCCAGGAAGTCCTCGGCCGAGCAGAAGGTGCGTACCTCGTAACCCACCGATCGCAGCAGGTTGCGCAGCGCCTCGCGCACCGACTCGTCATCGTCGACGACGGCGATGCACGGAGCCCGATCCTGGCTCGAGGGATCTGATGAGGCGGACATGACGGCGCCACATTGCGGCAAGCGCAACGGCGCCGGTAGCCATACGTACGTTTATGAAATTGCAGACAGCCTGCTAGCCAGGACGGGCATGCAGGGCCAATTGCTCGGCCATCCTCACCAGGTCGGCGAGCGTGCCCGCTCCCATCTTGCGCATCGCCTGGGCACGATAGAGCTTCACCGTGATCTCGCTCAAGCCCAGCTCTCCGGCGACCTGCTTGTTCATGAGGCCGCGCGTCACCAGGGTCATCACCTCGCGCTCGCGCGGCGACAGGGCCTCGAAGCGCGCACGGATATCCCGTCCCGCTTCGACAGCGGCGCGCCGTTGCCGGTCGGCCTCGATCGCCGAAGAGACGGCATCGAGCATGTCCTGGTCGCGGAACGGCTTGGTGAGGAAGTCGACGGCGCCGGCTTTCATGGCGCGCACGGACATCGGCACGTCGCCATGGCCGGTCATGAAGACGATGGGCAGTTCGATGCCCATACGGGCGAGCTGCCCCTGGAACTCCAGGCCGCTCACGCCGGGCAGGCGGATGTCGAGGACGAGACAACCGGGCGCGTCGACGGCGCCCGCCTTCAGGAACTCCGCGGCCGAGCCGAAGAGCCTCGCCTGCAGGCCGACGGAGCGGAAGAGATTGTCGAGCGCCAGCCGCAGTTCCTCGTCGTCGTCGACGACGAACACCACGGGCGCCGCCTCGGCCGGAGCCGGCGCGGGTTGCCGGCGGTTCATGCCGCCCTCCCGGCGACCGGCAGGCAGACGCGGAACGCCGCGCCGCCCTCGGGCCGGTTGGCGGCTTCGATGCGACCGCCATGGGCCTCCACGATCGAACGGGAGATCGACAGGCCCATGCCCATGCCGTCACTGCGGGTAGTGAAGAAGGCGTCGAACAGGCGGGCAAGGTCGGCTTCCGCGATCCCGGCACCGGTATCCTCGACTGTCACCACCACGGCATCTCCCAGGCTCTCGCTCACGGCGCGCTGCACTCTAACAGAAATCGTGCGCCGTTCGGGGGGAACGACACCCAGTGCCTGGACGGCATTCAGCAACAGATTGAGCAGCACTTGCTGGAGTTGCACTCGATCGCCTTCGACCGGCGGCAGGCCTGCCGGCAGGTCGGCGGAGAGCTGCACGCCCTGGGCACGCAATTCCCGCTCGACGAGCTGCACGGTCTCCTCGGCGATCGCCGCGAGGTCGAGTGGAGCGGTCGCAGGCGCCGACTTGGCCGACAGGGCGCGCAGGCGCCGCACGACGTCGCTGGCGCGCTGGGCGTTGCGCAGCATCGCCTCGATGGACTTCTTCGTCTCGCCGAGGTCCGGTGTGCTGCGTCCGAGCCAGCGCAGGCCCGCCTCGCCGTTGGCCACGATGGCGGCGAGCGGCTGGTTGACCTCGTGGGCGATCGACGCGGTGAGCTCGCCCATCGTGGCGATGCGCGACAGATGCGCGAGTTCGCTGCGCGTCCGGTCGAGCTTGTCCTCGGCGGCGCGCTGGGCGGTGATGTCGGTGTTGGTTTCGAGCACGGAAGCCGGCCGCCCGTGCGAATCGCGTTGCAAGGCCCAGCGCGAACTCACCGTGACCTGCCGCCCGTCACGGCATGTATGGACGATCTCGCCTTCCCAGCGGCCCTCGCGCTCCAGCTCTTCGAGGATCGCCGGATACGGCACCGGAAAGATCTTCCTCAGCAGTCTCGCGGCCGGTTGGCCGACCGCCTCGTCGCTGCGCCAGCCATAGAGGTCCTCTGCCGCGCGATTCCAGTATCTGATCACGTCGTCGCGGTCGCGCACGAACACCGTATCGTGCGTGAGATCGAGGAGATCGGCCTGGTCGCGCAGCGCCGCCACGGCCAGCTGGTTGCGCGCCGCCAGCAGCGCGGTGATGGCAATGGCGGCGAGGCTGACGAAGCAGCGGAGCATCGCGCCGGTGCCTGGCGTCAGGTCGTGCGTAAGAAGGAAGCTCGCAACGGTCAATGCTGCGCAGCCCGCGGCAATCGCCAGGATGCCGGTATATCCCGCGAAATCGACCGCCAGCAGGACCACGGCGACATAGAGCACGGCCACGGCGATATCGAGCGGCGTCAGCGTGTCGACGACGAAGATCGCGACCGCGACGATGGCCGTCAGAAGCGGCACGACGAGCTTCGTCCGGCGAGGCGCCGCGACGTAAGGGGACATGAAGAGGCGCTCCACAACGTTGGCGCGTATCGTAGCCTCGCGCCGCCCGTGTGGGCGAGCGGTGTTTGCCGCACGCGCCGATCAATGAATCGTATAGCCGCCGTCGACGATCAGATCCTGGCCGGTGAGGAACGAGGCATCGGTCGTCAGCAGCCAGTGCACGACCTCGCCGATCTCCTCCGGACGACCGAAGCGTCCCATCGGCACGTAGTTCATGCGCCGCGCCGATTCCTCCGGCTGGTCGCGCGCCCGATCGAGCAGCGGCTGGGTCGCGATCGGACCCGGCGACACGGTGTTCACCTGGATGTTCTCGCGCGCCAGTTCCAGCGCCATCGACTTGGCGAGATGGATCAGCGCCGCCTTGGTCATGCCGTAGATCGTGCGGGTCTGATAGGCGACCGAGCCGAGCTGGCTCGCGACATGCACGATGCGGCCGCCGCCCTGGCGCCGCATCGACGGCAGCACCGCCTGGCTGGCGAGGAACGGCGCGCGCAGATTGACCGCGACGGCCTTGTCGAACTCCGCGGCGGTGAAGTCGCCGAAATTGCGGTTGAGACGGATCGCGGCATTGTTGACCAGCAGGTCGATGCGGCCGAAGCGCGTTTCCGCCTCGGCGACCACCGCCAGCACCGCGTCGGCATCGCCGAGATCGGCGGTGAGCGGCACGACGCCGTCGGTGTCGCCCAGCAACGCCGCGCATTCGCGGGCAACCGACTCCGGCGAATCGTCCGCCACCAGCAGGAGCCTCGCCCCCGAACCCGCCAGCCGCCGCGCCACGGCGGCGCCTATGCCCACAGGTGAGGACGCGCCCGTCACGATGGCGACTTTTCCCTGCAGCGGTTTCATTCTCTCTCCGGTCTCAGGCGATGACGCCATAGCGCGCCTGCTGTTCGGCATGGCCTTCGCGATAGCGGCCGTAGGCGCGCTTGTGCGCCTCGGCCTGCGCCGCGGCATCGAGGGTCCGCGGATCGTCCTCGAGATCGAAATGCCCGTAGCGGTCGACGCCACGCACGAGCGTGGCCGACATGCGCTTGCTGCCGACATGGCGCACATGGGCGGGGATGTAGCTGATGCCGAAGCCGATGCGGCGGTCGTCGCTGCGGTTCGGCCGCGAATTGTGCGCGACCAGCGTGTGATGCAGCGACACCTGGCCGGTCTTCACCGGCGCGAAGATGGCGCGGGACGTGTCGAGCGGCTCGCTGATCGAGCGGGCCCCGGCATTGATGGTGCCCGGCGTCGCCGTCTGCCCGTGCGCCAGCTGGCCCAGCCGATGGCTGCCCGGCGCGAACTCCATGCAGCCCGCCTCGATCGAGGCTTCGGAGAGCGCCACCCAGGCGGTGACGTGCTCGTAGGGAGACAGGCCGAAGAAGGTCGCGTCCTGGTGCCAGGCGGTGATGGCGTCGGTCTTCGGCTCCTTGATGAAGAAGGTGCTGGTGAAGACCAGGATGTCGGGGCCGAGCAGCTGCTCCATCACGTCGAGCAGCCGCGGATCCTCCACGAGGTCGCGCGCCCAGGGCAGCCGGACATGCAGCTTGCGCCGATTGCCCGCCGAGACCGGCCCGGGCGGCAGGGTGCGTTCGAAGGCTTCGAGGTCGGCGCGCCAGGCCCTCGCCTCCTCGGCCGAGAAGACATCGACGGGGGCGAAGAACCCGTCGCGATGAAAGGCATCGACCTCGGCCTGGCTGAGCTTGGTCACCCGTTCCCTCCCTTCGCTGTTTCGAGATCAGCCGCCGGTGCCGGTGGCCTTGGCCAGGGGGCCCCACTTGGCCGCCTCGGCGGCGAGGAAGGCCGACAGGGCGTCGGGCCCGGTCTTCTGCGGCAGGTTGTAGCCGAGCTCGATATAGCGGGCGCGGATGGCGGGATCGTTCAGCGCCGCCTCGACTGCCTTGACGATGCGATCGACGACGGGTCGCGGCGTCTTCGCGGGCGCCAGCATCGCCTGCCAGCTGCCGGCTTCGAAGCCCTTGAGGCCGAGCTCGTCGAGCGTCGGGACCTCGGGGACGAGGCGCGAGCGCTCGAGCGAGGAGACGGCAAAGGCGCGCACCGCACCGCTCTTCACATGCGGCACCAGCACATTCTGCGAGTCCATCATGAAGCCGACCCGGCCGGCGACGAGATCGTTCATCGCCGCCGGCGTCGAGCGATAGGGCACGCGCGTGAACTGGACGTTCTCCATCTTGGCCAGCAGCATCTGGCCGAGATCGGCCGAGCTCCCGGGGCCGGCCGAGCCGCAGTTCACGGTACCGGGATGGGCGCGGAGATAGGCGATGAAGCTCTTGTAGTCGGTGGCCGGCACGGAAGGATGCACCGCCAGCACAAACGGCATCAGGCCGAGATGGCTGATCGGCTGGAACGCCGTCGCCGGGTCGAACGCGACCTGCGGAAAGAGTTCGGGGATGACCGAATGCGCCATGCCCGTGACCAGCAGATTGTAGCCGTCCGGCGCGGCGCGCGCGATCAGGTCGGCCGCGATCGTCGAGCCGGCACCCGGCTTGTTCTCGACCAGCACCGTCTTGCCGAAGGTGCCGGTCATGTGCTCGGCGATGATGCGCGCCACCACGTCGATCGCGCCGCCCGCGCCATAGGAGACCACGACCCGTACCGGCTTGTCGGGATAGGCGTCCTGTGCACTGGCGAACCGAGGCATGCCGGCGGTCGCCGCGGCGGCGAGGGCGAGCCTCAGGAAATTCTTGCGGGTAGGCATCGGATCGACCGTGCGACTGGACATGGGAAGCGCCTCGAACTGTAGGACCGGCCTTCAGAAGCCAGCAACATTGATGCCGAAGCCGACTCCGCAGGGCGGGACACCCGCGTCGCGTTCCCATTGGCGAAACCCGCCTACGCTTTGCGGCGCCGCGAGTCTTGTCAGGCCCCTTACGGACTGCTCCCCTGAGGCCTGAGGGAGAAACGAAATGCAGAGAGACTCGACCCATGACTACATCGTCGTCGGTGCAGGGTCCGCGGGCGCGGTCGTCGCGAGCCGGCTGAGCGAGAGCGGCAAGTATCGCGTGCTGCTGCTCGAGGCGGGCACGCAGGGCTCGAACTTCTTCTGGTCGAAGGTGCCGGTCGGCGTCGCCAAGATGATCGACGATCCGGCGGTGAACTGGTGTTACTCGTCGGAACCCGACGAAGGCTCGGGCGGGCGCCGCATCGCGGTGCCGCGCGGCCGCATGCTGGGCGGCTCCAGCTCGATCAACGGCATGGTCTACATCCGTGGCCAGGCGCAGGACTACGACCACTGGGCCCAGCTCGGCAATCGCGGCTGGAGCTTCCAGGACGTGCTGCCGATCTTCAAGCGCATGGAGCGGTTCGAGGGAGGCTCCGACGAGTTCCGCGGCCGCGACGGCATCCTCCCCGTCACCCACACGCCGCGCAACAAGGTGCCGCTGCTCGAGAAGATCATCGCGGCCGCCGAGAAGATGGGACTGCCCTACAATCCCGACCAGAACGGCGCCACGCAGGAAGGCATCGGCATGTCCCAGGTGACGATCACCAAGGGCCGCCGCCAGAGCACCGCCTACTGCTACCTCGATCCGGCACGCCATCGCGCCAACCTGCAGATCGACCAGGGTGCCATCGCCGAGTCCCTCATCCTCGAAGGCAGGCGCTGCGTCGGCGTGCGCTATTCGGTCAACGGACAGAAGCGCGAGGCGCGGGCGACCCGCGAGGTCATCGTCTCGGGCGGCTCGATCAATTCGCCAAAGCTGCTCGAACTCTCCGGCATCGGCCAGGGCGAGCGGCTGCGCGCGCTCGGCATCACGCCACTGCACGAGCTGCAAGGCGTCGGCGAGAACCTGCGCGATCACTACTCGCCGCGCATGAAATTCGAGATCACGGGCCGGAACCTCACCTTCAACGACAATGCCCGCGGCTGGCGCCTGGTGCGCGAGGCCGCGAAGTACGCGCTGTTCCGCGAGGGCTTCCTCGCCTCGACCTCGGTGCCGATCCGCCTCTACTTCCGCACGCGCGTGGGCCTCGACTCACCCGACGCCACGATCTCGATCGCGCCCTTCCTCTACGAGATGGTCGGCAAGGAACGGCGCGTCTCGGCCCAGAAGGGCATCACCATGAACGTGAACGTGCTGCGCTCCGAGAGCACCGGCTCGGTCCACATCAAGTCGGCCGATCCCGCCGAGCCACCGGCGATCCGCTTCAACTTCCTGTCCACCGAGCACGATCGCACCGGCATCGTGAACGTGCTGCGCAAGGGCCGCGAGCTGATGGCGACCTCGCCGCTCAAGGAAGTCACCGGCCAGGAGATCGCGCCCGGCGCCCATCTCCAGAGCGACGCCGAGCTGCTCGAATGGGTGCGCAACACGGCCGAGACGACCTATCACCCGGTCGGCACCTGCAAGATGGGCAACGACCCGCGCGCCGTGGTCGACCCCGAACTCAGGGTCCACGGCATCGCCGGCCTGCGGGTGGCCGACGCCTCGATCATGCCGACCCTCACCAGCGGCAACACCAATGCCCCTACCATCATGATCGGCGAGAAGTGCGCCTCTATGGTGCTGGCCGCGGCGGAGGTGGCGCGGGCGGCCTGAGCAGGACACGCGCCCTCAGGCACCGCGCGCGTCGCCCCTCATCCGGTTGAGCAGCAAGAGGATCGCGAGCGCCGTCACGCTCAGCCCGGCGAGGACGGCGAATGTCGCCTGCGCGCCGATGCCGGACATGAGGCCCGCCAGAACCGGCGGCGCCAGCGCGTTGATCAGGTTCAGCGGCAGGGCGATGGTCGACATGGCCGCGGCATAGTCGGCCTTCTGGAAGAAGACGAGCGGCAGGGTCGCCCGCGCCACGGCGAAGGCGCCGCTGCCCAGTCCGAACAACACCAGATAGCCGCCGACGGACACCGGCCCCGAACCGCCGATCCAGATCACCGCCAGCCCCATCGGGATCATCACCCCGGCGACGAGACCGGTGGACAGGCCGTCCCATCGCCGGCCGCCCAGCAGGTCGATCACCCGCCCGCCGACCTTGAAGACGCCCAGCAGCGAGGCGATGGCGACGGCGCCGGCGAGGTCCATGCCCATCGCCTTCAGGAGCTGGATGCCCACCGCGTCGATCCCGAAGGTGACGAAGCTGTTGAACGCGATGGCGGCGACCATCAGCACGAAGACCCGCCCCTTGCGCAGGCGTCCTCCGCCGGGTTCCGGGGGTGCGATCTCCCTTATCGTCGGCAGGCCGAACCAGACCAGCGGACAGACGAGCAGGGCCATGATCGCGCCATAGGCGAGTCCGACGCCGCGCCAGCCCAACTGCGTTTCGAGAAAGGCGGTCACGGGCCAGAAGACGCTGCCGGCCAGCCCCGTCACCAGCATCAGCGTGCCGATCAGGCTGCGCGCGTGGTCATCCGCATAGGAGGCGATGTAGGCATAGGCGGCGGTCGTCAGGAACAGGGCACCGGCCAGCCCGACGATCCCCCAGGCCGCGAGGAAAAGGACGGCATTCGGGGACTGAGCGAGCAGGCACAGGCCAAGGCCGATCGTGGCGGCGCCCACCGTCATGGCCTCGCGCGATCCGAAGCGGCGGAAGGCGCGTCCCGCCCCGGGCGCGGCCAGTCCCATGGCAACGAACATGACCGACGTGCCGAGGAACACGGACGACAGCGAGACGTCGAATGCCGCCGCGACCCGGGGCGCGATCACCGGGAGGATCCCGATCATTCCCCACCCGGCGATCTGGGTCAGGGCCAGGACGACGAGGACACGGAGATGTCGTCGCATCGTCAATCGGCGGGCCTGCTGGGCAGCCCCGAACTCACGACGCCGCCTCGACGAAGATCTCGCGGCGCAGTTCGTCGGCGAGCTTGAGCCCCAGGGCGATCATGACGCCGCCCGCCAGCAGGTCGAGCCCGCGCGCGATGCGCTGGTAGAGCTTCTGCGCGACCCCGGTCGAGAAGAACAGCGCCAGGGTGCCGTACCAGATCGAAGACTGGACGGCGACGATCGCCACGATCGTCGGATAGACCCAGGCCGGTGCCTGCGGCGGCAGTGCCACGAGGAAGGCGCTGGTCCAGAACACCGCCGACTTCGGATTGCTGAGCGTCGTCAGCAGGCCGCCAATGAACGGGCTGCGCCCCGCCAGCTGCGGTGTCGCTGCCTGTCCGCCGCCCTTTGGGGCAAGCCCCGCCCGCAGCAGGCGGATGCCGACGTAGATCAGGTAGGCCGCGCCGACGAAACGCAGCGCCCGATAGAGCCATCCCGCTTCGAGCAGCAGCGCCCCCACCCCGCCAATGGCAAGGACGACCCAGAGCAGCGAGGCCAGGACCACGCCCGCGACCGCCTTCAGGCCGTCGCCGCGTGATCGAGTCGCTGCGTACCATCCGACCACGACCGTGTTCGGCCCCGGCAGCATGGCCATCAGCAGGTGCATCGTGGCGAGGCCGACGATATTGGGTACGAAGTCCATGACACGGGTCCTCACGCAACAGGGCGATCCGCCCGAGAGCGATCTCACAATGCGATGTCCGGCGATCTGCCGGAAGCTTGAAAGCGCGTCCCGGCCGACGCACGGTGATGGGGCACAATGACGGGTTCCGGTGACGACATGCTGACAGACCGCTACGGCCTTTCCCTTTCCACCGCGAGCGCGGCCGCGCGCGACGCCTATGCCGAAGGGGTCGATCTGCTGCTGACGGTGTTTCCGGGGGCGGGCGTCGCCTTCGACCGCGCCGTCGCCGCCGACCCGGCCTTTGCACTCGCCTATATCGGCCGCGCCCGCGCCTCCCAGCTCGCCGGCCGATTGGAGGCGATGCGGGCGGACTTCGCCACCGCTTCCTCGCTCGCCGATAAGGTGACGGCGCGCGAGCGGAGCCAGATCGAGGTGTTCGGCCTCCTGTTCGCCGGTCAGCCGGTGGCGGCGCTGGCCGCCTTGCGCACCCATGTCCAGACCTGGCCGCGCGACGCGCTGGTGCTGAGCCTCGCCGCCAACCAGGGCGGACTGATCGGCATGTCGGGCCTGCCGGGGCGCGAACAGGACCTCGCCGACTTCCTCGACGGGCTCGCCCCGCACTATGGCGAGGATTGGTGGTTCGAGGGGCATCGCGGCATGGCGCTGTCGGAGATCGGCCGCCACGACGAGGCGCAGCCGATGATCGAGCGCTCCCTCGCGCAATACCGGCGCAACGGCTACGGCGCGCATGCCTTCGCCCATCTCTGCTACGAGACCGGCGAGCGCGATGCCGGTATCGCCTTCCTGCGCGACTGGCTGCCGATCTACGATCGCGGCGGCGGGCTGTTTGGCCATCTCAACTGGCACCTCGGCCTGTTCGAGCTGCACGCCGGCAACCTCGAAGGCGGGCTGCACCTCTATAACGAGGCCTTCTGCGCCGACGACCATCGCGGCGCCGTCCACCAGAAGCTCTCGGATTCCGCCTCGTTCCTGTGGCGCTCCGAACTGGCCGGCCATCCGCGCGATGCCGCGCGCTGGGCGAAGCTCGAGGATTATGCACGCGAGAAGCTGCCGCGGCCGGGCATGTCGCTGGCCGACTGGCATGTCGCGCTGACTTTTTCTGCGACGGGCAACGATGCAGCGCTCGAGGAATGGGTCGGCGCGATCGAGGCGCTGGCAGAGGCCGGCCGTTACCCTTCAGGGTCCGTCATCCCCGCCGTGGCCCGCGCCTTCGCCGCCTATCAGCGGGGAGACTATGCGGCCGCCATCGACCTCATCGAGCCGATGCTGCCCGAGCGTGAACGGATCGGCGGCAGCCGTGCCCAAGGCGACCTGGTGGAAGCGACGCTGCTGCGGGCGTACCTGGCCACCGGGCGTGAGGCGGAGGCGCAGCGCCTGATGGCAAACCGCCGCCCAGGCCCGGCCAGTCTTCCTGTGACCTGGAGCAGTTAATAGGCGCTTGTGGTCGTCGCCAACTGGAACAGACAGTCGCCGCGCTCGCAAAGCGCCGGCACGCGCATGCAGATCACGAGCCCCGACCGCTGGAACGCGACGCGCTCCGGCTCGCGCCACGGCGTGTGGTGGAAATGGATGCGGCCTGCCGGTTGACCCGCGCTCACTTCCTCGCCCAGCTCGACCAGCGGCTCGAACAGGCCGCCCTCCGTGGCAAAAACGTAGTAGTCGTCGCTAAGGGTTTCCGTCAGCCGCGTCGGGGCGGGCGGAGGGGCCGCTCCGCGCAACAGTCCGACATGCGCCAGCACGCGACGCATGCCCTGCTCGGCAATGGCGAGAGACTCCGGTGTAACGAAGCCACCACCGCCCAGCTCGGTCGTCAGCGCAACGACTCCCTGGCGGGACGCGGCCGCCGTAAACGAACGATCGCCTCCCGGAACCTTGGAGACGAAGGTCACGGGTGCACCCAGGGCCTTCGCTAGGCCAATGGTTCTTTCCAGGATCGCAGGCTCCGGATGGTACGCGACCAGCGCACTTGGCACGTAGATCAGGGAACTGCCGCCCGAATGGAAGTCGCAGGCATAGTCGAAGCCCGGCAGCAGCGCATGTTCGATCCAATAGGCGATCTGCTGCGTGATGGTGCCTCCGGCGTCCCCGGGAAAAGCGCGATTGAGATTGCCCTGGTCGATCGGAGACGTGCGGCGGCCCTCCAGGGCGGCCGGAAAATTGGCCGAAGGAAGGATGATCAGGCGCCCGCGGATCTCGTCAGGCTCGATGTCCCGGATCAGGTTTCCCAGCCCGATCTGCCCTTCCCACTCGTCGCCGTGGTTGCCTGCCATCAGCAGGACGTTCGGGCCCTCGCCGTTGCGGATCCGCACGATCGGGACCGGGATCCAGCCGTAGGCGGAACGATGCACCGAGTGCGGCACACGGACGAAGCCCGTCGCCTTGCCCTCGGCCTGCAGATCGATGTCCACCGCAAGGCCGCTCCGGGCGGCTCGCTCGCGGGACGTTTCAGGGGAAAAGGGCGCCGGCATGTTCGCCACCACCAACCGCCTCCATCAGCATCAGTCTGAGTTCGGCGGAACGGATGTAACTCGTCTCCGATCGCCATTCGGCGAAGAGCGACCTGGCGCGCGTCACGCTCGCAACCTGGACGCCGATGGTCCTCAGGGTCAATTCAGGTCCCTTACCCTGCTCCGTTCCCACGAAGTTGATGCCGGCTTCGTTCCGCGTAGCCAGCACCACGACGCGGTCGAGAATCCACGTCCGGAAATCGACTCTGTCCGCGGGAAAGGTGCAGAGGATCAGGGCGCCCACGGGATACTATCCATTTCTGAACGCGTAGCCGTAGCCGTTGAGAGCGGGGGCGCCGCCCAGGTGGGCATAGAGAACCCTGGAACCCTCGGGGAAGTAGCCCTTGCGCACGAGGTCCATCATGCCCTGCATCGATTTGCCCTCGTAGACGGGATCCGTGATCATCCCTTCGAGGCGTGCGCAGAGGCGGATGGCTTCCTTGGTTTCTTCGGACGGCACGCCGTAGACGGGATAGGCGTAATCCTCGACGAGCACGACGTCGTCCTCGACGATGTCCCGGCCCAGCTCGACCAGTCGGGCGGTGTTGCGCGCGATCTCGAGGACCTGCGCCTTGGTCTGCACCGGCGTAAAGGACGCATCGATGCCGATGACCTTGCGCTCGCGTCCATCCTTAGCGAAACCCACCAGCATGCCGGCATGCGTCGAGCCGGTGACGGTGCAGACCACGATGTAGTCGAAGGCAAAGCCCAGTTCCCTTTCCTGTTCCCGGACTTCTTCGGCGAAGCCGACATAGCCGAGGCCGCCGTACTTGTGGACCGACGCTCCCGCGGGGATGGCATAGGGCTTTCCGCCCTTGGCCTTCACGTCCTCGATGGCTTCCTCCCAGCTCCGCCGGATGCCGATGTCAAAGCCTTCATCGACCATCTGCACGTCGGCGCCCATGATGCGGCTGAGCATGATGTTGCCGACGCGATCGTAGACCGCATCCTCGTGAGGCACCCAGCTCTCCTGGACCAGCCGGCACTTGAATCCGATCTTGGCGGCGACCGCGGCGATCATGCGGGTGTGGTTGGATTGCACGCCGCCGATGGAAACCAGCGTATCGGCATTCGACGCGATCGCGTCGGGGATGATGTACTCGAGCTTGCGCAGCTTGTTGCCGCCGAAGGCGAGGCCGGAATTGCAATCCTCGCGCTTGGCATAGAGTTCGACCTTGCCGCCGAGATGTTCCGACAGCCGTTCGAGTTTCTCGATGTGGGTCGGCCCGAATGTGAGGGGATACCGCTCGAACTTGGACAGCATCGAAGTTCCTTCCGCTGAGGCAATTCAACTTTCCGTATCGTAGCCACACCGGTCTCGAAGGTGCTCCCGAATGCCGCGACGGCTTTTGCTCGTTGGAGGCTCGATGGTAATATTGGGCGAGCGATACTTCGAATTTATCTCCCATTCGAGGAAGATCCTTCCATGTCCGACCAACTCGACCGGATCGACCTCCGGATGTTGCGGCTCCTGCAGGGTAACGGCCGGCTGTCCAATGCCGAGTTGGCGAAACTGGTCGCCGTGAGCCCCGCAACGTGCCACCGCAGAACCCAGCGCCTTTTCGACAAAGGCTATATCGGCGCCGTCCGGGCGGCGGTAGCGCCCCGAAAGGTCGACCGGGGGGCACTGGTGATCGTCGGGGTGGTACTGGACCGCTCGACGCCGCAGAGCTTCGGCGATTTCGAGAAAGCCATCGCGAAACTGAAGTTCGTCCTCGATTGCCATCTGGTGGCCGGGGACTTCGACTACTTCCTGAAGATCCGGGTGAAGGATATCGACGGCTTCAACCGGATGCATGGCGAGAAGCTGATCGCGCTGCCCGGCGTTCGTCAGACGAGAACGTTCTTCGTCATGAAAGAGGTGATCGACAACGCCCCTCTCGATTTCTGACGGTGCAGCGCCGGTCAGTCGAACAGGGTCGCCAACCGCTGCTTCATCTGGTCGGCGACGTAGAGGGCCAGCGCCTGGATGGTGGAGGTCGGGTTCACGCCGCCCGAGGTGACCCAGATGCTGCCGTCGACGATGAACAGGTTCTTCACGTCGTGGCAGCGGCCCCACTCGTTGACGACCGAGCGCTCCGGATCGGTGCCCATGCGCGCCGTGCCGAGCAGATGACCAGGATAGTTGAGGGCCGTGCGCGAGGCGAAGAGATCGGTGGCACCAGCCTCGGTGAGGATCTCCTCAGCGCGGGCGATGCCGTGCTCCATCATGCGGCGCGTATTCTCGCTGATCGTATAGTCGATCTTCGGTGCCGGGATGCCGCTGCTGTCCTTCAGGACCGGATCGAGGGTGACGGTGTTGTGCTCCTCAGGCAGGTCCTCGCAGGCCACGCCGATGCTCAGCCGGTGATCGAGCATCTGGCGGTACCGCCGATGGTGATCGCGGCCCCAGGGCAACAGCCCCGAGGCGGCGCCGATCACGGCCTGGGTGGCCGGGCCGGTGCCGCGGCCGAACTGCAGCGTGTAGCCGCGCACGAAGTCGCGCGACGGATCGGTCTCGTAGAACTGCTTGCTCCAGATGCAGTTGATCGGGCCGCGCCCGCCATCCATCGCATCCTCGACATAGCCGCTCACGATCGGCCAGGGATGCAGCATCAGGTTGCGACCGACGAGGCCCGATGAGTTGGCGAGGCCGTTCGGAAACTGCGCCGAAGCCGAGTTCAGCAAGATGCGCGGCGTGCCGACGCCGTTGCAGGCCAGGATCACGACCTCGGCCGGCTGGAAATGCTCGACGCCGTCGGCATCGTAGTAGATCGCGCCGGCGGCCATGCCGCGTTGGTCGGTGGTGATCTCGCGTACCCGGCAGCGCGTGCGCAGCTCGACGCCGGCTCGCAAGGCCAGCGGCCAGTAGGTGATGTCGGTGCTGGCCTTGGCGCCCTGCGCACAGCCCGGCGTGCAGTGGCCGAGATTGATGCACTTGGCGCGGCCTTCATAGTCGGTGGTGGCGATGGTCGTGTCCGACGGCCACCAGTGCCAGCCCAGCCGGTTCATCGCCTGGGCGTAGCGGGTGCCGGTCTTGCCGAGCGCGATCGGCGGCATCGGCGGATGACGCGGCGGCACCCCGGGATCGCCGGCCAGACCGGAGACGCCCATCATCCGGTCGTTCTCTTCGTAGAACTTCTCGAGCGCCCAGTAGTCGACCGGCCAGTCGTCGGCCACGCCGTCCAGCGACTTCACCTTGAAGTCGGAAGGATGCATGCGCGGCCAATGCGCCGTGTAGATCACCGTGCCGCCGCCGACGCCGTTGAAGTTCGCGATCTTCATCAGCGAATTGTCGTCATTGACCGGATAGTCGGTATCGCGTCCGCGTCGGTTGGGACTGATCTCGAAATCGGTGTAGCGCCGAGCCTCCCAGTCGCGGCCGTTGCTGGGAAAGTCTGTCGGCTTCATCCAGTCGCCCTGCTCGAGGCACAGGATGCGCATCCTGGTTTCGGCGAGGCTCCAGGCAACCGCCGCCCCTGAGGCACCGGAGCCGATGATCAGCACGTCGACTTTCTCGTTGGCGGCCATATCAGCGATCTCCGGCGGGAGCGGGACGATCGTCGCGCCAGAAGGGCGAACGGCCCCGCACCGCATCGAGCAGCGACCAGTCGCCCGGCTCCAGCACATAGCCCCTGGGGAACGGCGCGCGGGCTTCGTGGCCGAGGGCCACCAGGACGCGGTCGTCGCGATAGTAGGCGCTCAGGATCACCCGGCCGAGCGCGGCTGCCGGTGCACCGCCGCCTGCATACCAGTCATTGATGAGAGCCTCCCGGGCATCGGGCTCCAGGCTCGCGAAGCCAGTGCCGACCTTGGCGGCGATCGCCGCGAGCGCTTCGCGGACCAGCGGAAGGTCGCGTCCGAGCGATCGAACGATGTCGTCGAGGATGGCCGGATCGTCGGCGCCCGGCATGCCGAGGGCGGCGTCTTCGGGAATCATCGTTCCGGCAATTGTTTCGAGCGCGTCGGTTTCGGCGGCGGAAAGCGGGATCTGGGGAGCGGCGGCCATGTGAACCCTGGTGACGTACGGATGCGATCCTAGGCGATCGCACGGCCTCCATCGACGTAAAGATTGACGCCGTTGATGTAGGCGCCTGCGTCGGAACAGAGCAGCAGGGCGGCGCCCGCGAGATCGTCGGGCTGGCCCAGCCGGCCGGCCGGGATGCGCTGGACCAGCGCCTCGCCTTCCACCGCCATCTGTTCGCGATTGCGGGCCGTCAGGATCGCGCCGGGCGCGAGATTGTTCACCGTGACGCCCTGGCCGCCGAACTGCCGGGCGAGGTTCCGCACCCAGTTCAGCTGGGCGGCCTTGGTGCCGGCATAGACCATCATCTGCGGATGCGGCCTCACCTGCTGCACGCTGCCGATCGTGACGACCCTTCCCCAGCCGCGCCGGCTCATCGGCGGCACCAGATCCTGGAGCAACTCCAGGGGGCTGCGGAGGTTGACGGCGATCTGACGGTCGAACCGGTCGCGCGAGATCGAGACGTAGGATTCCGGGATCTCGATCGAGGCGTTCAGCACCAGGATGTCGATGGGCGACCAGGCCGAGACGGTCTCCGCCAGCCGATGCCCTGCGTCGGCGAGAGAGAAGTCCTGGCCGAATGCACGGGCAGCACTACCCGACTGCTCGATCTCATGCACGACAGAGGCCGCGTCGGCCTCCTCCTCCTCGGTGCCGGCATGATGGATCGCCAGTCGCGCACCGGCGCCGCTCAATGCGAGCGCGATGGCCCTCCCGATCTCACGGCGCGCTCCGGTGACGAGAGCGGTACGATTCGTCAATCGAAAGCGGTCGAGAATGCTGCCGTGCATGGAGAACTCCTGGGAGCACCAGCATGACATCGTCCGCACATCGCTCAAGCGCCGACATGACAACGCGGCCGCGGCATTCACATTCAGCTATGCGCCGAGTCGGATTTGCTCTCCCGTCCTCACAACGTATGGTGAATTTCGAAACCAGGGAGAGAAGCATGTGCAGTTTTTGTCCGTCACGTCGCGGTCTGTTCTCGGGCATCGGCAGTCTCGCGGTCACGGCCGCGCTCGGCGCCGCGGCGTCGAAATCCGCTCTGGCGCAGCCGACCCGGTCCGTCGAGACGCCGGATGCGGCGCTGGCCCGCCTGATGGAAGGCAATGGACGCTACGCGTCGGGCAAGCTGTCGGAGCGCGACTACTCGGTCGGCCGCGTCGCGCGCTCGCAGGGCCAGGCGCCCTTTGCCGCGATCCTGGGCTGCGCCGACTCCCGCGTCGCGCCTGAACTGGCCTTCGATCAGGCGCCGGGCGAGCTCTTCGTCGTCCGCGTCGCCGGCAACTTCGTCACGCCGGACGGGCTCGGCAGCCTCGAATACGGTGCGGCTGTGCTCGGCACCAAGGTGATCATGGTTCTCGGACATACGAGCTGCGGTGCCGTGAACGCCACCGTCGATGCGCTCCAGAAGGGCAATGATCTGCCCGGCCACATCGCCGGCCTCGTGCGCGCCATGAAGCCCGGCATCGAGCCGGTGCTCAAGACCGCGGGCCCGGATCTCCAGCAGCGCGCGATGATCGCCAACGTGCAGGCCAACGTACGCCGCCTGCAGACCGAGAAGCCGATCCTGGGCGACATGGTCGCCGCCGGGAAGCTCAAGGTCGTCGGTGCGTATTACGACCTGCCCACCGGCAAGGTGATGATGGTCTGACGATCGGCTCGCGGCCGGGTCGCGACATCGATGCAGGAGAAGGCCTCTGCATCGATGCCGGTCGGCCGGCTCAGGCCTTGATGAAGGCCAGCAGGTCGGGATTGAGCACATCGGCATGCGTGGTCAGCATGCCGTGCGGATAGCCCTTGTAGACCTTTAGCGTGCCGCGCTTCAGCAGCTTGATCGACAGCTCGGCCGCAGCGACGATCGGGACGATCTGGTCATCGTCACCGTGCATGACGAGCGTCGGCACGGCGATCGCTTTCAGATCCTCGGTGAAATCGGTCGCCGAGAAGGCCGCGATGCAATCGTAGTGGGCCTTGGCACCGCCGATCATGCCCTGCCGCCACCAGTTCTGGATCGTGCCCGGCAGGACCTTCGCGCCCTCGCGATTGAAGCCGTAGAAGGGCCCGCTGGCGACGTCGAGATAGAACTGCGCGCGGTTCGCCGCGAGGGAGGCCCGCAGGCCGTCGAACACCTCCATCGGCAGGCCCTTCGGGTTCTTGTCCGACTTCACCATGATCGGTGGCACGGCGCTGACCAGGACCGCCTTGGCGACACGCCCCGGTTTCGAGCGCGCGACATAGCGCGCAACCTCGCCGCCGCCAGTCGAATGGCCGATATGAACGGCGTTCTTCAGATCGAGATGATCGGCAAGCTCGATCACGTCGGCGGCATATGTGTCCATCTCGTTGCCGGTATCGGTCTCCGTAGAGCGACCATGACCACGACGATCGTGGGCGATCACGCGGTAGCCCTTGCCCAGGAAGAAAAGCATCTGGGCGTCCCAGTCGTCCGCACTCAGCGGCCAGCCGTGATGGAACACGATGGGCTGGGCATCCTTGGGCCCCCAATCCTTGAAGAAAATCTGGGTTCCGTCCTTGGTCGTGATGAAAGCCATGTGAAGTCCCCTTGAGATTGTGAACGCAGCAAGAGGTTGGCCCAGAAGCCTGCCGTCCGCCATCGTACATGAGCAGGCAGCGCCCTATACCAAAGTACAGTCCGCGCATCGCACCTTCGGAGCGCCTCGACCGCCCTGCATCCGCGGCCCTTGCATCGCCACGATCCGCCTTCAGCTTTGCAAGCGGGTTCGCTCGGCAAGGAATCGCGCGATCTGTTTGTGCAGACTCGTCTCAGAAGGAACTATTTGAGCCGAAAATGCTAGAGTTGGTCGCAGACACACCCCAGATACGCATCGCCAAGGCTCATGACCGACGACGTACTGCTCACCATCCTGATCGTTCTTCCCTTCGTGGGCAGCCTCCTCGCTGCGACGTTCCGCCCCAACGCGCGTAACTCGGAGGCCTGGCTGGCCGGCGGCGTCGCGCTCATCTGCCTTTTCCTGCTGATCGCCGCCTATCCTGCGATCGTCGAGCGAGAGGTGTTGCGCAGCGAAGCCGAGTGGATTCCCGCACTCGGCCTCGGGTTTTCGCTCCGCCTCGACGGATTCGCCTGGATGTTCGCCCTGCTGGTGACGGGCATCGGCTTCCTGGTCGTTCTCTATGCGCGCTACTACATGTCGCCGAACGATCCGGTACCGCGCTTCTTTTCGTTCCTGCTGGCCTTCATGGGCAGCATGCTTGGCATCGTGATCGCCGGAAACCTGATCATCCTTTTGTTCTTCTGGGAGCTGACCAGCATCTTCTCGTTCCTGCTGATCGGATACTGGAACCATACGGCCGGCGCGCGCGACGGCGCCCGTATGGCCCTCGTCGTCACCGGCTTCGGCGGTGTGGCGCTGCTGGCCGGTGTCATCCTCATCGGGCAGATCGTGGGCAGCTACGATCTCGATCAGGTGC
>CAZPOS010000001.1:97266-156255 GCA_964588065.1 uncultured Reyranella sp.
CTCTTCCTCGTGCTCGGCGGTGCCTTCACCAAGTCGGCGCAGTTCCCGTTCCATTTCTGGCTGCCCAACGCCATGGCGGCGCCGACCCCCGTCTCGGCCCTGCTCCATTCGGCAACCATGGTGAAGGCCGGCGTCTTCCTGTTGACGCGCCTGTGGCCAGTGATGGCCGGAACGCCCGAATGGTTCTGGCTGCTCGGTCTCGCCGGCATGGCCGCCCTGATGCTCGGCGCGTTCTTCGCCATCTTCCAGCACGATCTCAAGGGACTGCTCGCCTACTCGACGATCAGCCATCTCGGCCTGATCACCATGCTGCTGAGCCTCGGCAGCCCGCTGGGCGCCGTCGCCGCCATCTTCCACATGATGAACCACGCGACCTTCAAGGCCTCGCTGTTCATGGCGGCCGGCATCATCGACCACGAGACCGGCACGCGCGACATGCGCAAGCTGGGAGGGCTGTTCCACTACATGCCGGTCACCGCCACTCTGGCCATGGTGGCCAGCGCCGCCATGGCGGGCGTGCCGCTGCTCAACGGATTCCTGTCGAAGGAAATGTTCTTCGCCGAGGCGATCGAGACCCATGTCCACTCGCTGCTCGACACGTCGCAGCCCTATGTCGCGGTGATCGCCAGCACCTTCGCCGTCACCTATTCGCTGCGCTTCATCCATTCGGTGTTCTTCGGCGTCAAGCCGGCGGACCTGCCGCGCGAGCCGCACGAACCGCCGTTCTGGATGCGCGTGCCCAGCATGTTCCTGGTGCTGGCCTGCCTGGTGGTCGGCATCTTCCCGGCGGCGACCGTCGGCCCCTACCTGCTCACCGCCGTGCAGTCGGTCCTGGGCGCTCGCACGCCCGTCTTCAGCCTGGCCGTCTGGCACGGCTTCAATCTGCCCCTGATCATGAGCGCGGTGGCGCTCGTCGCGGGCGCCCTGCTCTATCTCGCTCTCAGGAATTACCTGCGAAACAGTCCGGAAGGGCCGCCGGTACTCCGTCATCTCAACGGTCGCCATCTGTTCGAACGCGGTGTGGTCGTGCTCTCCCTGAAATGGTCGCGCGCGGCCGAGATGGTCGTCAGCACGCGCCGCCTCCAGCCGCAACTTCGCATCCTGCTGCTGGTGACCGCCCTCGCGGCGCTGGTACCGTTTGCGACCGGCACCCTCGGCCTGCGTTGGCCGACCGGGAGCGACATCGATCCCGCACTGGCACTGGTCTGGCTGGCCGGCGCCGCCTGTGCGATCGGTGCCGCCTACCAGGCCAAGTATCATCGGCTCGTGGCTCTGGTCCTGCTGGGCGGCGCGGGCCTCGCCACCTGCATCACCTTCGCCTGGTTCTCCGCCCCCGACCTGGCGCTGACCCAGCTCCTGGTCGAGGTGGTGACGACGATCCTGATTCTGCTGGGCCTGCGCTGGCTGCCCAAGCGTTTCGAGGAGATCAGGACCGAAGAAAATCCGCTGCGACGTCGTCTGCGGCGATCGCGCGACCTCGGGATCGCCTTCGTCGTCGGCGCCGGCGTGGCGACGCTGGCCTATGCCGTGATGGTGCTGCCGGTGCCCGAGACGATCGGCAGCTATTTCCTCGAACGCGCCTACACCGAGGGCGGCGGCCGCAACGTGGTGAACGTGATCCTCGTCGACTTCCGCGCCTTCGACACGCTGGGCGAGATCACCGTGCTCGCCGTCGTCGCGCTCACGATCTTCGCCCTGCTGCGCCGGTTCCGGCCTGCCCCCGACAATATCGGCTCGCCGCTACAACAGCGCCGGCAGAACGCCTTCGACGAGGCCGAGCCCGACCGCAAGGCCGGCGACACCTTGGGCGACTATCTGCTGGTGCCGTCGGTGATCATGAAGTGGCTGTTCCCGGTCATCATCGTGCTCGCGATCTACCTCTTCCTGCGCGGCCACGACCTGCCTGGCGGCGGCTTCGCGGCGGGCATCACGCTCGCCACCGCCTTCATCCTGCAATACTTGGCCTCCGGCACGATCTGGGTGGAGGACAGGCTTCGCATCCTGCCGGTCAACTGGATCGGCCTCAGCCTCCTGCTGGCGGCGATGACCGGCATGGCCTCCTGGCTGTTCGGCTATCCCTTCCTGACCACGTATTCGCAGTATGTCGACATCCCGCTGATCGGACAGGTGCCCGCCGCCACCGCGATGATCTTCGACCTCGGCGTCTTCGGCTTGGTCGTGGGGGCGACCGTGCTGACCCTGATCGCGCTCGCCCACCAGTCGGTGCGCAACCTGCGGGCTGCGCGCACGACGACCGCCCAGGCTGTGCGGGAGGAAACGTAGTGGCCCTCCTCCTCGCGACCTGCATCGGAATCCTCGCCGGCTCCGGCGTCTGGCTGCTCCTGCGGCCGCGCACCTACCAGGTCGTGATCGGCCTCTCGCTGTGTGCGCTGGCGGTCAACCTGTTCATCTTCAGCATGGGCCGACTGCGTTCGGGTGCAGCGCCGGTCCTCGCCTCGACCGCGGGTACCCTGGCCGACTATGCCGATCCGGTGCCGCAGGCGCTCGTCCTGACGGCGATCGTCATCGGCTTCGCAACGACGGCGCTGCTGCTCGTGATCCTGCTGGCGGCCCGTGGCCTCACGGGCACCGACCATGTCGACGGACAGGAGCGGTGATGGCCGACTGGGCGCATCATCTGATCATCGCTCCGATCGTCCTGCCGCTGGTGGCCGGCGCGCTGCTGGCGGTCTACGACGAGCGGCGGCAGTTCCTGAAGGGGCTGATCAATCTCTTCTCCACGCTCGCGAACCTGGCGATCGCGATCACGCTGCTGCAGGCCGCCGCTGGCGACGCACCGGGAGTCTACCTGCTGGGCAACTGGCCGGCGCCGTTCGGCATCGTGCTGGTTCTCGATCGCCTGTCGGCGATGCTGATCCTGCTGACGGCGGTGCTCGCGGCGGCGTCGCTCGTCTTCTCTATGGCGCGCTGGCATACGGTCGGCCACCACTTCCATACGCTGTTCCAGTTCCTGATCATGGGCGTGAACGGCGCCTTCCTCACCGGCGACCTGTTCAACCTGTTCGTCTTCTTCGAGGTGATGCTGGCCTCGTCCTACGGCCTGCTGCTGCACGGATCGGGCCCGCGGCGCGTGCAGGCGAGCCTGCATTACGTCGTCATCAATCTGACGGCCTCGTTCTTCTTTCTGATCGGCGTCGCCCTGATCTACGGCGTCACCGGCACGCTGAACATGGCCGACCTGGCCGCGCGCATTCCCGCGCTCGCCGCCCAGAACCGCGTGCTGCTCGAGGTCGGCGCCGCGATCCTGGCCATGGCCTTTCTGGTGAAGGCGGCGATGTGGCCGCTCGGCTTCTGGCTGCTCAGCGCCTATCCGGCGGCGGCCCCGCCCGTGGCCGCGATCTTCGCCATCCTGAGCAAGGTCGGCCTCTACGCGCTGCTGCGCCTGCGACCGATGCTGTTCGGGGGCGAGGCCGGGGACGCCGCGGGCTACGGCGGCACGCTGCTGTTCGCGGGTGGTCTTGCGACGATCGCCTTCGGTATCGTGGGCGTGCTCGCCTCGCAGGCCATGACCCGGATCGCGAGCTTCAGCCTCATGATCTCCTCCGGCACTGTGCTGGCGGCCATCGGTCTATCGGATACCCAGGTCACCGGCGGCGCGCTTTTCTACCTCGCCAGTTCGACCCTCACGATCGGCGCCTTCTTCCTCCTGATCGAGCTGATCGAGCGCGGCCAGAATCCCGGCGCCGACCTGATCGCCGTCACGGCCGAGACGATGGGCACGGAGCCGGACGAGGAAGATACCGCGATCGCACGCGGAGTAGGCTTTCCCGGCACGCTGGCACTGCTCGGCGCCTGCTTCCTCGCCTGCGCGCTGCTGCTCATCGGTCTGCCCCCATTGTCAGGCTTCGTCGCAAAGGTCGCCCTGCTGGCGGGTCTCTTCGCTCCGGCCGGCGAAGGCTCCGCGGCCGGTCTCCCGGTCGCGAACTGGGCCTTCATCGTCCTGCTGCTCCTGTCAGGCGTCGCGGCTCTGATGACGCTGTCGCGCGTCGGCATCCGCGCCTTCTGGGCGCCGGTCGATGCGGTCGCACCGCGGGTCCTCGCCGTCGAGGTGGCTCCCGTCGTCGCCCTGCTGCTGCTCACGCTGATCCTCGCCGTGAAGGGCGGGCCGGTGATGCAATACATGGACGATACCGCGCGTTCCGTGCTCGCCCCCTCTTCCTATGTCGAGGACGTTCTGTCGGCGCCGCGCGTCCCGCCGGCCAAGGCGGGCCTGCAATGAGCCGTCTCCTGCCCTATCCGCTGCTGGCCGTATCGCTGCTCGCGATGTGGCTGCTGCTGAACGGCCTGTCGCTGGGCCATATCGCGCTGGGCAGCGTGATCGGCATCGCCGCGTCCAACGTCACGGCCGCGCTGCAGCCGCCTCGGTCGCGGATCGGGCGCTGGCATCTCGTTCCCAAGCTTGTGTTGCTCGTCCTGGTCGACGTCTGGCGCTCGAACGTCGCCGTCGCGCGGCTGATCCTGTTTCCGGGCGCGCATCGGCGCGTCTCGGGCTTCGTGGTCGTGCCGCTCGAGCTGCGCGAGCCGGCGGCGCTGGCGGTCCTCGCCTGCATCCTCACCTGCACGCCGGGCACGGCCTGGGTCGAATACGATTCGACCGCCAACAAACTCCTGATCCACGTCTTCGACCTGGTCGACGAGACGCACTGGATCGACCTGATCAAGAACCGCTACGAACGGCTGCTTCTGGAGATCCTGGCATGAGCGCAACGATCCTCTCCTGGTCCCTGCTGGCCGCGATGGTCATGCTCGGCCTCGCGATGGTCGTGGCCTCGTTCCGCATGATGCGCGGGCCGCGGGCGCAGGACCGCATCGTGGCCTTCGACGCCTTCTACGTGAACGCGATGCTGCTCCTGCTGGTCTTCGGCATGCGGACGGGCAGAACGCTCTACTTCGAGGCGGCGCTGGTGATCGCCCTGCTGGGCTTCGTCGCCACCCTCGCGCTGGCCAAGTTCCTGATGCGCGGGGAGATCATCGAATGAGCCATACCATCGACCTGCCGCTCTGGGCCGCCCTCCTCGTCTCGTTCTTCGTCCTGCTGGGCGCCGGTCTCACCTTGATCGGCGCCATCGGCCTGGTGCGTCTCAAGACCTTCTACGATCGCATCCACGCCCCGTCGCTCGGCGCCACCTGGGGCGCCGGCGGCATTCTGCTCGCCTCCATGCTCCTCTTCTCGGTCCTGCAGTCGAGGCTGGTGGTGCACGAAGTCCTGATTGCGGTGTTCGTGACCGTGACCACGCCGGTCACCCTGATGCTGCTGGGCCGCGCCGCCCTCTATCGCGACCGCAGCGAGAAAACCGGCGATCTGCCGCCGCCGATCCGAACCGACGGAGAAACGAAGTCGGGCGACGCGATCTGACGTGACCACCCGAGGGTAGCACCTTCCGCAAGGTGAACTCCGGCGGCTTCCCGGGAAGCGACGCCGTGTCTTTCCTGGAGCCGGCTCCGAACAAGCCGCCCGACCGGCGCCGATCGCTGATCGTCCAATTCCGTCTTGGCCCACGGTGCCATCTATCCGCGGGCCTTGCCTGCATCTTCGCTGACTCATGCGCGCCGACGCCGCGCAAGGCCTTGCAGAATGGCGGCGAGAAGAGAAAAGCCAGTCCCCAGCGCACTGACGAGCGGCCACGCTCCCATCTGCCAGGCCAATGTCCCGAGCGCCGAGCCGAGTGCGCCGCCGAGAAACATGGTGCCCATGAGCACCGTATTGAGCCGCGCACGAGCGTCCGGTTGAAGGGCGAAGACGATGTGCTGGTTGGAAACGAGCGCCATCTGAATGCCGAGATCCAGCAGCACGACGCCCGCAACAAGTCCCGCCAGCGAAGACCAGAGACCGAAGACGAGCCACGCAGCAACCGTGACGCCGACGCCCAGGATCACGGCCCGAGACGGGCCGCGCCTGTCGGCGAAACGCCCAGCGAGAGGAGCGGCGAGAATACCGATCGCACCCACGAGCCCGAACAGACCGGCGACCTCCGCGCCATAGCCGAAGCGCGGCTCCGCCAGCCGGAAGGCAAGAACGGTCCAAAACACGATGAAGGCCGCGAACAGCGCCGATTGGGTGAGCGCCGCGAGCCGCAACGTCGGAAAGGATCGCCAGAGGTGCCAGATCGAGTGCAGGAGCTTTGGATAGTTCAAGAGCGAGTCGGGACGGCTGCGCGGCAGGACCACGGCCATCAGCCCGCCGCCCGCGAGCGCGAGCGGCACGGAAAGCCAGAACATGGTGCGCCAGCCGGCATGAGCCGCCACGAAGCCCGCCAGCGTCCGGCTGAGCAGAATGCCCGTGAGAAGGCCGGCCATCACCGTTCCAACCGTCGCACCGCGCTGCGGCGGCGCCGCGAGATGCGCAGCAAGGGGAACGATCTGCTGCGCCACCGTCGCCAGAAGGCCCACCACCAGCGAAGCGGCCACCAAAGTCAGCCCGTTCGGGGCGAGCGCCGCAAGGGCAAGGGCGATCGCGAGGAGCGAGAACTGCAGAACGATCAGTCGCTTTCGTTCCACGAGATCACCGAGCGGCACCAGCAGGAACAGGCCCGCCGCGTATCCGAGCTGCGTGGCGGTGGGAACCGCGCCCGCAACCCGGTCGACCAACTCCTGCTCGATCACGTCGAGCATGGGCTGATTGTAGTAGATGCTGGCGATGGCCAGCCCGGCCGCTGCCGCCATTGCGAAAGTGCGCCCCCGTCCAAGCACGAAGATCTCGCTCGAGCGGTCGGGGTCGCCCTGGGGGGCGCGATCCTGGAGGGGCATGGCAGTTTCCATCGGCTGAAGGGGAGAAAAGCGCGCCTGCTGTCAACGATCGGCGTGATCGGCAGCCTCAGATTTCGGCCAACGGAAGCGACCGTCCCAGCCGCTGGCCGTACGCCACGATGGCCTGCCCCACAGGCACCCGCGCGGCCTGGTAGACCGCGAGCGCGGCCTCGATATTCTCATGCGCCTGCAGCGCGTCACGCAGCGCGAAGGCATCGCCCGCCGCCTTGGCCACACCCATGGCTGTGTGCGGTCGGGCCACGAACGCGGCATCGCCCAGAAGAGCGACGCGCCCCTTCACCATGCGCGGGGGCGCATAGTCGAAGATCGCGTGGACGAATGGAGTGCCCTCGGCGGCGACCGCCTGCGCCAAGGACGGCGGCAGCGCTTCGGCCGCGTCGCGCTTGAGACTGTCCACGACCTCCGGCCTCACTCGCCCGGGGGCGATCGAGAAGGGACGGCTGATACCGTCGCGGTCAACGAGAACCCGGCTGAGCTCGTCGTGGGAATGCCGTCGGTACCAGACCCAGTTATACCGGCGCCGGCCGACCTCGGTGGAACCGTCCGCCCCCGGCACCAGATAGCCCAGCACATGCACCCCAGGGCCGTCGTAGAACGAGAACCGCTCGAAGAGCTGTCGCCGCGCCACCTCGGGCATCTCCGTCTCCGGCACGAGCCCCCGCCATGTCACATACCCCACATAGGACGGCCTCGAATGCGGTCCCGAGACGGCTTCGCGCACGAGCGACCCGATTCCGTCTGCGCCGATGACCAGGTCTGCCGTTTCCTCGTGCCCATCCGCATACGTCACGCGCACGCCGGAAGCATCGTTCCGCACCTGCACGGCCCGATCCTGGATGCGATAGCGGGCATCCGGCACGCGCTCGCGAAAGGTGCGGAAAAGGATATCCCACGACAGCTGGGTCTGGGGCGTGCGCTGGCGATGGATGATGGCATCGCTGCGGTCGAGGTAAATGCGCTCATGGGCCGTGACGCCGACGCGGGCGAGATGCTCGACGCCGACTTCCCGGAGAATGTCGAAAACCTCGCTCTGTCCGACGAGGCCCGCCCCTCGCCCCTCGAGCCCGTGCGCCGAGCGTTCGGTGACGGTGACGTCGAAGCCGGCGCGGCCGAGGAGGACGGCGGCGAACAGGCCGCCCATCGAGCCGCCGACGACGAGAATGCGTGGGCTCATGGCGTGTGCCTCGACGGGTTCAGCTGATGAAGTCCACCACGCCCCCATCGACGCGCAATGCGGCGCCCGTGGTGGCGGACGCGAGGGGCGAGGCGAGATAGACCGCCATGCTGGCAACCTCGTCGACGGTGGCGAGGCGTCGGATGAGCGACGTCGGCCGGTGCGCCCGCACGAACTCGGCCCCCGCTTCTTCCAGCGACTTACCGCCCGCCATGCCCGGCTTCAGCATCTCGGCGACGCCTTCGGACAGCGTCGGGCCGGGCAAGATCGAATTCACGGTGACACCGGTTCCTGCCATGCGCTTCGCAAGGCCACGTGCGAGCGACACATCGGCGGTCTTGCTGACACCGTAATGGATCATCTCCACCGGAATGTTGAAGGCGGACTCCGAGCCGAGGAAGAGCATCCGGCCCCAGCCCCGCGCCGCCATGTGGGGCAGATAGGCTCGCGCGAGCCGAACGCCGCTCATCACGTTCACCTGCCAGTGCCGCTCCCAGATGGCATCGTCGGTGTCGAAGAAATCCTGCGGCTGGAAGATGCCGAGATTGTTCACGACGATGTCGAATGCGGGCTCGAGTGCCACGAGTTCCCGCGTGCCCTCAGGACTCGCAAGGTCGAGCGCCCGGCCGCGTGCCGCTCCTCCGAGGCGCGCCAGGGCCTCGTCGACACTGGGGGTCGTGCGGCCATTGATGACCACCGCTGCACCCGCCTCCTGCAGCCCCTTGGCGATCGCAAAGCCGATGCCTCCGGTTGAGCCGGTAACGAGGGCGGACTTTCCGGAAAGGTCGATCTTCATGCGCAGCTCCTGTCGTTGACGGGCTGAGGTCGGGGTGCCGTCGGGAGGCGATGACGTCGAGAGCGCAGTAACACGCGCTTCACCGGTACGTGGGGCATCCGGTCCCGTGACAAGCGCGAGCCGGATCCGATCGTGCCCCCGCGTCGGAAAAGGCGATTGCCCGTCATGCCTACTCTTCCTCTCGAGCGGCGTGCCGATCCGATGGCCCGCCCAGGAGGTGACAATCGCACCCGGGTATTGACGGGAAAATTCTACATTCGGTTCGAGAGACTGAACCTTCGTATGACTTGCGCGCTGTAGCTGCCGAGTATTCGGCCGCCGCCATGTCCTGCGCTCTGATGTCCGGGTCAGCCCATCCGGCTGGCGTCTGCCGCGCCAGCGCTTCGGCAAAGTGGTACCCCCGGTCGGGCTCGAACCAACACTCCGTGAGGAACCTGATTTTGAGAGGCGGTGGGCAGACTATCCTATGTCTAGCCGGCAGTACGCCACAATACGATAAGTGCTTGGTAATCCTAGCATTTTCACTTCGTATGGTGATCCAGTCCTAGCCGGTCGTACGCCACAGTTGGATTTCTGACTGCACCTATTTTGCACCTGAGATCTAGCCCGCCGGAGGATAGAAATGCCGAGACTTAAACTTACCAAGACCGTCGTGGACTCCGCTCAGCCAAAGAAGGAACCTTACGAACTCCGCGACGCAGCGATACCGGGTTTCCTGCTCAAGGTCACGCCAACCGGCCGCAAGGTCTTCATGGTGGCCTATGTCGCCAACAACGGCCAGCGGCGCAAACCAGCCATCGGCCGCTTTGGCGAGGTTACGGTCGAGCAGGCCCGGGCCATCGCCCAAGACTGGTTGGCCGACGTCCGCAAAGGCAAGGACCCGAGTGCAGAGAAGAGCTTTGCGCGCCGGGCGCCCACAGTGAAGGAGCTCTTCGAGCGCTTCATCACGGACTACTCCGAGCCGCGCAACAAGCCTTCCACGGTCGAGGCTAACCGTGGCTACGGCAGGCTCTACATCATTCCTCATCTCGGCCAAACCAAGGTCTCCGACGTCACGCGCGCAGACATATCAGGCCTTATGAAGAAAATGTCGACGTTCCCGACTAATGCCAACCGGGTACTCTCGGCGGTCCGCAAGATGTTCAACATGGCGGAGGTTTGGGGCATGCGCGCAGATGGATCGAACCCCTGCCGACATGTTCCAAAGTTCCCAGAACGAGGAAAGACCCGGCTTATCACCGATGCGGAGCTAAAGCGGTTGTACGCCTATTTGCTCAAAGCGGAGGCCGAGGGCCTAGAACACCCGTACATCCTCCTCGCCGTCCGGCTGCAGTTCGAGTTTGCGGCCCGGATGTCGGAGATCCTCAAGCTCGAATGGGCCTGGGTCGATCTCGACAACCGTCGTGTCGAATGGCCCGACAGCAAGACCGGCGGCATGTCGAAGCCGATGAGCGCCGAGGCGATCCGCCTGCTCGCGACGGCGCCGCGTTTGGAAAACTCGTCCTACGTCTGCCCGTCCATCTTCGATCCGCTCCAGCCAATGTCAAAGCACACCTACTACAAGGGCTGGCGACGCATCCTCGGGCGTGCGGGGCTACCACACATCGGCACGCACGGCATCCGGCATCGCTCGGCGACGGATATCGCAAACTCCGGAATCCCCGTGAAGGTCGGCATGGCGCTCACAGCGCACAAGACGGTCACAATGTTCATGCGCTACGTCCATACCGAAGACGATCCGGTGCGGGCAGCGGCCGACGCCGTGACGGTTCGCCGTCAGGGCCTCATCGGCAATACCTTGGCGGCCTCCGCCACAAAGTCAATTCCCGCTCAGATGGTCGCGTCCGAGATGGCGGAAAATCCGGCAGCAGCTGGAGACAAGCCGCTCGGCTTTGAGGATGGGAACTATAGATCTCGGACCACGCTCGAAAACTATCGGCCGTTTCGTCACCGTCGCGGCCCCAACCGGGCTGTTCCTCCCGGTACTAAGCGGACTACAGATCATGCGACGGAGGAGGCTCCGACAAATCCGTCGCGGTCCAGTTGACGACTGGAGATGCAAGCTGTCGTGACACTCGAGACGGCGTCTGTAAACGCAGCTAAATAACTCAATTTAATCTCGCACATGGCTGGCGCTTTGAAAAACACATGCAGCTGCTTTCAGAATTGGGAGGCACGGTGTTGCGGTGACCGATACTGAGCCTTCGCATTACAACTTTGCCGTTGTTCCTTCGAAACGCAGGTTCACGGCCGCTGGACTCGAGCCTCCTCGGTCTTCCACATCAAATATCCAGCGCTGGCCCTTCTCTATCGTGTCCAACCCGGCTTTCCTCACCTCACTGACATGTAGGAAGACCTTTGGCTGCTTGTCGTCTCGAGAGATAATGCCGAACCCTCGATCAGCATTGACGTATCTGACGGTTCCTGACGGCATCCCAACCTCCTAACCTTCGCGCGTGTATTCGATGCGGTTGCGTCTGCAGAATCAAGAGCGAATGGGCGTCACGACCTTGTCGAATCGAGCGCGGTAGCCGACATCGCCTGCCAGCGTCGGATCCGGGCATGACGCTGGCCGGTTGCCGAGCTGCGTAGCAGGGATTGCGTTGTTGCGACAAACAGAACGTTGCACCTTCGGCACAAAATTGCTTCCAGATCTTCTTTTGTCACCGCCCTAACTGTTGCACCTATTTGGATGACCTGCTCTGCCCTCTTGGCGAGCAGCGTCGAACCGCGAATGCGTCGGCCAAGGTATCGCCAACGTGCTCGACACGCATCACGCTGGCCCCAAACGCCTCGCGGCCTGGGACCGCGCCGTCGCCGAGATCCGCGCCTCGAAGGGCGCGCTGCCGGCGCGGGATAGGCGTTACCTCGCAAGATCGCTTCGTGATCGCCCTGACCCTGTCGGCGCAGGTCTTCGACCGAGGTCTCGCGGAAAGGGAAGCATGATCCCGCAGCTTGACTCCTCCCGGCTCCTCCAGCGATATATTCTCTTGAACATAGCGCCTCGGAAGGTTGACGATGAAACATCGACCGTTTGCCATCCTCGGCATGCTGATTGCGTTTGCCTGTGCGATTGCCCCAAGCCGCGCTCAGGATGTCCCGACCGTCGCTGCTGCCGCAGATCTCCAGTTCGCTCTTGTCGACGTGCGGGAAGCTTTCAGGCAGGAGACGGGGCGCGAGGTCAAGATCACCTTCGGATCCTCTGGAAACTTCTTTAGGCAGATCCAGCAAGGCGCGCCCTTCCAGGTCTATTTTTCCGCTGACGAGAAGTTCGTGTTCGATCTGGCCTCCGCGGGGTTCCTTCTCGACCAGGGCCACCTCTATGCCATCGGGCGAATCGTCATCCTCACGCCGACGGGTGCTCCGCTGAAGCCGGACGGAACGCTGGCCGATCTCAAGGCGGGCCTTGCCGACGGAAGAGTGAAGAAATTCGCCATTGCCAATCCCGAGCACGCCCCGTACGGCCAGCGCGCCGAGGAAGCGTTGCGGCATGTCGGCCTCTGGGACGTGATCAGGAGCAAGCTGGTCCTCGGCGAGAATGTCTCGCAGGCGGCGCAGTTCGCGACCTCCGGAGGGGCGCAGGGGGGCATCGTCGCCTATTCGCTCGTCCTGGCACCGAACGTGGCGAAGCTCGGCGCCTATGAATTGATTCCCGAGACTTTCCACGAGCCGCTCCGCCAGCGGATGGGCCTCGTCAAGGGGGCCGGCGACACCGCCAGGAGGTTCTACGATTTCGTTCAGGGGCCGAGTGCACGCGCCATCATGCGGCGCTATGGATTCGTGCTCCCCGGCGAACCGTTGTGAGGCCCTGACGTGGATTGGGAAGCGCTGTGGCTAACTCTGCGGCTCGCCCTTCTGACCGTCCTCGTGTTGACGCCCTTCGCCATCCTCGCCGGACGCTGGCTGGCCTTGGCGACAATGCGAGGCAAGCCGGTCGTCGAGGCGATGCTGGCGCTCCCGCTCGTACTCCCGCCCACCGTGCTCGGCTTCTACCTGCTGGTCGCATTCGGCTCGGGCTCCTGGCTGGGGCAGACATATCAACTGCTTTTCGGGCATAGCCTCGTCTTCACCTTCGAGGCGCTCCTCCTGGCATCGGTGATCGTCAACATTCCGTTCGCGGTACAGCCGGCACAGCGCGCGTTCGAAGCGGTCGGCGCGGATTTGCGCGAAGCCGCGGAGACATGCGGCATGCCGTGGTGGCGTGCCTTCTGGCGCGTCGAACTTCCTCTGGCGTGGCCCGGTATCTTGACCGGCATGGTGGTCACCTTCGCCCACACGCTGGGCGAGTTCGGCGTCGTGCTGATGGTTGGCGGCAGCATTCCCGGCGAGACCAAGACGATCGCCATTGCCATCTACGATCGTGTCCAGGCGTTCGACGACACCGGAGCGGGCCTGATGGCCGCCGTTCTGTTATTGATCTCTGTCGTTACGATCGCGCTGAGCTTCCTGCTCACGCGGCGCGTGGGGTGGCGCAATGCCTGACAGTACCGCCGGACGAGGTGGCCTCTGCGTCTCGCTCCGGCAGCAGCTCCCGATTCCGCTCGATGTCTCCTTCTCCGTCGCGCCTGGCGAAGTGCTGGCGCTCGTCGGACCCTCCGGCAGCGGCAAGTCGACGACGTTGCGTTCGATTGCCGGACTATACCGTCCGGCTGTCGGACGGATCACCTGCAACGGATCGGTCTGGCTGGATCAGGCTGCTGGCGTGTGTGTGCCGGCCCGTCAACGTCGTATCGGCCTAGTGTTCCAGTCCTATGCTCTGTTTCCGCATCTCACGGCCATCGAAAACGTGATGGAAGCGCTCTGTGATATGCCCGAGGGCGACAGGCAGCCGATGGCCCGAGCCATGCTCGCGCGTGTGCACCTCGACGCTGCCTCAGAGCGGCGCCCCGGGGCGCTTTCCGGCGGCGAACAGCAGCGCGTCGCGGTCGCTCGCGCCCTGGCCCGCAGGCCCGACGTCCTGCTGCTCGATGAGCCGTTCTCCGCCGTCGACCGGATGGCCAGACGGCGCCTTCGGCGCGAGCTGGCGGAATTGCGCCGCGATCTCTCGATGCCCATAGTTCTCGTCACTCACGACCTCGATGACGTGGTGCGGCTGGCCGACCGGCTTTGCGTGATTGACCATGGCGAGATTCTTCAGACGGGTCCGGTCGACGAGGTCATGAAGCGACCCGCAACGCCGACCGTCGCGGCTCTGCTCGACCTGGCCGACCCATAGGGAGCAATCTCCTTGGTGAAGAGATACGAGTCTGCGCAAGGCGCATGCGGCTATCGGCCGATCCTTGTGGCAATTCGGACGTTGCGCTTTTGGTGCGGATGTTGCATCGCACTCCTCTGATGTCGCCGCCCTGATCCCTTCGCGTCGTAGTTCGCAGGCCGCTCCGCCTCCTTGGCAGGGCGGCGCTGATTTGCGAGTCCGCCTTGGCGTCATCCTCCTCCCGTTCTTCCAATCGAATCGCTGCTGCGGGTAACGCCCCGTGACGCGGCCTGGAGACCGTTTCTTGTTCAATCTCTCATTGTCCCGTTTGCGTACCGAATGGCTCGGCAACATCAAGGGCGACGTCCTCGCTGGTCTGGTGGTCGCTCTCGCTCTGATCCCGGAAGCCATCGCCTTCTCGATCATCGCCGGCGTGGATCCCAAGGTCGGCCTCTATGCCTCTTTCTCGATCGCCGTCATCACCGCCATCGTGGGCGGCCGGCCGGCGATGATCTCGGCGGCAACAGCCGCCACGGCCGTCCTCATGATCACGCTGGTCAAGGAACATGGGCTGCAATACCTGCTGGTCGCCACGGTGCTGGCCGGCATCCTGCAGGTCGCCGCGGGCTTCCTGCGCCTGGGCTACGTCATGCGCTTCGTGTCGAAGTCGGTGATGACCGGCTTCGTCAACGCGCTGGCGATCCTGATCTTCATGGCCCAGCTGCCCGAGCTGATCGGCGTGACCTGGATGACCTATGTGCTGGTGGCCGCCGGCCTCGCAATCATCTACGGGTTGCCCCTCCTCACCAAGGCCGTGCCCTCGCCCCTCGTCTGCATCGTCGTGCTGACCGTCGCGGCCGTCGTGATGGGCATCGACGTCCGCACGGTCGGCGACATGGGCGAGCTGCCGTCGACGCTGCCGGTGTTCCTGCTGCCCGACGTGCCGCTCACCCTCCAGACGTTCCTGATCGTGCTGCCCTACTCGGTGGCCGTCGCGGCCGTCGGCCTGCTCGAATCGCTGATGACGGCGCAGATCGTCGACGAGCTGACCGACACGACCAGCGACAAGAACCGCGAATGCGTCGGCCAGGGTGTCGCCAACGTAGCCACCGGCTTCATCGGCGGCATGGCCGGATGCGCCATGATCGGCCAGTCGGTCATCAACGTGAAGGCGGGCGGCCGCGGCCGGCTATCGACCTTCTGCTCGGGCATTTTCTTATTGTTCCTGATCGTCGTGCTGGGGTCCTGGGTCCAGAAGATACCGATGCCCGCCCTGGTGGCGATCATGATCATGGTATCGATTGGCACTTTCAGCTGGGTGTCGATCCGGAACCTCAAGACCCATCCGCGCTCGTCGAGCATCGTCATGCTGGCGACCGTGGCCGGCGTCGTCCTCACCCACAATCTCGCGGTCGGAGTCGTGCTGGGCGTGTTGCTCTCAGGTATTTTCTTCGCCTGGAAGATTTCCCAGCTGTTCCGCGTCACCTCCGCGGCGTCCGTCGACGACTCCTCGCGGACCTACAAGGTCGAGGGCCAGCTCTTCTTCGCCTCGGCCGATGATTTTGCCAATGCGTTCGACTTCAAGGAAGCCCTGGAGAAGGTCACGATCGACCTCAGCGGCGCCCACATCTGGGATATCTCCAGCGTTGCAGCGCTCGACATGGTCGTGCTGAAGTTCCGCCGCGAAGGCGCCGAGGTGGAGCTGATCGGTCTGAACGAGGCCAGCGAAACCATCGTCGACCGGCTTGCCATACATGACGAACCTGGCGCGCTCGACAAGCTCCAGGCGCATTGAGAGGGGAGAACCGCACATGACCACGATCGTCGCCTGCATCGACGGCTCGATCTATTCGCACAGCGTCGCCGACCACGCCGCCTGGGCGGCCTCGCGGCTGCCGGGCGCCGTCGAATTGCTGCAGGTGCTGGGACGCCGCGAAGCGTCCCCTGCCGATCTCAGCGGCAATTTCACCATCGATATGCAGGAGACCCTGCTTGCGGAACTGGCCACACTCGATGCACAGCGCGCAAAGCTCCTGCAGAAGCGCGGTCGCCTGGTGCTCGACGAAGCGAAGGCACGTGTTCAGGCGGCCGGTGTCGCCAATGTCACGGTCAGCCTGCGCAATGGCGATCTTCTGGAGACGCTGGCCGAGCGCGAGGCGACGATAGACCTCATCGTCATCGGCAAGCGCGGCGAGGCCGCCGATTTCGCAAAGCTGCACCTCGGCTCCAACATCGAGCGCGTGGTGCGCAGCCTCGAACGGCCGATCCTCGTCGCCTCGCGCGCCTTCCGGCCGATCTCGAAGGTGCTGATCGCCTTCGACGGCGGCCCCAGCGCACTCAAGGCCGTCGACCACGTGTCCCGCTCACCGCTGTTCGCGGGCCTCGCCATCTCGCTGGTGACGGCCGGACGTGACGAACCTGCAGTGCGCAGCCGGCTCGAAGCCGCCGCGGCGCAGTTGCGGGGCGGCGGTCTCGCGGTCGACACGACGGTCGAGCCCGGCCCCTCGGAGAAAGCCATCTCCGCAGTGGTCGAGCGCAGCGGCATCGACCTTCTGGTGATGGGCGCCTACGGCCATTCGCGCGTGCGCAGCCTCATCATCGGCTCAACTACGACGGAGATGATCCGGGCGTGCAAAATTCCGGTGCTGCTGTTTCGATGACCCGTCTTCAGTTTCTTCGCCCCCCATCGGAGAGACGTGTCTGTCTGATGGAACAATGGCGGGTCACCGGTATTTTCGGACTACAAATCGGCGTCAAAAGGCGCTAAGGAAAAAGCGACGCAGTTGCTTACTCTAGTCGCCTGCGGCCGATTGCCGGCTCCGGGCACGAACCTCCTCACGGAACGAGGGGGCGGGGCAGCCCTGCTCGATCGCACTGAGGCGAGCGCAGTGGTTACGCAAGGCCAAGCCGAGCTTGGATCCCTTCCGCCGCGCCGTTCCGCCGGGGAAGACTCACCCCGTATGATCGGCTGGTTTGGCAAACGATCCCAGTCTCAACATGCCTGGTTCAGGAAATCCCTGAACTGCGAATTCTGCGCCCCGCGTCGACCGACGAGAGGAGCAAGAGTCATGGCAAAGTTCACACGAAGCATACCTACGACCGCGCGCGGTCCTGACGTCGAGAGCGATGGATGGATCACCGTACACCCGGATCCAGTGACATCGAAAAGACCAGAGAGGTGCGCCCGCACGGAAGGTCGCCCCCTCGCCGATCCGCCGACGGGAGACAGCGCCAAATGACGGATGACCGCGATCTCAAGGGCAGCCTTGAACGGCTCGTACGCTCGGCCGAAGCAGCCCTTCGGGCGCCTGTCGGAGACGTCGCCTGGGAAGAGCTAGTGCGCGTCATTATGGGCGAAAAAGCCATTTTGGATACCCCGCTCGACGTCGAGGTGATGAACGGTGTGCTAAGTCGGGTGATTGCAGACGCCGAGTGTGTTTCTGCCAGCTTTGTAGCAACCCGCTGTCGGGGTGCACGTTCCGCGGTCGTGGCGGAACGCCATCTGGTGAATTACTGTCAGAATATGAAGAGTGGCATCGAGACGCTCTTGTCCGATCTCCAAAGCCAGAAGGCACAGAGGATTGATGCCCCGATTCGTGAGCCTTTGAGGCAGATCAGGTGAATCGTCCCGGGGATAAATCGAAGATCTCGCGTCAGGCTCTCCTCGACCGTCTCGCCGCTTTGCGCGACCTGCAGGACAGCTCGGTCGAAAGCCGAAGGCCCGTTGAGCTCGATCAGACCTCTATCGGTCGCCTGTCGCGAGTGGATGCCCTGCAGCATCAGGCGATGGCCCTCGAAATCGAGCGACGGCGCGGCCTGGAAAAGATTCGCATCGAGGCCGCCTTGCGTCGCATGGATGCCGGTGACTACGGCTACTGCATCTCGTGCGGTGAAGAGATCGCGAGTCAGCGTCTTGCGGTAGACCCGACCACCCCAACCTGCATCCGATGTGCCTCCGAGGTGCCCCGTTGAGGCCGCAACTGGACAAATCACCGGTGACGGACTTGTCGAAGTGTCTGGACAATGCGGATCGCAAAGCCGCGCGAACCTACAAAAGCGTGGCACCCGCGCCTATATTCGGAGCTGGCACACCTGCCGGTGCGAGCCTGCTCCGCACGTCGGCTCTCCGGCGGGAAGCGAAAGTGGGCGTCGTTACCGCCACGTCGATTGCTCCAACAGGAACGAGCATGGAGCTCTTCGTACCAAACGCCTGTGAACAGGAAGCCGTCGCGGGCGTAAAGTTCGTACGCGGGTTGTCGGGTTCGGGCATCGTGTGGTGTCCGGCGACAGGGGCCCTGCTTCCGCCCTGAATCGCGTCCCCAGAGGACGCGCTCCCGCTTCCATTCATCAGCAAGCGCGTCCTGTCTGGGCGCGGAAGAGCAGCCCCGCCCCCCCGACAGCGCCAGCCCGCGTCGCGCGGAGCCGGTCGTGCGCGGCCGGCATTCCATTCATGCAATTTTATCGAACGATTAACATGACACTTCAGAACGAAAGCCCGGTGCGGATCGAGCGCTCCGACGCGAACCAGCGTCGCACCTTCGCCATTATCTCCCATCCCGACGCCGGCAAGACGACGCTTACGGAGAAGCTGCTGCTGTTCGGCGGTGCTATCCGGCTCGCCGGACAGGTCAAGGCCCGCGGCGACCGGCGTCGAACGCAATCCGATTGGATGGAGATGGAGCGCGCTCGCGGTATTTCCATCACGAGTTCCGTGATGACGTTCGAGCATGGCGCCATCACGTTCAATCTCCTCGATACGCCCGGACATCAGGACTTCAGCGAAGATACGTACCGCACGCTCACCGCCGTCGATTCGGCGATCATGGTGATCGACGCCGCCAAGGGCATCGAACTTCAGACCAGGAAGTTGTTCGAAGTCTGCCGGCTCCGCGACATTCCGATCATCACCTTCTTCAACAAGGTCGACCGCGAGGGGCGAGACCCGTTCGAATTGCTGGATGAGATCGGGAGCATGCTCGCCCTCGACACGTGTCCGATCGTCTGGCCGGTCGGAATGGGCAGCGATTTTCACGGCTGCTACGACCTTCGGCAGAATATTTTCCTGACTTCGCGGGACGGCCGCCGCGGCGCCTTCAACGAATCCCTTGGGTGCAGTGGCTTCGACGACGGCAAACTCGCTCATCGCGTTCCTGAACATGTCCTTGGTCCATTCCAGGAGTCCGCGGCCCTCGCCACGTCGGCTTTCCCTGACCTCGATCGCAAGGCCTACCTCGACGGCAGCCTGACGCCGGTCGTCTTCGGCAGCGCCCTGCGGGACTACGGCATAGACGCGCTGATCAGTTTGTTGATCGAGATGGCGCCTGCGCCCCGCAGGCAACCTGCAAGCCCGCGCGACGTGGACCCCGGAGAGCGCAAAGTCACCGGCTTCGTGTTCAAGGTCCAGGCGAACATGGACCCCAATCATCGCGATCGGGTCGCATTCCTGCGGCTCTGCTCGGGCCGGTTTCGCCGCGGCATGAAGCTTCTGCAGGTCCGAACCGGCCGCATGATTGCGGTACAGAATCCGATTTTCTTCTTCGCGCAAGAGCGGACCATTGCCGATGAGGCATTGCCCGGAGATATCATCGGCATTCCGAACCACGGAACGTTGCGTGTCGGCGATACCCTCACCGAAGGCGAGCTGCTGGCCTTCACCGGCATTCCCAACTTCGCCCCCGAAGTTCTCCGTCGCGTGCGTCTCGACGATCCGATGCGGGCCAAGCAATTACGCACGGCCCTGGAAGATCTTGCCGAAGAAGGCGTCACGCAGGTGTTGCGCCCGATTTCAGGAGGGCAGTCGATTGTGGGCGTTGTCGGTCAACTCCAGTTGGACGTTCTCACCTCACGGATCGGGGCCGAATATGGCATCCATGTCGGCTTCGAGGCGGCCCCCTATGAAGCCGCGCGCTGGGTTTCGAGCGAGGACGCTTCGCTGCTGAAGACGTTTCTCGAGCGCAACCGCGGCAATATCGCCGAGGACCGTGACGGCGCGGCGGTCTTCTTGGCGCGCAATGCCTGGGAACTCACCCGCGCGATCGAAGAATCGCCCGATATCAAGTTCAGCGCCACTCGGGAGCGTGCCTGATCGCGCGTGCCGGACCGCCGATTTCGTGCCGCCAAACACTCACAACTTCACGAAACAGGGATTCAAATGAAGAATCAGAAATCTGACCGAATGGAAAAGACGCCCGAGCGCACCGAGGTGACACATGGAATCTACCACATCATCGCCGGCCCACAGGCCGACGCTGGACGTGCCATCGCCTACCTGGGGGGCAGACCCATCCATGTAGCGACGGAAACCTCTGTCGAGACAGCCGTCACAGCCACGACGGCGGCGCTGGACCTTCGCAAGCAGCAACTGCGAAACCAGCGGCAGGACAACGTTCCGAGCATCGCGGAATTCCAGGAAGCTCTCAACGCTCTGGACGTCCGGACCTTCGCGACGCTAGCACCACTGTTGCGGATTCATCGGCACCTGCCCCGACAGACGGCGTCCGTCGCCGACGTGGCACGTGTCAGTGGATTAGCGGAAAGTGCGGCCTTAGCGCTGTATTTAAAGCTGGGCAAGACAATGGCCTCGACCCTCGAGCTTGTGCCTGAGGGCAGCGGCCTCGCTCGCCGCATGCTGCCGCTGCTCGTCTTTGCCACAGTCGAACCCGGTAGCGGGAAGAACGCCCTTCTGCAGCTTCGTCCCACATTCGTCGAGGCCCTCGATGAATGCGCAGGCCCCTTTAGAAGGACCGCGGCGTGACCGTACCCGACAGCTTCTCCGACATCGACGCCTTCCACAAATTTGCAAGGGAAGTCGCGCTTTGCAGACGTTACCTGCGCTCACCGGCCAGCGAGCAGTTTCTTCGCGCCGTGGCGGCGACCTGCAGGCATCGGCTACGCACGCTTGGGACTGGCGAAACGTTCTGGCGAGCCCAGATTGGACACAACTGGGTGCTTGACGCCGCGGGTGGCAGCCGAACGCCGGGGCCGCATCTGGAGACGCGTATGAAGCCTCTTCCCGACAGGGCTTCCGAAGGACGCATCAATCCCAAGGGAATTCCGTGCCTCTACTTTGCAACCAGCCGGGACGTGGCGATGTCGGAAGTAAGACCCTGGATCGGCTCCTACGTGTCGGTCGGTCGCTTTCGTATCGCTCGCGATCTGACCGTCGCCGACTGCTCGTTGCTGCACAATCATGAGATCCCCAAAGTCGAGAACCCATCGGCCGAGGAAATCGAGAAGTTCGTCTGGGCAAGCATCGACCGGGCATTCTCCCGCCCCATCACTCGTAGCGACAACACCGCCGACTACGCCGCGACTCAGGTCCTGGCCGAGATGTTCCGGGCCGAAGGCTATGACGGGGTCATGTACCAAAGCGCCCTGTCATCAGAGGGAAAGAATGTCGCCCTTTTCGATCTCGATTGTGCTGAGCAGGTCGACTCGGCGGTCTTTACGGTTCGCCAAGCCTTTTTCAAGTTCGACCAAGTGGCGTCATGACCACTTCGGGAACAGGCGGTCGTCCTGTCCTTCCGGCGCTCACTGACAGCACCGGGCGATTTGGGAGTGACGGCTCTGCCTTTCGGAATTGGCCACCATGCAACCTGCAGGAGGAGCAAAATGACACGCAAGGTATCGCCGGTGAATATCGATGACGTTTTCGTCAACGTCGGCCCTCCGCAGAAGGAGTGGCGCGTTAGCGAGTATGACGGTGAGACGATAACCCTTGAGCGCGTCGACCGTCCCGGATCACTGCGGTTTATCGCAATCAACGAGCTCTTGGACTCAAACCGCTATCTGCCCAGAGGATCCGGAGCCACGTAGCGACTGCATCACCCCGAACTTTGCGATTCATGAGAAGAGGCTGGACCATGGCATCTGCCGAAGCCAAGAGTATCGATACTTGCGATGCTGCAGGTGCTCTCCGATCGGGGGAGAAGGTACTGATGCCGACCGAGGCGCAGCATGCTGCTGACGAAATGCAAAGCAGCGGCCGCCATACCCGAGTTTTAATGGCGCACGCTGTCGCAGATCGCCTGCTCGCCCGGGCGCATCGCGACCGGAGAACGATAGATCCAATACAGATGCAAAAGCTCGTCTACTTGGCGCAGGGCTGGGCTCTTGCACTCATGGGTCGGCAGTTGTTTCGAGAACCTATCGAAGTCTCAGAGCATGGTCCTCTTGTGCCCGAACTTCATCGGTCCCTAAGTCGCTTCGGTGCCGGACCGATACATCGGGAACTCTTCGCGGCGAGCGCAATCACGAACGCTGGAGTAGGAGACTCTTTATGGGACTTGGCGGAGGTCGCAATCGTCGATGGCGTCTGGGAGGCTTATGGCGCGATGTCGGGACCCCAGCTCGTCAGCTTGATCGACGAGCCAAATGCGCCTTGGGATACAGCGCGACGTCAGGCCGGTCCTGGAAAGCCGGGTCAGGTCTCTCTCAATGCTCTCAGGCAATGGACACTCGACAGGCACAGATTGGCCGATCGCGATCTGGATTTCGGAAGATCGCCATGCGATTTGATGAAGGCCGCCGCTCGATCGCCAATCGTTGTTACCCAAGAGAGCGTAGCGATACATCGGGCTGAGCGCAGCAAAGCAGTTCAAGAGGCCGAAGTGTCCAGAAAATCGTGGACTGTTGCTGTCGGGTCTCCGAGACGCGTTCGCAATGGGCGCTGCAGAGATAGTAAGTTGGCACTCGCCTTCGCAAGCTTGGCGGTCGTGGCCGTGGCAGGATTCATTCTTTGTGGATAGGCTTGAGTTGTCCCGATGCATATCGCGTGGAGGATCAAGTGAAGATCGAGCCCTCGAGCATTCTGGTCGGTAGATGCTATCGGGATCGCTTCGGCGCAATCTATAAGGTTACGAGCTACGATGGCCTTCACATCGGGTTCACGGCCTATATGAAGTCCGAAAGCGGCGGACGCACGGAGTTCTCGAGCCGCGAGGCGTTGCCCTTGTTCATTCGTCATCTTCAAGAGGAAATTCGATGTCCTTCCTTTGTGGCATCTCCGATCTAGCCAAGCCCGCCCGACCGAAATCGTCGGTGCAATGCGCTGATCCGGAGCGGAGGTCTTGCGGCGCGCGTTTCTTGGCCCGACAAAGAAGTTGCAACCATTCAAATGCTTTGGTCTCCAGACATTGGCGGGTGAGCCCGTGACCTGGCTTCACGATCAGCGTCTCGACGCCGTGAGCCTCGCGCTTCGTCGCAACGATTCGCGCACGGTGCTGGATCTCGGATGTGGAGAGGGGCCTCTCCTGCGCCGCCTGGCGCGCCAGCCGGATATCCTGCGCATCGTAGGGGTGGACCGGTCGACCGTCGCACTGCGGGCCTTACGGGCCGCATTGAAGGATGAACCGCAATCGATTCGTAAGAAGGTCGAATTGATTCATGGATCGTTCACTCTTCCGGAGAGGTCGCTGGTCGGCTTGGACGCAGCCATTCTCGTCGAGACGATCGAGCATATCGAACCGGACACGTTATCTGCGATGGAGCGCGCGGTATTCTTCGAGTTGGCCCCGCCTACGGTCATCGTCACCACGCCGAACAAGGAGTTCAACCCGCTCCTCGGGGTCCCGCGGCATCGCCACCGCCACCCGGACCACCGCTTCGAGTGGGCACGGCCAAGGTTTCGCTCATGGGCGACAAGCCTTGCGCGGCGCAACGACTACGAGGTCGAATTCGAGGACGTTGGGGGGAAACACCCGCTTTACGGCGGAGCGAGCCAGATGGCGACGTTCAAGCGGGTTGCGGGCAGCCAGAGGCCGTGTCCGGCCGCCCCGGCCTATACCTGTTCACCCGGACCTTCAGGCTACGACCTTCGCTCCTGCATGCCGATCCTTGCCAGCAGGGCAGACGACAAGCCGTAGGCGATGAGGGCGCCGCAGATCGCCTCCACCGAAGCGCCAGTGTCGAGGAGGGCCCCGACGGCCACTGGGCCGAGCGCAGTTCCCGCGACCATCAACATGGTGGCGAAGCTGCGGATCGTACCTAACCGGGCGACACCGTAGATCTCGGCCCAAACGGCGGTGACGGTCGTCTGGGCGAGACCGGAGGATACACCCATCAGACCGAGAAACAGCAGCATGACGCCGGGTACGCTCGACATGCCCAATGCTGCGAGGCCAAAGAGCATTGGTACGACCATCAGCGGCAACAAGGTCTTCGCACCGAACCTGTCGACGAGTCCGCCAAGGAGCAATAGCGTCGATGCATGGCTGACGGCATAGGCGACGAAGCCGAGGGCGACGACTTCGTGCGACCACCCCTTCGCCCCAGCAATAGCCTGGATATGAAAGACGAGCGCCGTCGAGGCGAAAGGCATGTACAGGAGCAGAGGCAGCGCAAACCAGAAAAATCGAGAACGCGTCACTATTCGCAGACCATTGAGCACCGGCGAACGCATGCTGCTGCCGATGTCCGTCGGGCGGGTGAAAGTCGGTAATGATCGAATCAGGGCCATCAGCAATGGCGCGGCGACAAGAAGAACACCCAGGCCGATGAACGCATAGCTGCGCCGCCAGTCATCGGTTGCCCTCACCATGACGGCGGCCGTAGGGAGTACGCCCTGAGCGAGCGGAAAGCCCATGGCGATCAGGGAAAGGGCACGGCCGCGCTGGCGGTGGAAATAGCGGGCAATCGATGTGACGGCGACATGTGTCGTCAGCCCTTGCCCGGTGAGTCGCAGCAAAAGGAACCCGACAACGACACTTGCCGGCCCACTCGCCATGGCCATGACTCCGCAGGAGGCGGCCAGACCAACCATCACCAGCAGCGTGTAGAGGCGCAGGTCGAGGCGGTCGATCCAGTGTCCGGTCAGTGGCAGCAGGCTCGCGGCGCCGATCGTACCGACCATGTAGAGCGATCCCAGCCCGGTTGCGCCGAGTCCCAAGTCGATCGCAATACCGCTGATGAAAAGCGAGATGAAGAAGGTCTGGCCCGGACTCGACAGGAACGCGCAGAGAAGGCCGAACGCAAGCGGGCGCCAGTCACCACGCAACAGGTCTATGTAGGAACGAATCATGTGGCAACGCCCCGAACGCTCAGCTTTGCCTCACACTGTCTGCTACGCGGTGCGAGCGACATAGACGGTGTTGGCGGACTCTCGATCCTGCAGCGGATTGTCGAAGGTCACGACATGCGCCTCGACACTGGCAAAGACGGCAGCAAGCCGTGCGACGAACCCGGCATCGGGTGGATCGTCCGACCAAAGTCCGAAGACGCCACCCGGGGACAAATGCGTCGCCAGAGTGCGCATTCCGTCAACCTCATAGAAGGGGGCGTGATCGGGATGCAGCACTTTCCCCGGCGCATGATCGATGTCCACCAAGATGGCGTGGACCCGACGCTCGTCGTCCTGCGCGAGAGCCGAGTTCATCATCGTGAAAAAATTGCCATGGACGAACCGGCAACGCGGGTCCGTCGAGAGGCCCGCGCCCAGCGGAAGCAAACCCCGCTCGTGCCACTGGATCACCGGCGCCAGAGCTTCGACGACGGCGAGCGATCGGACGGCGGCATGATTGAGGACTGCCTGCGCGGTGTATCCGAGCCCCAGGCCACCGACAATGACGTCGATCTCCGTGTCCGCCTGCGCAGCCAGCGCCAGGTCCGCCAACGCGATCTCCGCCACGGTAAACAGGCTCGACATGAGAAAATCATCGTCGAGCTTGATCTCGTATAAGTCGTATTCCAGACTCGGTGGCCTGCGTCGCCGAAGACTCAACACGCCAATGGGCGTCGAACAATAGTCGAGCTCCTCGAAAGCCACGCTCATGGTGAAACCCTCTTCCATTGGGAAATGACGAGGGGGAAAGGGCGGCCTCGCCCCCGCCGATCCACCCCTCGCGGCAATCGCCCGTCCTAAATGTCGGTCGTAGCGGAACGAGCATCGCGCGGTTCCCGGATAACATGCTTTTCGAACTTCACACCAAGTGTTCTTTCTGTCTTCATCCCCCCGCTCCCACGCCACGTTTGATCGGAATCACTTCGGCGATTCCGGGCAGTGGCCTCCGCTGGAAACGGCGGGCCGGTGGGGAAATCCAAGCAACTGTGCGCTCGACGCCCGCTTCTCCGTGAGCGGTCTCGATATGCGCGAAACGACAGCGAGGCGGACGATGCTTCACACATAGGGGCCAGTGGTCTCGCCAACAAAGGCGACGAATGACAAGCTCGAACGGTCGGGGACTTCACGACCCAACCTATGCGTCGGCGACGGCTGGCACCTTCACCCAGAGATCCAAGGTGTTCCCAAACTATTTCTTGAAGGAGTTGATCGTTCGGATCAGGAAAAAAGCAAGAGCCTGTTGATGCATTCAAGCATTGGGGCGAAATCACGGCGATGGCGGCAGCACACTGGATCAAATCGGTCTACCCGAGCGTTCGGAGTTCGTCTTGTGCCCGACGACGACGAAGATCTCTGGCTGCGTGGGCGTGTACTCTTCCGAGATGCCCCGGCGATCCTGCTTCCGCAGCCAACAATTGGACTACACAAAGACTGCCGAACGCGGTATGTCGGCTTTGCGCAGTTGCTTACTCTAGTCGCCTGCAGCCGATATTCGGCTCCTGGCACGAACCTCCTCTGCAAAGCGAGGGGGCGGGGCGGCCCTGCTCGATCGCAATGATGCGAGCGCAGCACGCAAGGCTAAGCGATGCTAGGAATTTTTCACCGTTCCGCCGGGAGCATATCGCCCCGTACTGACCGGCCGGATTTCCTTTAGGCTTCGCTGCCCAGGTTCGACGAGAACGCGAGCCTCACGTGGACCTGCCTCGCGTCTTTTGACGGGAGGAGCAAGAGTGAACAGAATTCCGCAATTTCATGGCACGGGATTGCCCACGCTTCAGTCGGACGTGGGGTTCGAACCAATAAGCGGTGAAGTAGCGCTCAGAGCCAGCCTCGAGAGGTTGCACACTGGCACACGTGCCGCCCTACAGGCCCCTGTGGGAGATACGGCCTGGCAGGAGCTATCTCAGGTCATAGAGGTCGAAAAAGCCGTCCTTGGCGAGAAGATAGGCGTCGATGAGATTGACATTATGCGAGCGGGAATACTTGCGGATGCAGAGTGTATTCCGGCGAAGGTCATCACAGTACGTGTGCTCGCGGGCAATGTAGCGGCAAACGCACAACGAGTTGCGCTCAAGCTTTGCCACGAAATGAAAAGCAAGATCGAGCGCCTCTTGTTTACAACGCTTCCGAACCGCAAAGCAGCTCATGCTGACACGACTGGTGCCCACGCAAATTGACGATGTGCGATCGCATTCCAACGCTACGCGAAAGATATCCGTGGCGCTGCGGCATGTTGAAGATGAGGTTGATTGGTAGTTTCCAGCTCTGCTTTTGAACAGGGCCTTTCAGCGTCGCGTCATCCGGTTCCCGTGTGTTCGGCCGGCTGATGCGACATCACAGTAACCGGGAGGGAAGAGGCAGTTGCAAAGGCTCGTCCCGGTTCTGCCGACGCAAGGGCGTCGGCAGGCGGTCGCCGCCAAACGGGGGCGCGCAGCCGTAGAAAGGAAGATGGTTATGTCAGATATGTTTAAGGTTTTCCGCAAAGAGCTGGAGTGGGCCGGCCGCAAGCTCGTCTTCGAAACAGGCAAGGTAGCCCGTCAGGCCGACGGCGCGGTGATGGTGACCTATGGGGGTACGACCGTGCTGGCCGCCGTCGTCTTCGACAAGAAGCCCAAACCCGGTCTCGACTTTCTTCCGTTGACCGTCAACTACCAGGAGAAAGCATATGCCGCAGGCAAGATACCGGGCGGCTTCTTCAAGCGTGAAGGCATGCCGAGCGAAAAAGAGGTCCTGACCTCCCGGCTGATCGACCGTCCAATCCGGCCGCTGTTCCATGAGAGCTTCCGCAATGAGACGCTGGTGGTAGTGACGACGCTAGCGCACGATCTGGAGAACGACCCCGACATGGTTGCCATGGTCGCCACGTCGGCTGCGCTCACGCTGTCCGGCGTGCCGTTTATGGGGCCGATCGGCGCCGCACGTGTCGGTTACATCGACGGCAAGTACGTCGTGAATCCGACGCGCGAACAAATCACCGTCAGTGCGCTCGACCTGGTGGTTGCCGGAACCAAGGACGGCGTGCTGATGGTCGAGTCCGAAGCTAGGGAACTGTCCGAGGATGTCATGCTTGCAGCCGTAATGGAGGGGCATCGCTCCATCCAACCGGTGATCGACGTCATCATCGAACTCGCCGAGCACTGTGCGAAAGAACCATTCCCGCTAGCCGATCCTCCAGAAGCAGCCAGAACCGTGGCGGAGCGCTTGAAGGTCGAGTTTCGCGGCAAGATTACGGAGGCTTACGCCGAAACCCAAAAGCTCGCTCGTCAAGGCAGGATCAGCGCGGTGAAGGCCCACGCCAAGGCGCTGTTCACGAACGAACAAGAGCTCGCAGCCTTTGGCGAGCAGTTTGGAAATCTCGAGGCAGAGGTGGTGAGGAACACAATCCTCGACACCGGCAGGCGTATCGATGGCCGGGACACCAAGACCGTCCGCCCGATTGTGGTGGAGGTCGGCGTGCTGCCGCGGGCCCACGGCTCGGCGCTGTTCACCCGAGGTGAAACCCAGGCGCTCGTTGTCGTAACGCTCGGCACCGGTCAGGACGAGCAGATCATCGATTCCCTGGAGGGTGGCTACCGCGAGCATTTCATGCTGCACTACAACTTCCCTCCGTACTCGGTGGGCGAGGTGAAGCGCATGGGCTCGCCCGGCCGTCGAGAGATCGGCCACGGCAAGCTCGCTTGGCGCGCTCTACGTCCGGTGATGCCAGGCAAGGACAAGTTCCCCTACACGATCCGTGTCGTGTCGGAGATCACCGAAAGCAACGGTTCCTCGTCAATGGCGACGGTCTGCGGCGGCGCCCTGGCCCTCATGGATGCCGGGGTGCCAACGGACCGGCCTGTGGCGGGCATCGCCATGGGCCTGATCAAGGAAGGCGACAACTTCGCCGTGCTGAGCGACATTCTGGGCGACGAGGACCATCTCGGCGACATGGATTTTAAGGTCGCCGGCACCACCAATGGCATTACCGCGCTGCAGATGGACATCAAGATCAATTCGATCACAGAAGAAATCATGAAGGTGGCGCTGGGCCAGGCGAAGGACGGACGCATCCATATTTTGGGCGAAATGGCCAAGGGCCTCGGCGGCGCTCGCGAGACGGTCAACCAGAACGCGCCGCGCATCACGCAGTTTACGATCCCCAAAGACAAGATTCGCGAAGTGATTGGGACTGGCGGCAAAGTGATCCGCGAGATCACCGAACAGACCGGTACCAAGATCGATATCGAGGATGACGGCACCATCAAGGTTGCGGCGGTCGACGCCACCGCAGGTCAGAGAGCCATCGATTGGATAAAAGGTATCGCGGCCGAACCGGAAATTGGCGTGATCTACACCGGCAAGGTCGTGAAATGCGTCGAGTTCGGCGCCTTCGTGAATTTCCTCGGCGCGCGCGACGGCCTCGTGCACATCTCCGAATTAGCAACACGCCGCGTCATTAACGTGACCGACGTCGTATCAGAGGGAGATGCTGTAAAGGTCAAGGTGCTTGGCATCGACGATCGTGGCAAAGTGCGCCTTAGCATCAAGGCCGTTGACCAGCAGACCGGTCAAGAAGTCTCATCAGGGCAAGTAGAACCAAGACCGGCCGGCGAGTAATCGCCCCCCTGTGAGTAGACCCGCAGGCTGGCGGGCGACTTCCCTGCGAATAGCCCTCAGCGTGCGTGCCTTCGTGTGCGCTACCGCTGTGGACGACAAGGCCGTTAGGAATCACGACTGCGATGGTTCATGTTTGCGACCAATAACGTCGCCGATGAAGATCGTGGACGATGGCGTGGAACAATAGTCGAACTCTTCGGAAGCCACGCTCATGGTGATCCCCTCTTCCGTTTCGAAATGACGAGCGGGTAAGGTCGGCCTCACCCACCCCCATCGATCGCCCCCTCGAGGCAGTCGCTCCGTCCTAATTTGGATCGTAGCGGAACGAGCATTGCGCGGTTCAACGACAATATGATTTTTGAACTTCACACCGAGTGTGATTTCTGTCTTAATCTCCCTGCTCCCACGCCACGTTTGATCGGAATCACTTCGGCGATTCCTGGCGGTGGCCTCCGCTGGAAACGGCAGGGTGGTGGGACAAATCCAAACACGCCGCGCTCGGTGTTTGCTCTTCAGTGGGCGAATCCGACCTTGCGCGAGAACGATTCAGGAGCAGGACGATGGTTCATGTTTGGGGCCCCATAATTTCGCCTACAAAATTGACTCCCGATGACTCCAAACGTGTGTCGGCACCACGGCCCCACCTCAGCGCGCACAACGTTTGGCGCCTCCCGTCAGGAATTCTGGCCGCGCCGATCTACGATCTGAAGCGGCTAACAGCTCGGACAGGGCAATGCGCCAAGAGTCTCTTCAAATGGTTGATGACGCTCGGACTCCGTGGCTTGCATACAAAATCGTTGCTCACAGCAACCAAACTCGCGGGCAATCGACGGAGTTAGCGTTTGCCCGCCTCCAGTTGGCTACCCGTGTTACGCCACAAGGCGCACCGGCAGCTCCGTGAGGGCTCGTATACCAAGGCGTTTGCGCCAATTGATTGGTCGCTTCCTATCGGCGAGGTGAATGTCGGGAAATCGCTCAAGTATGCGCTCGAACGCGACCGAGGTCTCCGCCCTAGCAAGCTGGAAGCCAAGGCAGAAATGCACGCCCGTGCCAAAGGAAAGTTGTGGATTGGGATGGCGCCCAATGTCGAAGCCATGCGGGTGCCCAAATCTGGCAGGATCGCAGTTCGCGGCCGCTAGAAATCCTGCGAACATATCGCCGCGATGAAATTGGCGCCCCTGCCAGTTCAGGTCTCGGACCGCGAAGCGCGGCTTGGTCAACTGCACGGGCGAGACGTAGCGCAGACATTCCTCGACACACGACGGCATCAGACTCAGGTCACTTCGGAGTCGGCATAGTTGGTCCTCGTGCGATAGCAGAGCGTAGAGGCCGCCGGCAAGCAGATGGGTCGTGGTTTCCTTACCCGCTCCGAAGAGATGGAAAATCATAGATACCAGCTCGTCCTCGCTGAGGACTTCTCCACCTGCATCAGCGTCACGCGGAGCGACGATCAGCCCGCCCGCCAGCGCGTCGCCCCCCCCCCAGCCTGGAGACACGACGAAGGTAGCGAACGACGCTGATCACTCCAGGAATGGCACGGATCACCGAACCGATATCGGCGGTATCCCTGAGCCCGCCCAGCCACTTCTTGAAGCGATCGTGATCGCGCTCCGGCAGGCCCAGCATTGAACAGATGCGGGCCGCCGGGAGCAGCCGGTTAGCGTTCGGCGGCGCCTTCGCCATCTTCTTCATCAGGCTCGAGATGTCCGCGCGCGTGTCGGAGATCTGAAGCTCGAATGGGCGGTCGATCTCGACAACCGCCGTGTCGCATGGCCCGACAGCAAGACCGGCGGCATGTCCAAGCTGATGAGCACCGAGGCGGTCCGCCTGCTCGAGACAGCGCCGCGACTGGAAAAGTCACGCTACGTCTGCCCATCCATCTTCGATCCCAATCGGCCGATGTCGAAGCATACCTATTACAAGGGCTGGCGACGCATCCTCAGGCGAGCCGGGCTGCCGCACATTGGCACGCACGGCATCCGGCATCGCTCGGCAACGGATATCGCAAACTCCGGTGTCCCTGTGAAGGTCGGCATGGCCTCACGGCGCACAAGACGGTCACGATGTTCATGCGCTACGTCCACACCAAGGATGATCCGGTGCGGGCAGCGACCGACGCCGTGGCGGTTCGACGTCAGGGGCTGATCGGCGGTACGACGTCAACTCGCGCGCCGATCATCGCACCCGAAACGGCGGCGGAGTTGACGGCAGAAGCAGACAAGCAGCTCGGCTTTGAGGATGGCAACTACTGGTCTCAGACCAAGCTCGGAAACCATCGGCCGTTTCGTCATCGTCGTGCCCCGAACGGAGCTGTTCCCCCTGGTACTAAGCGGACCGCAGATGAGGCGAAAGAGGCGGCAGTTGCCCTTGGGCGTTGATCTCGTAGTGTGAGCTGGTTGCGGCGGAGCGTTCTTCGGCAAGTCAGATCCAGAAGGCGCGGCACCCCTTAGTGTTGAGCGAGCGGGTGGCGCAGGAGAGCATAGATTATCAGTGGCAGACCGATGGCCGCGGGGAGCAGCCAGTACGCGATCGGTGGAAGCTCTTTCCACAGCGGCAGGCTCTTGCCGTTGTCGACGTAAAAGGCGTTAGCAGAAGGATGTAGGAAAGGCCGATGCCGGTAACGTATAGCCTTACCTAACCGGGCCAGTGCCGCCGCCGGGCGGTGCGCCCGAGAGAGGCGGCGAGGAGCGCCAGCAGCCCGAGAACGAACAGGTGATAGTCTTCGGCCCAACGAACCACGGAGAGGCCGGTCGCCGATACGAACACTACCACCAGGCCCCAGTAGTAGATCGAGCCGAACGTCGGATGACGACCACTGCACTTAGGGCTCAACATCGCGATGACATCAGTGACCACGCAGATCAGTCCGACCAGGACGTGCAGACCCGCCGCGCTCAGGAAAATCAGCGACGTGGACGGTATCGGAATTCCCGCTACGAGAGTCGTATCCTCGGATGTCATGGCCTTGCTGCCTCAACGAGCGGCGGTGGACCGGTCACGGCGGGCGGTTGGACGATGAAACTGGCTACTCCGCACGCGAGGCACAGCACGCAACTACAGGCCAAGGCGACGAAGTAGGTTCCAGTCCAGTCGACGCTGGCCGCAAAGGGAAGCGGCCCGAAGGCAGCACCTCCAATGCCAAACACAAACGACGCGCCTCGGATCGCGCCCAGATGGTCACGACCAAAGTACTGAGCGTAGCCGGCAGCGCCGATGGCTTGCTGTGAACCGTAAGCGCCGCCCAAGCACAGAGCGTAAAGCAAGCTAACGGCAACGCCACTACCGAGTGCCGGCAAGGCTGTCGTTGCCGCCAGCAGGAACATCGCCAATGGCACCAGCCGGCGGGGCTCATACCGATCCAGCATGGCACCGGTGCCGAGTGTGACGACCGCTTGAACGCCCGCGTAGACCGCCAAAACCCGGAGCGCATCCCCGCGCTCTATTCCGGCCGTCTGCATGATCGAGAAGTGATTGAGCAACAGCGCCGTGCCCACGGCATTGGTCAGGAAGCCGACCGCGCAGAGAAGCCAGAAAACGCCGGTCCGGAGCGCCTGTTTGCGGGTAAACGACGGCTCTTCCCGCGTCTGGGTCGCGACCGGCGAAAGCCCGGCATCCGTCGTGAGGCCGAATTTTTCCGGTCGGTCGCGAAACAGCGCAGCCGCGACGGGAAGAATGGTCAGGGCGACGAGCAAGGCCAGTGCGAGATAGGCGCCCCGCCAACCGTAGGTCGAGATCAGAAAATCGATCAGCTGCGGGAAGACCATGGACCCCACCGCAAGACCGAGGCTGGCTGCGGCCGCTGCGATCCCCCTGCGATGCACGAACCAGAGATTGACGACCTGGTGACTGACGAGACTGAGCCCGCCGATAGCCATGCCGCGCAAAAGCGCGAAGCCGATGAGCAGCGTCATCGCGGAGTCGACGAATGCCATGCAGATGCAGGCCAAGGCGAGGCCACCAGCGATCATCGTTGCCGTCAGGCGAGGCCCGCGCCTGTCGATCCATCGACCGATCACCGGCGCCGGCAAGATCCCGGCTAGTGTGCCGGCGGCGTAGGCGATGGAGGCGGACGTTCGGGAGATATGAAGATCACTAGTGATCGGGTCGAAAAACACCGACACGCCCGCCGTCTGGCCCGGCAAGGTCATGAAGGAGCCAAACGTACCCGCTGCGAGGATGATCCATCCGTAATGAACGGGAGTGGCTTTAATCAGCTGAACCACCTAGTGAAATCACAAGAACCTAAGAAATCTGTCGCATGCCGTGTGGGCATCACATGATGGGTTCGACTCTATGGCGGGCAAGATCAACTTGCTTTGCGCAACGCCACCGGTTCGTCGTCGAACCCCTGGCAGCATTGCTCGCGCAGGAACTCCATGACGGCAGTGAGCTGCCGGTGCTTGGCGCGGCAGATGACTTCGCGACCGACTTTCTCCTGCAAGACCAGACCGACTCCGACGAGGCCGCCGAGATGAAAGGCCAGGGTCGACGCCGGCACGCCGAGACGAGTCTGGATATCGCTAATCTTCATCCCATCCAGGCCACCCCTGACCAGCAGCCGGTAGATGTCCAGCCGGGTCAGGTTGCCCAGCTCAGACAGGCATTGCGCGGCGAGTTTGCGGTTCATCGGTTGAATCTGACCAAATGTCGCCTCTATAACAACTACATTCCTAGTTTTATGGGCTGATCCGGTATGCTCCTCTACTGGCGAGATTCTGCCGGGGCGGAGCTATCCACCCTGCGCCAGCGTCTCAAGAAGCGGGCACGCAGGTATCATCCCTTGAGCGCACGCTTTCACCATGGTGCCTAGAACGCGTTCCATCCGTCGAAGTTCGGCGACCTTTGCGCGGACCTCGACCAGATGATCGACCGCTATGTCATGCACGCGGCGGCATGACCTCGACTTTTGATCGGCCAAGTCCAGCAGGCGACGAATTTCGTCGAGGGAAAAGCCAAGATCGCGTGCGCGGCGAATGAAGCAAAGACGATTGGAATCACTCGATCGATAGAGGCGATACCCGCCTGCACTTCGGGCCGGTTTTGGCAAGAGACTGACCCGTTCGTAGTAGCGAATCGTTTCGATGTTCACGCCCGATTGCTCAGACAGAACTCCAATTGGAAAGCATTCTTCCGCCGGCATGGTCGCTCACTTTCCGTTGATCTGGTTGGGCATTGCGTCTGTAGTTGCTACAGGGTGTAGGCTTCGGATATGACGATTCAGAATAAAGAAATCACACTGCCTTCCGCTGCTAAGGGCCGCGATATAGTGAAGACCGTACTGGCAGCCGGGAGTCTGCTCGCGGCTTTCGGTGTCGCCTCCTGCTGCGCATTGCCCATCGCGTTGTCGCTTTTTGGGATTAGTGCCGTGTCCCTGGTCGGCATTGGATACTTGGCGGCGCAGTATCAGCAAGAGTTGTTTTACGCTGCCGCGATCAGTCTCGGCGCCAGCGCCATCATCATGGTACGGCAACGAAGGACGCGGTTGTGCACACCCGGCACAGCATGCGCCAGTCCAATGCTTGACTGGGGCAGCAAGATTGCCCTCGTCCTCGCGATCGGATTGCTTATGCTCACCTTTTGGATCGAGCCCCCGATATGAACATCATTCTCCAGTCTACGCTGACTTGTCCGAGTTGCAGCGCCGCTAAAGTCGAGACCATGCCGACCGACGCCTGCCAGTACTTCTACGAATGCACCACATGCAAAACGCTACTCAAGCCTAAGCAGGGCGATTGCTGCGTGTTTTGCTCCTATGGGTCGGTGCCATGTCCGCCCATCCAAGAAGGCAAGGACGAGGATTGCTGCCGCGCGTAGCGAGGCCATCTCGTCGCGCCGGTTCGTATACGGATAAGCGCCTGATCCATCTGGCATTTCCACTTCGTATCGTGATCCAGTCCTAGCCGGTCGTACGCCACGGTTGGTTTTCTGGCTGCACCTATTGTGCACCTGAAGCCCGGCCGCATAGGAGGGTAGGAATGACAAGACTCAAACTCACGAAGACCGTCGTGGACGCCGCTCGGCCGGAGAAGGCTCCTTATGAACTCCGCGACTCAGCGATACCGGGTTTCCTGCTCAAGGTCACGCCGACCGGCCGCAAGGTCTTCATCGTGGCCTACGTCGCCAACAACGGCCAGCGTCGCAAGCCCGCCATCGGCCGCTTTGGCGAGATCACGGTTGAGCAGGCCCGGGCCATCGCCCAGGATTGGTTGGCCGACGTCCGCAAGGGCAAGGATCCGAGTGCGGAGAAGAGCGCCGCGCGCCGGGCGCCGAAAGTGAAGGAGCTCTTCGAGCGCTTCATCGCCGACTACTCCGAGCCGCGCAACAAGCCCTCTACGGTTGGGGCCGCCCGCGGCTACGGCAAGCTCTACGTCGTCCCTCATCTCGGCCAAACCAAGGTCGCCGACGTCACACGCTCGGATATCTCAGGCCTTATGAAGAAGATGTCGAAGTTCCCAACGAACGCAAATCGGGTGCTCTCGGCGGTGCGCAAGATGTTCAACATGGCGGAGGTCTGGGGCATGCGTCCAGACGGATCGAACCCATACCGCCATGTTTCAAAGTTCCCAGAACGAGAAAAGACCCGGCTGATCACCGATGCAGAGTTGAAACGACTGTATGCCTATTTGAGCAAGGCGGAGGACGAGGGCCGCGAGCACCCGTTCATCCTCCTCGCCATCCGGCTACAGTTCGAGTTTGCGGCTCGGATGTCGGAGATCCTCAAGCTCGAATGGGCCTGGGTCGATCTCGACAACCGTCGTGTCGAATGGCCCGACAGCAAGACCGGCGGCATGTCGAAGCCGATGAGCGCCGAGGCGGTCCGCCTGATCGAGGCGGCGCCGCGTTTGGAAAAGGCACCCTACGTCTGCCCATCTACCTTAGATCCCAACCGGCCGATGCCGAAGCACACCTACTACAAGGGTTGGCAGCGCATCCTCGGGCGTGCAGGGCTGCCGCGCATCGGCACACCCGGCATCCGCCATCGCGCGGCCACCGATATCGCAAATTCCGGGATCCCCGTGAAGGTCGGTATGGCGCTCACGGCGCACAGGACGGTCACGATGTTCATGCGCTACGTTCATACCGAGGATGATCCGGTGCGGGCAGCGGCCGACGCCGTGGCGTTTCGACGTCAGGGTCTGATCAGTGTGCCGCGGCAGCGACTGCGGCGACGTCAGCTCCCGCGCCGAGCATCGCGCCCGAGACGGTGGCGGAATTGACGGCAGAAGGAGGCAAGCCGCTTGGCTTTGACGACGGCAACTACAGATCTCGAGCCAAGCTCGGAAACTATCGGCCGTTTCGTCACCGTGGTGGCCCGAGCCGGGCTGTTCCTCCTGCTACTAAGCGGACCGCAGATCAGGCGAAGGAGGCAGGCGTTGCCCGATAGGGCTAGCAGGCTGTTGAAAGGTCGGGGTTCGCACGATGACGAGAAACAAACGAATCGACGGAGGCGCAATCTTGAATCCATCATGCGTCATGGCTGTCGTTTGCGAATCAACCTTGCCCAACAGCACCCTTCAAAAGCCTATTTCAACTACCTGCTAGGCCAAGTGAGCTGAGGTGTTTCCCTTTTTGGCATCGCGCGTGGCGCCATCCGTCAGGTTGTCCAGCGCAATCTCTAACTCAGGGGCGGAGTCGACACTTCTCCTAAGTAACTGATGTGTCGTGCTTTTTTTTCCTAAACGCTTTCTGGTGTACCCGTGAATGTACCCAGCACTTAACAGCCATACGAGTGCGGTGTGGAATGCCATACAGCGTACGCAATGCGCTTAGATTCTAAGCGACGGCAGTTCATCCATCTTAGGTACCGCAGGAGCGGTTTGCACTCCTTCCTTCCCTACCACGCAGCGCCGTCGTGGCGAGCACCACGCAGTGGCGGCACCGATCAGATCGCGTCACGTCGGACGCATGATCATTCGTTCCTCCCCTTTAAGAGGTCCATTCACCTACGACATGCTGATGACCTGCGAATAGACGATACCGGCCACAGAACTGGCGAGCAGCACGGGAAGCATCCCCATCTTGAACCGGAAGATCGCGATCGCAGCGGAGACCGACAGGATGAGCGTGGGGATGTTGACCGAGCTCAGCACCGGCAGGTCGACGGCGGCCCCAAGCCAGCGCACCGGCACCAGCGTCGAGAACAGGACGTGGAGCGCGAACCACACCGCGAGGTTCAGGATGACGCCCACCACCGCCGCCGTGATGGCGCCCAGCGCCGCCCCCAGCGCTTTGTTGGCGCGCAACGCCTCGACGAAGGGTGCGCCGAAGAAGATCCAGAGGAAGCAGGGCACGAACGTGACCCAGGTGGTGAGCAGCCCGCCCAGCGTCGCGGCCAGCAGCGGCGGCATCGCGCCGGGCTCGCGCCAGGCGGCGAGAAAGCCCACGAACTGCGTCACCATGATCAGCGGTCCCGGCGTGGTCTCGGCCATGCCGAGGCCGTCGAGCATCTCGCCCGCCGTCACCCAGTGATAGTTGTCGACGGCCTGTTGCGCCACGTAGGCCAGCACCGCATAGGCGCCGCCGAAGGTCACCACGGCCATCTTGCTGAAGACATTGTCGCCACCGAGAACGACATAGAGCGCCGCCACCGGCACCAGCCAGAGCGCCAGGAAGAGCGCGGTGATCGACAGCGACCAGCGCACGTTGGGCCTTGCATGCGCCGGCGTTTCCTCGCCGAGCAATGAGTCGGCGTCGGCCAGCTGCCGGTCGCCGACCTTGCCGTGCCCGCCCCCGGCCAGGAAGGCCGGCATGCCGGCCCGTCCGCCGAAATAGCCGATAAGCCCCGCGACCAGAATGACGAAGGGGAAGGGCACGTCATAAAAGAAGAGCGCGATGAAGGCGGCCGCCGCCAGCCCGCGCATCGTGTTGTTCTTCAGGGCGCGCTTGCCGACTCTCAGCACCGCTTCGATCACGATCACCAGCACGGCGGCCTTCAGGCCGAAGAACAGGCCTTGCACGAGAGTAACCTTGCCGAGCAGGACATAGATCCAGCTCAAGGCCATGATGGCCAGCAGGCCCGGCAGCACGAAAAGAGTGCCGGCGAACAGTCCGCCCTTGGTCTTGTGCATCAGCCAGCCGATGTAAATCGCGAGCTGCTGCGCTTCCGGTCCGGGCAAGAGCGTGCAGTAGTTCAGCGCCTGCAGGAACCGCTGCTCGCCGATCCACTTCTTCTCCTCGACGATGATGCGATGCATCACCGCGATCTGGCCAGCCGGGCCGCCGAACGAGAGGGCGGCGACGCGGGCCCATACCTTCATCGCTTCGCCGAAGGGAACGCCATGGTCTTTCACTTCCTACCGCCTTGCCTGCCCGCGAACGAGCTGTAGAGAGTGTCGAGGAGGACGGCGCCGCGTTCGAGGCGCTCGGTGTCGTCATCGTGCGTGGCGGCGATTCCGGCGATCAGGCTGCGGACGCCCGCGGTTTCCTCGCGGCCGTACTTGCCGTCCTTGAGATCGATGTCGTGGATGATCTCGCCGATCGCGGCCAGCGCCGGATCGTCGAGCTTCGCCTCGGCCAGCAGGACCTCGAAGGTGCAGCGTTCGCCGCGGTGGGTGTACTCGCCCTCGAACATGTCGAAGCGCAGTTCACCCGGCTGGGCTGCATAGCCGGTGCCTGGCACGAACTTGAAGCGCGCCGCGTCGTCGATGAAGCGGCGGATCAGCCAGGCCGAGGCGATGCGATCGACCTGCACGCCCTGGCGTGTCACCCAGACGCGATTGTTTAGCGGGTCCGATGAGGTGTTGGAGTCCGGTCCGGTCGTGGTCACGGCGTCGACCTCCTTGTGCAAGCCGGCTTCGAGGCCGGACACCAGCCCTTCGGCCGGTTCGCGCCCGTCGGCGCCGAAGAAGTCGATCGCGATAATCTCGTCGAGCTGCTTGCGCAGCCGCGCCACCTGCGTTGCGAACTCTGCGCCGGCTTCGCGGGTGCGCTTGCCGCCGAGCTCGCGCGCGGCGGCAGCGATCTCCGCGTAGTCCTCGTCACGCGCGGCCCCGAACAGGGCCTGCACTTCGCCGTCATCGAGGCCGTCGACCAGGCGCGCCTCACAGACGAAGGCCTCGCCGCCCAGCTCGGCGATCTCCTTGACCAGCCAGGTGAAGTCTTCCTGCGTCTCGGCATTGGCCGGCAGCACATAGACAGAGTTCTTCACCGTCACCGCCCCCAGCCCTTTCAGGCGCCGCCAGATCTTCACCCGCGCGTAGGCGGGCTTGGCCGGCAATTGATGGATCAGAAGAAGCCACCGCACGCCCTCCGAGGTATCGCTTCTCGACATTGTTCATCCGTATCATAGGAATAGACGACATTGCAACAATTGTATCATTTTCTCTTGCGTTACTGTCCAGCAAGCGTATGTTGCCGATGAAACGAGTGTATCACCGAGAGGAACCCATGACATTCCAAGCCCGGCCGATCTCTTTCAAGCCGCCGCGCCTAAAAGGCCTTTCGGCCCGGCTGATCGCCAGCCACTACGAGAACAACTATGGCGGCGCAGTGCGCCGGCTGAACGCGATCCAGGGCGAGCTGGCCAGCCTCGATCCGGCCGACGTTCCAGGCTTTCGCCTGAACGGGCTGAAGCGCGAGGAGCTGATCGCCACCAACTCGATGCTGCTGCACGAGATCTATTTCGAAAATCTGGGCGAAGGCGGCGGCGGCGATCCTTCCAGTGAGAACGGGGGCGGCGCCCTGGCCGAGGCGATCGTGCGCGATTTCGGATCGATCGCCCGCTGGCGCGCCGAGTTCGTCGCCATGGGCAAGGCGCTGGGCGGCGGCTCGGGCTGGGTGATGCTGACGCGCTCGGCCCCCCGAGGAGATCGCGACGGATCGCTCTCCAATGTCTGGGCGGCCGATCACACCCATGCCTTGGCCGGCGGCACGCCGGTGCTGGCGCTCGACATGTACGAGCACGCCTATCACATCGATTTCGGCAGCAACGCCGGCGCCTATGTCGACGCCTTCATGGCCAACATCGCCTGGGCGCGCGTCGCCGCCCGCTTCGCCGGCGCCACGCAAGAGAAGAAGCCGCACACCGTCTCGACGCCCGACGCGCGAAAGATGCTCGAGGCCGATCCGGATCTCATCGTCATCGACGCCCGCCTGGAAGCCGACGCCGCGATGGTGCCGGTCCGCCTGCGCGGCGCGCGCCGGGCGTCACCCGACAGGATCGACGAGATCGCAGCGTCGCTGCCGCCGGGCGCCAAGGCGCTGGTCTACTGCGCCTGGGGCTTCGAGATCGGCGGCGATGCCGCCGCCAAACTACGCGCGCGCGGCATCGATGCCGTGGCCGTTGCCGGTGGCATCGGCGCCTGGCGCGCCGATGGACTGCCGACCGAACCGTTAAAAGAAGGAGACGCAATATGAAGTGGGTTACACGCGAACGTCCCAAGATCGACCGCATCGCCTGTCCGTGGCTGATCCAGCGCTTCATCGAGAAGGAGCCGGAGTTCCTTTACGTGCCTGCCGACAAGGTGCTGGCCACCGCCAAGGAAACCGGCGCAGTGCCTTATGACATTCCCGACGTAAAGTTCACGCATGTCGGTGAGAAATGCAGCTTCGATGCCTTTATCCTCGAATACAGGCTCGACGCCCCCGGCCTAGACAGGCTGGCTGACATCGTGCGCGGCGCCGACACGTCGCGGCTCGATCTCACGCCGCAATCGGCCGGCCTGTTCGCCCTCTCGCTTGGCCTGAGCCACGTCTACACCGACGACCACGAGATGCTTAAGCACGGCATGGTGATGTACGACGCGCTCTACGCGTGGTGCCGCAGCCTCACGGGCGAGACGCACAACTGGCCGCCGAAGATGTGAGGCGAAGGCCATGACGCTCGTTCTCACCGGATACATCGATCTCCCCGCACACAAGGCGAAGGGCGGCTTCGACCATGCCGCCCCGCATGCCGCGAGCGGCCACATCTATGTGGCGCACACCGCCAACGACGCCGTCGACGTGTTCGACGCACAAAAATACCTGTTCTCCATTTCCAACCTGCGCGGCGTGGCCGGCGCGCTGGTGAGCGACGAGGCAAACCTCATTTTCTCGTCGAACCGGGCCGAGAACACGGTCGGCATCTTTGCGCCCGGGCCAGATCCCGAAGTGACCAGGATCAAGGTGGGCATCGGCCCCAATGGCCTGGCCTACGATCACGGCCGCAAGCTCCTGCTCGCCGCCAACGTCGGCGATCCCGCCCTCGCCGGCTCGCATACCGTCACGATGGTGGATGTCGGCGACCGCGCCGTGCGCGCCGAGATCGCGGTGCCGGGTCGCACGCGCTGGACGGTGTTCGATCCCGACGCCGCGACCTTCTACGTCAATATCGCCGATCCGGCCGTCATCGTCGTCATCGATTCCAGGCAGCCCGATCGGATCGCCCACATGTTCGCCGCGCCCGCGGCAGGACCGCATGGCCTCGATCTCGACACGGCGACACGACGGCTGTTCTGCGCCTGCGATGCCAACACATTGGCCACGTTGGATGCGCGCTCCGGCAAGATCCTGGGCACCCAGCCACTCAGCGGCACGCCCGACGTGATCTTCTTCAACCGCCATCGGCGAGAACTCTACGTCGCCGTCGGCGATCCCGGCGTTATCGATGTCTTCTCGACGTCCCCGATGAAAAAGCTCGGGACGATCAAAACCGAGGCGGGTGCCCACACCACGGCGCTCAGCCCGGCAGGTGACCGCCTCTATGCCTTCCTGCCGCGCACCCACCGCGCCGCGATCTACGCGACCTGACGATCGATCCAGAGCAGCAGGCGGCGGCGGGTGAGGATGTCCCGCTCTGGATCGAGCCGACGGCAATGGTTCGCCCGCATCGGGCACTCGACTTCGTTAAATACTATGTTTGAGTTTTAGCCGTGAAGCGGATGCGAAGGTCGGTGAGCGCGGCCTGCCGTCGGAATTTCGTATCGCTGTGGGCAGGGAGAGCAATAAAGCGGTAATAATTCGAAGGAAATGGCAGTCGCCGCCTCACGCCAGCCTCCACCAGATGGCCTATAGTGACCTCTTATCTTGGGGAGCTGCCATGCTTGTCGTCGAACTCGCAATCGTCGTTGGATTGATCGTGCTGAACGGTCTTCTGGCGATGTCCGAGCTCGCGCTGGTGTCCGCCAAACGCCCGCTCCTGGAGCAGATGTCGCGCGACGGATCGCGCGGCGCTGGGGTCGCCCTCGACCTGACGCGCGATCCCGGCCGGATGCTGTCGGCCGTCCAGATCGGTATCACCCTGGTCGGCATCGTCGCCGGCGCCTTCAGCGGCGCCACCATCGCCGAGCGCGGCGATGCCTGGCTCGAAAGCCACGGCATGCCCACGCGCTTCGCCGAACCGGTGGCCTTCACGGTGGTCATCGTGACGATCACCTATCTCTCGGTCGTGCTGGGTGAACTCGTTCCCAAGCAGTTCGGCCTGCGCAACGCCGAGCGCGTCGCGGTGATCGTCGCCCGGCCGATGCAGCTCGTGGCCAGGATCGCAAGCCCGGTGGTGGGCCTGCTCGACGTATCGGCCCGGCTGGGCCTGCGCCTGCTCGGCCAGTCCCAGCAGCCGGAAGCCGGCGTTACCGACAAGGAGATCATGACGATGATCGACGAGGCCGAGCGGTCCGGCCTGGTCGAGCCCGAGGAACGCTCGATGCTCTCGCGGGTCATGCGCCTCGGCGACCGGCCAGTGCGCGCCATCATGACTCCGCGGCCCGATGTCGAATGGATCGACCTCAACGACAGCGAAAGCGACATCCGCGACGCCATCCGCACCGCACAGCATGGCCGAATGCTGGTGGCGAACGGCGACATCGACGAGATCGTGGGCGCCCTTCCCGTCCGAGCAGCCCTCGTTGCCCTGATGGACGAGGGTGTCAACGCGATGTGGATCCTGGTCGAGAAGGTGCCGGCCGTGAGCGATCGACTGGCGGCAATCGATGTCGTCGAACAGCTCCGCCAGTCGCCTCTGAATCTCGTGGTCGTCATCGACGAGCACGGCAGCATTGAGGGAATCGTCACCGAGGGCGACATCCTGAAGGCGGTGGTCGCCGACATCGACGAAGAGGAAGATCCGCATGTTACAGAGCGCGACGATGGATCGCTCCTGATCGACGGAAGCTGCCCGATCGATGAGATAGCCGAGCGGCTCGGCATCTCGCTGCCGCCCAACCACTCCTATCATACGGTCGCCGGCTTCGTTCTCCACCGCCTGAAGCGGCTGCCGCGCATCGGCGAGTCCTTCGACCACGGCCTGTGGTGCTTCGAGGTCGTCGATCTCGACGGCACACGCATCGACAAGTTGATCGCGACCCAGCATTCGACACTGCACCGCAGCGTCTGACACGCGCGAGCCGCCCTCGCCGCCTTGCCGGAGAAACCGTGATCGTCACCTTGCTACCCGGTAGCCTCGGAGGGGCGTAGTATCCCCGGAGACATAGCGGGGACACATGGCAGAAGCAGCGGAACAGGGCGCCGACAATCGGGGATCGGTCGGCGCATTTGCCGGCGGCGTGGGTATCGGTGCGCTGGGCGGCCTGATCGGCCTGGGCGGCGCCGAGTTCCGGTTGCCGCTGCTGATCGGTGCCTTCCGGTTCGGCGCGCTCGAAGCCGTGATCGTTAATAAGGCCATGAGCCTAATAGTCGTGGCGTCTGCCCTGCCCTTCCGCACCGGTACCATCTCGTTTGCAACCATCGGCAGCCACTGGATGATCGTCGCCAACCTGCTTGCCGGCAGTCTGCTGGGCGCATGGGTCGGTGCGTCGTGGGCCACCCGACTGAAATCCGAGACGCTCTATCGCGTGCTGGCGCTGTTGCTGGTCGCGATGGCGGTCGTCCTGCTGATCGGGCACGGCTCGGAGGGCGGCGGCGCGCCCCTGTTCTCGGGCCCCGCTCAGGTCATCGCCGGCGTCGTTGCGGGCTTTGCCATCGGCGTTGTCGCTTCGCTCATGGGCGTCGCCGGCGGCGAGCTGCTGATCCCCACGCTGATCCTGCTGTTCGGCGCAGATGTGAAGCTAGCCGGCAGTCTGTCGCTGGTCGTCAGCCTGCCGACGATGCTAGTCGGCTTCGCGCGTTACAGCCGCGACAGCAGCTTCGCCGTGCTTTTGCGAAACCACCGCTTCGTGCTGGTCATGGCGGTGGGTTCAATCGTTGGCAGCTTCGTGGGCGCGATGTTGCTGGGAATCGTCGGCGCCACGTTCCTGCTGCCGCTGCTTGCCGCAATCCTTGTCGTTTCGTCTTTCAAGGTGTGGCGACACAAGTAGCCGGACCTGGTCGCCCCGCAGTCTCGGGTCCGGTTGGCTGGGTTAATGCGCCACGCTTTGTGCCACGAGCGTGGCCACGCCATGATAGCCGACATACAGGCCGATGCAGACGATCAGGGTTCCCGAGAAGTAAGGCGCCCGCCTCCCCAGCTTTTCGAAGCCGTCCCAGCGTTTGCCGACATGGCGGGTCGCGAAGGCGGCCGCCACGCCCGTGCCGACCATCACGGCGGCCAGCCCAATGCTGAAACACAGGACGAGTGTCGTCCCCAGCGTAAACTCGCGGAGTTGAAGGCAGAGCAACAGAACGGTGATCGCGGCGGGACACGGGATCAAGCCGCCCGTCAGCCCGAACACGACGATCTGCCCCGTCGTCACATGCCGATTGGCAAAGCGACGGCTTATCACGGCCGCGTGCTGTCGCTCATGCTCGTCCTCGTAACCAGTCCGCGCGACGTTCAATCCCGCTGGCTGCGGATCGTGGTGTGGATGCGTGTGGTCGTGGTCGTGCGGATGGTCATGGTCGTCGTGCGCGTGATTGTGGCCATCGGCATGCCGCTCCGCCTGTTGGGCTCGCCAGGTCCGCATGATCATCCAGAGGGCAACGCCGATGATGGCCACCGCGGAAGCTACCTGAAAATAGGGCTCGCTGCTTTCCGGGTCCCATTGGGAGCCGAAGTACAGTCCAGCCAGCGCCACCGCCCAGACCACGGCGGTATGGGAAACCGTCGCCGACAATCCGAGCAGCACGGCCTGCCATGCGGTACCGCGGATGGCCACGATGAATGCCGCCATCATCGTCTTGGAGTGGCCGGGTTCTAGTCCGTGGAGGGCCCCCAGCAGGATCGCGCTGGGCACAAACAACCAAGCATGTGCCGCGCCTTGACGGATCAATTCGGAAAAGGAATCCATGCCCTGCCTGCAGACACTCGACTAAAGCAACAAACTAGATCTATCCCCCAGGGGAGGATATAGCAAGATCTGCGAGTGTAGCCATGCTGAACGCGGCGCTCTGGGCCTTTAGCGGAAAGTGTTGGGTTTGGTTCACGCCTTCGAAGCGATATTCACCCTTCAGCTCCAGCTCCAAGGCATGCTGTCGCGGCGCTTCGCCGAGCTGTTCTCCAGTCCCGAAGCTTTCGCATCGGGCATGCTGGTGGCGATCGGGCTGGGGCTCGTCCATGCGCTGACGCCCGGCCACGGCAAGGCCGTGATTTTCTCTCACTTCCTGGGTCAGTCCGGGAACCCTCTGGCCGGATTGCGGGTCGCGAGCCTTGCGGCGCTGACGCACGGCACCATCGCCGTCCTGCTCGTTTTGGCCACAGGCCGGGTCATCAGCCCGCTGGGGCGGCCGACCGGCGCGGGCGCCTGGGTTGAGGGGATCGGTGGCGCCATCGTCGCGGCGATCGGCGTGCTCTACGTTGTCCTGGCGCTGCGCGGCCTGAGGCGGCGGGAGGCCTCTTCGCACCGGCATGAGGATGGGCACGGAGGATCGCAGGCGTCGCGGTCGATGCTCGCCATCGCCATGGGTCTCCTGCCTTGTCCGTTGACGATCATCGTCGTGGGCTCTGCTGTCGCGCGAGGCGCTACCGGCGCAGGGATCGCGCTAGCAGCCGCGATCAGCATTGGCGCGGCAATCACCATCGCTTGCTTCGGCCTGCTGGGGATCGCCTTGCGCCGAGCTGGCGTCGCCGCCGCCAGCGGCCGGGTGCGCGGCCTGATTCGCGCCCTTGGATGGCTGGAGCTGGTGACGGCGATCGTAATCCTGATGCTGGGCTTCGGCATGCTTGCCGGAAGCTGGGGCCGTGTCCGCTGAACCAGGATGAATTGAGGTTCGACGCGGCGAAGCCAATCATGGGAGCGTACTACCTCTTCGGTTGCCATCCGAGTTGCTGTCGAGACGCTCGACGATGCGGACCATGCGTCCGTCGCGGCCGAACATGATCGTGACGCTCGCGTATTCGGTGCCCTCGGTCGTGTCCTCGAGGTAATGCCAATGGGCGACCGTGCCCTGGCCATAGCCCTTCACATGGCTGGCAATGCCGAGCTGCTTCACGGCGTCCTCGTAGGTCGACTTGCCCGGCGTCAGTAGGTTGGCTGCGGCGATGTCGAAGGGTTCGCCGATCGATCGGCCGCACGCGGCAAGCGCCAGCACGCATGCCACGACAGCAATCCGGTGAGCGGGTTTGAATGCACCTGGTGGCGAGCGCACGCGACTCTCCTCAAGATGACGCTCAAAGGTATTTGGTGATTTCCTTGAATTCCTGGATCGAACGGCGGCGTTCCTTGGCGGGCTGGTCGACGGTCTCGTCGAGGCAATGGTCGAGATGGTCCTGGATGAGCGTTTTCTTCGCCTGACCGATGGCCTTCTCGACCGCGTGCAGTTGCTGCGCGAGGTCGAGGCACGATCGACCCTGATCCATCATCTCGATGACACTGCGCAGATGACCTTCCGCGCGGCGGAGCCTTTTGACGATTTCAGGGTGCGTTGCGTGAAGGTGATCGGTAGTCATGGAAGAATCTCCTATCCCCCCGGAGAGGATCAGTCAATAATCGCACAATGTTTCCACCACAGGATTAGATGCTGGAAAAGCAGATGGTCATCGCATGCTGAGTGTACTCGCGAACCGGACGTACCGTCATCTATTCGCCGCCCAGGTCATTGCCTTGATCGGCACCGGCTTGGCGACGGTCGCCCTCGGGCTCCTCGCCTACCAGCTCGCAGGACCATCTGCCGGCGCGGTGCTGGGTACGGCGCTGGCCATCAAGATGGTCGCCTATGTCGCCGTCGCGCCATTCGCGTCGGCCTTCGCCGAGCAGCTCCCGCGCCGCGCCATGCTGGTGGGGCTCGACCTGATCCGCGCCGCGGTCGCTGTTCTGCTGCCGTTCGTCACCGAGATCTGGCAGGTCTACATCCTGATCTTCGTGCTCCAGTCGGCCTCGGCCGCCTTTACGCCGACCTTCCAGGCGACCATTCCTGACGTCCTGCCCGATGAACGAGAATATACGCGGGCATTGTCGCTCTCGCGCCTCGCCTACGACATGGAGAGTCTGGTCAGTCCGGTGCTGGCGGCGGCGCTGCTGGCCGTCATTTCGTTCCACAATCTGTTCGCCGGCACGGTCGTGGGCTTCCTCGCCTCGGCCCTGCTGGTCGTGTCGGTGTCGCTGCCCAGCCCCAAGCCTACGGTGCGGCGCAGCATCTACGAACGCACGACGCGGGGCCTGCGCATCTACCTCGCGACGCCGCGCCTGCGTGGTCTTCTCGCTCTCAGTCTTGCGGTGTCGGCGGCAGGCTCGATGGTGATCGTGAACACGGTCGTGCTGGTCCAGTCGACCTTCGGCCTCGCACAGCACGACACCGCGCTGGCCCTCGCGGCGTTCGGGGGCGGCTCGATGGTCGCGGCGCTGGCCCTGCCCGGCCTGCTCGACGAGATCTCGGACCGGCGCGCCATGCTGGTCGGCGGGCTCGTGCTCACGGCGGCCCTGCTGGCGTCGATGCTGGTCTCCAACTTCCACATGCTGGTCATCTTCTGGCTGGTGCTGGGACTCGGCTATTCGCTGACCCAGACGCCATCGGGACGGTTGCTGCGCCGCTCGTCGCAGCCTGAGGATCGGCCGGCTTTGTTCGCGGCGCAGTTCGCGCTGTCGCACGCCTGCTGGCTGATCACCTATCCGCTCGCCGGGTGGCTGGGCGCCACGGTCGGCATGCCGGCGACCTTTTTGGCTATGGCGGCCTTCGCCGGCGTCTCGGTCCTCGCGGCGGTCAAGCTGTGGCCGGTGCGCGATGAAGATGTGCTCGAACACGTGCACGACGGACTCGCCGCAGATCATCCGCATCTGGCAGGCGCCGAACGCTTGCAGCAGGGCTATCGCCACCGCCATCCCTACGTGATCGACAGCCATCACCCGGACTGGCCGAGCGCCGCCTGAGGTCAACCGGCCGCGAGGTCGAGGCGATGAATGGCGACGGCGCCCTGCTTGCCGCGCAATACCCATTCGCCGAGCGGCGTCGCCTTCAGGTCAGGGGGCAGGAGAAACCGCTTGCAGACCTCGCCGGTGATCAAAGCGCACGCAGCGTAACCCTCGGCGAGCTCCTCGACGCGCGCGGCGGTGTTCACGGCATCGCCGAGATAGGCCAGCTTGGTGCGAAACAGGCCGACCTCGCCGACGATGACCGGGCCGACATGCATGCCGACGCGCAGGTCGGGAATGATCCCATAGGCCGCGTCAAATGAGTCACGCCGCACTGCGATCTCACGCGAAAGGTAGGCGATCCAGTGGAGCGGGCCGGGACCGGAGGCTGGCACGGCCGGCCACACAAGCACGGCCTGGTGGCCGATATAGTCGTGTACCTCGCCGCCCGCTTCGAGCGCCGTCAACTCGATGATGAGGAACAGCTCGACGAGATAGGCCTGGAAGCGCACGTCACCCAGATGTTCGGCTGCCGCCGTGGCGCCGCGCACATCGACGAAGGCGAATAGCCGCTCCTCGCGCCGCAGCCGGCGATAGCGGCCCGACACGACCGACAGCAGGGACTTGAGACCGATCAAGCGGCCGGCCGACAGGAAGACGTTGATGGCAATCGCGGTGATGCCAGCGCGACGAGTGTGCCCTTGTGCAGCAGCAGGTCCTCCCACGACGCCTCGTCGTGCGCATGGGTGAAGGAACCGGCAATCGCCACGCCCGCCACCATCCAGGCGGCGTAACCGACGCTCTTGAGGGCAACCATGGCGGGGAACGGCAGGCGTTGGCGCCGCGCCGTACCGGCCACGAAGGCGAGCGTTTCCGCCGCCGCCAGCGGCACGCCGATGACGAAGGCGTAGATCAGCGATTGCGCGGCGAGGAACAGGGTCTCTTCGATCGAAGCGACGGGCTTCGCCGTCACGGCATAGACCGGGGCCACGATCACCGCCGTCAGGCAGAGGAACGCGAAACGCCGTGTCGCGAGACGGCGAACCCAAAGCCGGTCGAGGGCGGGCAAGGAGTTAGCCGGATGTGCCGGAAGCCGAAATCGGCGCGACCTGCCAGGTTACGTCTTTGTCGGGTATCGCCAACTTGAGCGTGTTGACCAGCGGCGGCACCGCGTCCGCCGCGAGGGTCAGGCGGATCTCGATCTGGCGAATGCGGCCGCCGATCCGTTCGGACACAGTGCGGAACTCGAGCTCCCGTCCATAGGCCACGGCCTCGCGGACCGTGAAGCCCGCGGCGCCGGCGACCTCGTTTTCGAGGAGGAGCTGCACCAGCTTCTCCTCCAGGCCGCGTGGCGCGGTCAGGGTGAGCGCCACCATTGTCATGCAGACCTCGCCTTGCCTGAGACGCCGAACCGCCGGTAGAGCAGCGGCAGGATCAGCAGGGTGAGCAGCGTCGAGCTGACCAGCCCGCCGATCACCACGATGGCGAGCGGCCGCTGGACTTCCGAGCCCGGCCCCGTTGCAAACAGCAGCGGTACCAGGCCGAAGGCGGTGATCGAGGCGGTGAGCAGCACCGGGCGCAGGCGGCGCAGCGCACCGTCGAAGACTGCGTCCTCGACCTTCTCGCCTTCCGCCACGAGCTGGTTGAAGTAGGTCACCAGCACCAGCCCGTTCAGCACGGCGATGCCCAGCAGCGCGATGAAGCCCACCGACGCCGGCACCGAGAGATACTCACCCCCTGCCGACAGCGTGAAGATGCCGCCGACCAGCGCGAACGGGATATTGACGAACACCAGCAACGCTTGGCGGATCGAGCCGAACGTCGTGAACAGCAGCAGGAAGATCAGCGCCAGCGCGATCGGCACGACGATCTCCAGCCGCGCCGCGGCGCGCTGCTGGTTCTCGAACTGGCCGCCCCAGGCAAGTTCGTAGCCCGCCGGCAGCTTGACCTGCTCGGACACGATCTTCTTTGCTTCGTCGACGAAACCTACCAGGTCGCGGCCCTTCACGTCGCTCTGCACGAGGGCGAGGCGGCGGCCATTCTCGCGGTCGATCTTCACCGGCCCGTCGATGCGGTCGAGGCGGGCGAGCGAACTCAGCGGCACGTTGCCACCGTCGGGCAGGGTGACGCGCAAGTCGGTGAAAGTGGCACTGGAGCCGCGCACGGTCTCGCTGCCGCGCAGCAGGACCGGCGTGCGCCGTCCCTCCTCCAGCACGACGCCGAGCGGCACGCCTTCGATCTGCGCGCGCAGGCCGTCGGCGATGTCGTCGACGTTGAGGCCGAGCGCGCCGGCCTGCAGACGGTCGACCGCGACGCTGAGATATTGCACGCCGTCGTTCAGCACGGTGCGCACGTCCTCGTTGCCGCGCACCGTCTCGAGCTTCTGCGTGATCTCGACGGCGAGCTTGTTGAGGGTGGGGATGTCGGGACCGAAGATCTTGACCACGACGTCGCCGCGCACGCCGATGATCATCTCCTGCACGCGCATGTCGATCGGCTGGGTGAAGCTGTAGGAGATGCCCGGCAGCTTATCGAGCACCTTGCGCAGCTCGCCCTCCAGCCATTCCTTGTCGTTGGGCTCGCGCCACTGCGACGGCGGCTTGGTCAGCAGATAGGTGTCGGTCTGGTTGAGGCCCATGGGGTCGAGGCCGAGTTCGTCGGCGCCGGCACGCGCCACGATGCCGGTGACCTCGGGAATCGCCGCCATGATCGCCTTGTGGATCTTGAGGTCGACGCCGGCCGTCTCCTCGATGCTGACCGACGGGATCTTCTCGATGCCGACGATGATCGAGCCTTCGTCCATGGTCGGCATGAAGGTCTTGCCGGCCAGCGAATAGACGATCCCCGCGCCGGCCAGCACCGCCAGCGCCAGCGCGATCACCAGCTTCTCGTGGCGCAGCGACCAGCGCAGCGCCGGCACGTAGGTCGCCATGGCGCGGCGGGTCAACCAGGTGTCGGCATGGCGCTCCCGCTTCAGCAGGAACGACGACAGGACGGGGATGACCGTAAGTGAAAGCACCAGCGAGCTGCTGAGCGCGAACACGATGGCCAGCGCCACCGGGATGAACAGCTTGCCCTCCAGCCCCTGCAGGGTGAGCAGCGGCAGGAACACGATCACGATGATGACGATGCCGGACGTCACCGGCACCGCGACCTCACGCGTGCCGCGATAGATGATGTTGAGCAGCGGTACATGGCGCGAGGCATGGGCGCGATTGACCTCGGCCACGACGTTCTCGACGACCACGACGGCGGCGTCGATCAGCATGCCGATGGCGATGGCCAGGCCGCCGAGGCTCATCAGGTTGGCCGACATGCCGAAGGCGCGCATCAGGATGAAGGTGCTGAGCGCGGCCAGCGGCAGGGTGGCCACGACCACCAAGGCGGCGCGCCAATCGCCGAGGAACAGTACCAGCAGCACGACCACCAGAACCGTGGCTTCCAGAAGCGCGGTGGAGATGGTCGAGACCGAGCGCTCGACCAGCTCACCGCGATCGTAGAAGGGCTTGATCGTCACGCCGGCCGGCAGGGTGGGCTGCAGCTCGGCGAGCTTCTGCTTCACGCCCTCGACCACGATGCGCGCATTGGCGCCGCGCAGGCCAAGCACGAGGCCCTGCACTGCCTCGCCCTCCCCGTCCTTGGTCACGACGCCGTAGCGGGTGACCGTGCCGAACTCGACCCTCGCGACGTCGCTGACGCGGACGATCTTGCCGTCGCGCGAGGCCACGACGATCGCTTTGAGGTCCCCGAGATTGCGGATGTTGCCCTCAGAGCGGACGAGCAGCACTTCTTCGCCATCACGCAGGCGGCCGGCGCCGTCGTTGCGGTTGTTGGCCTCGACCGCCTTCCTCAGCGCATCGATGGTAACGCCGTGCGCCAGCAGCGCGGCATTGTCGGGAATGACCTCGAAGCTGCGCACGAGGCCGCCCAGTGAATTGACGTCGGCGACGCCGGGCAGGGTCCGTAACGCCGGGCGAATGGTCCAGTCGAGCAGGGTGCGGCGCTGCTCCAGCGTCAGGGTGCCGCCCTCGATGGTGAACATGAACATCTCGCCGAGCGGCGTCGTGATCGGCGCCAGCCCGCCCGTCACACCGGCCGGCAGGTCCTTGGTGATGGCGGCTAGCCGCTCGGTCACCTGGTTGCGCGCCCAGTAGATGTCGACATTGTCCTCGAACTCGATGGTGACGTCGGTCAACGCATACTTGGTCACCGAGCGCAGGAACTTCTTGTAGGGGATACCGATCATCTCCAGCTCGATCGGCGTGGTGATGCGCGCCTCGACCTCCTCTGGCGTCATGCCAGGCGCCTTCATGATGACCTTCACCTGGATGGGCGAGACATCGGGGAACGCATCGATCGGCAACTGGCGCAGCGAATAGGCGCCGCCGGCGCAGAGCAGGACCGTCAGCAGGCAAACCAGCAAGCGCTGGGCCAGCGCGAACTCGACGATACGAGAAAGCATCTACTGCGAGCCCCCGAGACCCTGCCAGGCGCCCTTGAGGGCGACGATACCGCGGATCGCGATGCTGTCTCCGGCCTGAAGCGCTCCCGTGACCTGCGCCGCATCGCGGTCTTCCTCGATCACGGTCACGGGCTGCACGCGGAAGCCCTTGTCGGTGCGCACGAACACGACGGTGTCGCGGCCGCGGCGTGCGAGCGACTCGGGCCGCACCGACCAAGTCTTCTCGTTGCCGCCGAAGGTGACGAAGGCTTCGACAAACTGTCCGGGGCGCAGGCCCGAGGAGGCATCCGCCAGCTCGGCGCGCACCGTGACAGCCTGGGTTGAGCGGTCCGCGCTGCTGCCCACCGAGATGACTTTCGCGGTGGCACCAAAGGCGGGAACGTCGACGGTCATGCCGATCCGGAAGGCGCCGGCGCGGCGCGGCGGCACCTGCAGCTCGATCCACAGCGGCGTCATGCGGGCGATCTTGAGCAGCGGCGTCTGCGCCTCGACGCGCTGGCCGGGCGACACCGCCAGGTCGATCACGGTTCCGGCGACCGACGCCACGATCGAGGTCTTGCTGTCGAAGACGCGCGACGTTACGAGAGCGTCGATCGCATCCGGAGACATGCCGTAGTCGCGCAGCATCTGCCGGCGCTCGGCCACGCTGGCCGTCGCCTGGGCGTGATCGTTGCGTGTAGCCTGCATCTGCTTCAGCGACACGGTGCGGTCCGACGACAACGATTGCTCTCGGTTCAGCGTCTCCTGCAAGAAGCGCTCCTGGTTGACTGCCTGCAGGAACTCCGACTGGGCGCGGATCAGCGCCGGGCTGTTGAGCCGCGCCAGCACCGTACCCGGTTCGACGCGCTGATCCTCGACGACGTCTATCGAGTCGATGCGCGCCGCGATCGGTACCGCGACGACGCTGATCTGATTCGGCGGAATGGTGACGCGGGCGGGAAAGCCGGCGCCGCGGCTGGCGGGCGTTGCCGCGAGTGGCGCCACCTCGATACCGACGCTGGCGGCCTGCTCCTGCGTCATCGCTATGTCGTCGATTGCCGAGGCCGCCGCCGCGCAGGACGCGACAAGCAGCAGCGAGAGACCGGTTCGTTGCGCCACGCGCAATACCACGGTGAAAGCTCTTCGAGATCGCATCTTCATTTGATCCTTGCATCGCCGCGTCGACTGGCTACTTTGCGTGCATCCTATCCCCCTGGGGGGGGACAAACGTCAATTATGTTTTGACCGGACGCTTTATGATTGGCCTCATGCTTCGACGACTGACGCCGCTGCTTGCGGCCGGACTCGCGGTTCCTTTGCTGGCCGGCTGCGCGTCTTACGTCGCACGGCCCGTCAGCCCGGCCTACACGGCGGGCGTGCTCGAAAGCCGCACCCTGAACGAGCCGCGACTCGCGAGCTTCATTGCTATGGTGTCGCCTGCGCATGCCGGCGGCGTGGCGTCGTGGGACATCTCGACGTTGACCTTGGCGGCGCTCTACTACCATCCCGATGTCGACATCTCGCGCAATCGGCTCGCGTTGGCGCAGGCGGGGGTGATCACGGCGAAGCAGGTGCCCAACCCCAGCCTGAGCCTGGCACCCGGCAACGGTCTGCTGGCGTCGGAAGCGCCGTCGCCGCTCACCATCGGCTTCCTGATCAACTTCATCATCGAGACCTTCGGCAAGCGCGAAATCCGTACCGACCAGGCCAAGAATCTCGTCGAGGCCGCGCGCCAAGATCTCGCGACAGCGGCTTGGCAGATCCGCGGCAGCGTGCGCACCGCGCTGCTCGACCTGTGGGCGTCGGAAGGCCGGCTGCGGCTCGCACGCAAGCGGCTCACCCTGCAGGAACAGATCGTGGCGCTCCTCGAACGCCGCTTCACCGCGGGCGACGCCTCGGCGCTCGACGTGGCGCGCGAGCGCATCAACCTCAGCCAGGTGACGCTTGCGTCGCGCGACGCCGAACGCCAAGCCGCCGAGGCCCGGGCGCGCCTGGGCACGGCGATCGGCGTGCCAGCAAGGGCCGTCGAACAGGTCTCGGTATCCCTCGCCGCCTTCGACCAGCCGCCCACCGTGCCCGACGTGCGCGACATCTCGGAAGGAGGTTTGCGCCGGCGCGCGCTGCTCGAACGCTTCGACGTGCTGGGTCTGCTGGCCGAATACGATGCCGCGCAGATGGCGCTGCGGCTGGAGATCGCCAAACAGTATCCCAACCTGTCGGTCGGCCCGGGCTATGCTTTCGACCGCGGCGACAATCTCTACAATTTCGAGCTGACGCTCGACCTGCCGGTCTTCAACCGCAATCAGGGCCCGATCTCGGAAGCCGAGGCAAGGCGGCGCGAGGCGGCGGCGCGCTTCGTGGCGTTGCAGGCCAGGGTGATCGGCGAGATCGACAAGGCAGTGGCGAGCTACCGCGGCGCGGCGCGCACCGTCACGACGGCCGACGCCCTGCTGCAGAGCCAGGTCCGCCGCCGCCAGCAGCTCGACCGCGCCTTTCAGATGGGCGAGGTCGACCGGCTCGCACCGCTGACCGCCGACCTCGAGCAGGAGGTGGTCCAACTCGCGCGCTACGAAGCCTTGGTGCAGCAGCGCGAGGCGATGGCGCAACTCGAGGACGCCCTGCAGCGCTCGCTTTTTGACGCTGGCGACTCATTCATGAAGCTGCCGGAAACCCACGCCGGGCGTCCGGACATTCTCGACACCATGTCGCCGGTCGCGCCGAGATGATGATCCTTGATATCCCTCCGGAGGGGATGATACGGGTCGTAGCATGAGCTGCGGTTTTCCGGCGAAGGGACTTTGCTGAGGCCTATGCGGATCGTCGCGACCCTCCTGGTGTGCCGCGCGCTTGGCGCTCTGCTGGCCATGGCGCTGGCGCTCGCACCGCCGGTGGCCTTCGCGAGCCAGGATTTCCTGACCATCACTGCCAGCGTGACGTCGGATGCGGACCACGACCATCAAGCCGACGGTGCCGGGCGCGACCTGCACAAGCACAGCCATTCGCACGATCGCTCGGCGCCCGACCACTCCCATGAAACAGGGGCGCCTGTCGCGGCGCACCGGCCGGTTCCCCCGGTCTTGCACGCCGGCTGGGTCGCCGGTCCGCAGGACAACGTCCATGGCCGCACGAGCCACCCGCCAGAGCGTCCACCGCGACTGATCGCCCGAACGTAAACGTGCCGGCCGGCAACGGCCGGTGCGCGTCCCGTGTATCAGCGAGGTTTCATCATGCGTCTTTGTGCCCATCCATATGGGGACTGGCGGCACCTTGGCGGGCATTGGTTCGCCGCCGCCACTTCTGTCGTCCTGCTTTGCCTGACTTCGTCGCCTCTCCTGGCCCATGCCGTCGCAGAGGGCGACAAGGGCTACATCCAGGAGATCAGCGGCATCCATCTCCTGCCGTTCGTCTATCTCGGCGCCAAGCACATGGTGACCGGATACGACCACATCCTGTTCCTGCTGGGCGTGGTGTTCTTCCTCTACCGCGCCAAGCACGTCGCGCTCTATGTCAGCCTGTTCGCGATCGGCCATTCGACCACGATGCTGCTCGGCGTCTATTTTCACATCGGCATCAACAGCTACCTGATCGACGCCATCATCGGGCTTTCGGTCGTCTACAAGGCGCTCGACAATCTCGGCGCCTACCAGCGGTGGTTCGGCGTCCAACCCAACACGAAGATCGCGACCCTCGTGTTCGGCTTCTTCCACGGCTTCGGCCTTTCGACCAAGATCATCGAGTACGACATCTCGGCAGACGGGCTGGTGCCCAACCTGCTCGCCTTCAATGTCGGCGTCGAAATCGGCCAGTTGCTGGCACTCACCGCCATTCTGATCGCCATGGGCTTCTGGCGCCGCACCACGGGCTTCTGGCGCCACGCCTACACCGCCAACGTCGTCATCATGACCGCCGGGTTCGTGCTGATCGGCTACCAGCTCACCGGCTATTTCGTTTCCAAGGCCTGAGGTCCAAACCATGTTCAACGCAGAAATCCCCTCCCGCGCCGAACTTCCGAGCACGGCAAAGCTCGTCAAGTCGACCGTCATCGCCGCCGCGGCCGCCGCGGTCATCCTCGTGACGGTCGTGCTCCCCGCCGAGTACGCGATCGATCCGACCGGCATCGGCCGCGCACTGCAGCTCACGCAGATGGGCGAGATCAAGAAGCAGCTCGCCACCGAGGCCGAGCAGGACCGCTTGCGCGATAAGCAGCAGGCGCCTGTCCCCGCCACGCCGGAGCAGAAGTCGGCCCTGCTGACGCTGATCGCGGGTCTCGTCGTGTCGCCCGCGCACGCACATCCGGGCGGACATGACGACGACGAGGGCACCAAGGAAGTGCCCGCGACGGCGCCGCCGCCGCACCAGGCTGGACCGTCGATCGCGCAGCCGGCGCCGGCCGCAACGAAGACGGACGATGTCGTCTTCACGCTAAAGCCGGGGGAAGGTATCGAATACAAGATGACGATGAAAAAGGGCGCCCTGGTGCAGTTCTCCTGGCGCGCCAACGGCGAGGTGAACTACGACATGCACGGAACGCAGCAAGGCGGCAAGGAGTCGAGCTACAAGAAGGGCCGCGCCGTGACCTTCGACGAAGGGATCCTGACGGCTGCCTATGACGGAGGCCACGGCTGGTTCTGGCGCAACCGCACCTCCAAAGACGTGACGGTGACGCTGAAGGTCAATGGCGCCTACACTTACATCAAGCGGATGAACTGACGGACGGTTCACGAACCCAAACAAGAGCGCAAGTATGGGGCGGCCCGCGGGGCCGCCCTTAGCGCCATATTCAGCGAGACGCTTGCCAAGAACTCCTCGCGATCGCGCTCGCACGTATTCCGAGCGCTGGGCAATGTCCTACTTTGATTGAATTTGATGGCCGTATTCTGAGTCCGGTGCTCATGGGTACAACTGTTGGCACCGCCTTTGGGCGCCGCATACGGTAGCAATGGACCTGCAACCGGAACATCCCATTTTTCCAGCCCATCGTAGTTACAAGAAATGATCAATCAGGACGATATCGGCATATAGCTGCCGAACGTTGCTGACGCATGCCAGCGACGAATCTGCCGAGATTGCAAGAATGTGTGCTGATGGAAATCACCGAGCCAGGATTCACCGAGTAAGTGGAGCTAGCGATACGTACTGGCGGCCTCCTATTCATATCCTGCAACAACACACATGGTCGGATCATGATTCTCGATCTTGGTTCGCTTCGCAGCGTTATCGCTGCCGCCGAACACGGAAGCTTCCGACAGGCTGCGGCTGCTCTCAACCTCAAACAATCGGCATTGAGTCGTCGTGTTCGCCACCTTGAAGATCAAGTCGGCGTTTCGCTGTTCGAGCGCTCCAGTGGAGGAGTGCACCTTACCCCGGCTGGCGCGAGCATGGCACAAGCGGCCCGCCGTCTGTTCGAAGAAATCGATCACATGGTCACAGCGTCGCGGTTGGCCGACTGTGGAGAAGCAGGCGTACTCAAGGCAGGCTTTGGAACAGCCGTGTCCACAAACAAGGTACGCACGGTGCTGGCGGAGCATATTAAGTCATTTCCAGGCATTGGCATACAGGTCACCGAACGCTCCGCGGCTCTACTGGCTACCGCACTCACAGCGGGCGACATAGATGTCGCCATCGTCGCCGGACAGGCGCGACAACATAGTGGACCTTCAATGTCGCTATGGTCGGAGCGCATTGTTGCGGCGCTATCTTCGCGGCACCCTCTTTCGAACAGTGAGGTCATCGATTGGAACGACCTCAAAGACGAGACCTTTCTTCTCAGCCAGTGGGATCCGGGTTTGGATCTGCGCAATCTGATC
>CAZPOS010000002.1:0-71796 GCA_964588065.1 uncultured Reyranella sp.
TGGAACTACCTCAAGGACGCAGGCTATGCGCCCGATTAAGCGCTCGGAGCTCTAGGCCCCCGTCCTGGGGAGATCTCCGCCGAGCAAGCGGCGCATCACATTCTCGACGGCCTCCAACGAAACAAACCGATGATCGGCTTTCCCTTCATCCCCTTCTGGCTGTCGCGACTCAGTCTGCTCGTCCCCGAGACGATCCGTCGCCGGGGCATGAAGGATACCCGCTTCAGCGTCCAACAATAGCCGGGGCAGCTGTCCGCGCCGCGACTTCCGGCCGGCACAATACCGCCAGCGCAAGACACTGTTCGCCGTCCTGCCATCGCCGATAACGCTCGCTGCCTTCCAGCGCCAGCATCTCCGCCACGCGGGCATGCAGGAACGCCGGCACCCACCCGAGCGCCCTCGACGCTCGCGGGCTTCGCTCGCGGACGGATCGCCGTGCGCCTTCGGAGACGTCCCGCAGCGCAGCCATCGTCAGCCCGCCCGAATCTGCGATGCGCAGAAACCGCGCTTCCGCATCTGCCAGCGTTGCCGACACTTCCGCCAGGAGCAGTCTTCCGGACGGCCTGAGAACCCGCACGACCTCGCTGACGAATCGGTCTTCGGCAAAATAGTTCAGGGCATCGACGCAGACGAGACAATCGAAAGAGCCATCCGGGAACGGCAAGCGGTTCGCGCCAGCTTGGCGGAGATCGACGCCCAGACGCCTTCCCCGGCGTGCGGCGACGGCTGACAGGTCGATCCCGACCGCAAGCCGCGGCTGGTGATGCCTGGAGAGGTACAGCAACCCGCCGCCGCACCCGGCCGCAACCTCGAGCACGGCGCTTTGCCTCCATTCTTCGACGTCGCGCCCTGCCAGAGAGAACAGTTCCGCATAGAGCTGAATCTGATGGCTGTCGCCCGCCAGAGCCGGATCGAAGAGAATGGCAGGGTCGACTGGCGCGAGACCGATGTTGAACGCCTTGGCGTGCCATGCTCCGAGCCACGCATAGACCAACTCGTACACAAAGCGACGCGCCCGGGTACTTTCGGGTATCAAGGAAGGCAAGAAACGGTCCGCTCATCGACTCAAGGTAGGCTATATTTCGTCGATACCATGCCAGCGCACCACGACGCACCCCTAACCCGTTCCAACCGAGGCTGGCTATCGGTGCCTGAGCAGCGGCTCATTGAATGGATCGTTGGGCGACTGCCACGCTGGGTGTCCCCGGACCTTCTGACGGCGCTCGGGTTCGTTGCGTGCCTGGTGGCCTTCTTGGCCTATGCGTGGGCGGCCAGTAATCCTGCTTGGCTTTGGGTCGTCAATGCCGCCTTGATCGTGAACTGGTTCGGGGATTCCCTCGACGGCGCGGTCGCGCGACTGCGCGGCATCGAACGCCCCCGCTACGGCTTCTTTCTCGACCAGTCGATCGACGTGCTGAGCCAGTTCCTGGCGCGATCGGGCTGGGCCTTTCGGGCTTCGTCCGCCTCGACGTCGCGTCGATCGGCCTCGCGACGTACCTGATGATGACCGCGCAGTCCCTGTTGCGAGCCGAGGTGTCCCGTACCTTCCACCTGGCCAGTGCCGGCTTTGGACTCACCGAGGTCCGATGCCTCTTCCTTTTGGTCAATGTAGCATTCTATCTGAAGCCGCCACAGGCAGTCGACATCGCCGGCATGAGTCTCGGGTATGGCGACATGCTGGGAATTCTGTGGATCACCATCAATCTCGGCCTCTATGTTGCGGGCATGTGTGGCGAACTCGTCCGCCTCGCCCGCGAGGAACCGCCGGGAAAGGGCCGCTAGAATTTGGAGCCCAGCGGCGGCACGACCTGTCAGGAATCGATGAAATGAAACGGCATATCTCCGTCATCGGGCTCGGCTATGTGGGCCTGCCCGTCGCCGCCGCCTTCGGACGCGCCGGCTATCAGGTGCTGGGCTTCGACATCGACGCCCGACGCATCGCCGAACTCTCCACTGGCCGCGACCGGACCGGCGAGGTCGAACCGGCCATGCTCGAGGCGCCAGGCCTGCGATTCTCCTGTGCTCCCGAGGATCTCTCAGCCGCTGACTTCCATATCGTCACCGTGCCCACGCCAATCGACGCCAGCAAGCAACCCGACCTCGCCCCCCTGATGAAGGCCTCCCAGACCATCGGCCGGAGGCTCAAGCGCGGCGACATCGTCGTATACGAATCGACCGTCTATCCCGGCGTCACCGAGGACGTCTGCATTCCCGAGCTTGAAAGGGCTTCGGGACTGAGGTGGAAAGTGGACTTCAACGTGGGCTACTCGCCCGAGCGCATCAATCCGGGCGACAAGGAACGACGCTTCGACAACATTCTGAAGATCGTTTCGGCCGACACCGCCGAGACCCTCGACATCGTCGACGCAACATATCGAGCGGTCGTAACCGCCGGCACTCACCGTGCCCAGTCGATCAAGGTGGCCGAGTTCGCCAAGGTTCTGGAGAACACCCAGCGTGACATCAACATAGCCCTGATCAACGAGGTCGCGCTGATCTCGGACCGGCTGGGGATCGACACACGCGACGTGCTCGATGCCGCCGGAACAAAATGGAACTTTCTGCCCTTCAAACCTGGCCTGGTGGGTGGCCACTGTATCGGTGTCGACCCCTTCTACATCGCACACAAGGCCGAGGAAGTCGGTTACCACCCCCACGTCATTCATTCCGGCCGCCGGGTCAACGACAGCATGGGCCTTTATGTCGCCAACAGGGTGGCAAGGAACGTCATGCGGCAGGCCGGCAATGGCCGGCCACTGGTGACCGTGCTGGGTGTCACCTTCAAGGAGAACGTCCCGGATATCCGCAATACGCGCGTCGTCGACATCGTGCGCGAACTGGAGGATTTCGGCATCACGGTCCAGCTACACGATCCCATGGCGGATGGCGGACTGCTGCGCGAGGAATACGAACTCACCCTGATGCCGCTCGAACAGCTCAAGCCCGCGGACGCTGTTGTGATGGCGGTCGCCCACAATTTGTATCGCGAACGAGGCTGGTCATTGGTGAAGCCTCTGCTGAAACCCGACGGCGGCGGTTTTGTCGCCGACGTCACCGGGCTGCTCGACCGCACCGCGACGCCCAAAGGAATCACGCTCTGGCGCCTCTGACACGCTGCGGACAGCATGCCGGCGGCGGCCAGACAGTTCGGGGTCAGGCTTTCGGACGGAGCTTGAGCGGCGAGCCGCCGGCCGTCTTCGGTGGAGCATCGGCACCGGCCCCATAGTAGCCCCGGTAGCGCGAATAGTAGTCGCCGTGGTCGCCATAGCCGTAGCGGGCATGCTTGACGAGATTCACACGGTTGATCACGACGCCAACATGGTTGGTGACGTTCAGCAGCGCGGAGATGGCCGTCTTCACGACGTCGCGGGGAGTCTTCGCCCACTGGACGATGAACACCGTGTAGTCGGCTAGACGCGCGATGATCCGCGCATCGGACACCGCCAGCAAGGGCGGGCCGTCCAGAATGACGAGATCGTAGCGCTCCACGAAGACGCCAAGGGCGGACTTCATGGCCATCGACTCCAGGATTTCCGGCGCGTTCGGCGTGTTCGGCCGGGCGCATATGTAGTCCACGCCCGACAGGTCGTGGCGGCGGGTGCATTCCTCCAGCGTCTTCATACCCATCAGGTACTCGTCGATGGTGCCGCCGCGATCGGTCAGGCCCAGTGCCGCCGAAAGGCGGGCCTGACGCAGATCGAGATCGACGATCAACACGCGGCGCGAAGAGTTCATCTTCGTGAGCAGGCCACCCAAAGCCGCGACGAAAGTCGTCTTGCCTTCGCTCGGCGTGGACGAGGTGATGGCGACGATCCGGGGCTGCCTGTCGAGGCTGCCGAGACTGATCGCGGTAAAGACCGCCCGGATGGCTTCCGCTGCCGGCGAGGTCGTGTTCTCGAGCACATGCGACACGACGTTGGAACGTACCGCGGCGGCTCCCTTGACCTCTGGGACCATGCCGAGAACGCCGACGCCAGTTGCCTCCTCAACCTGGGCGGCCGAGCGGAATACGCGATCCAGCTTCTCCGCAGCCACCGCACCGGCCATGCCGATCAGGGAGCCGACCATGAAGGCCAGCATAAGGCCGCTCTTGTAGTTCGGCGAGGACGGCGCGCCGGCGGGATGAGCATAGGCGAGGATACGAGCATCGGCCCGCTGGATATCCTGCTGCTCGCGCAGCTCCTTGAAACGCGTCAGAAAGGTCTCGTACAGCGTCCGATTAGACTGAGCCTCGCGCTCCAGCTGCTTGAGTTCGGCTTCGTACTGGCTCGCCGTGCCAGAAATAACCGCCGCCTTGTCGACCAGTTCTTTGAGTTCCGCTTCCTCCGAGGCTGCAGCATCGAGTTCGGCGCGGACCGCGAGCGTGATGCGCTGGGTCTCCGTGATGAAGCGCGACCGGATTGAAGCCAGCTCGTTTCTCACCTGCTGGATCTTCGGATGTGCATCGCCAAGCTGCGAGGAAAGTTCGGCGCTCTTGCGTGTCAGCTCGACATCCTGAATGCGCAGGGCGGCCAGGGTGGTGTTTCCTGCGACTTCGGGAATGTTGGCGAGTTCGCCCGGATTGAGGCTCGCCTTGCTGAGCGCGATCAGACGGCCCTCCCGCTCGATGCGACGGCCTTTGGCCGCCGTGTAGCGGCTGTTGAGTTCGGCAAGGGTCTGGGTCGAGACGGCGCCCTCAGGGCTTCCGGCGAGACCCTTGTCCCGGCGATAGGCAGCAACCGCTTCTTCGGCGATCTGCAAGTTGCGGCGCAGTTCCCCCAGGCGCTGCTCGAGCCACTCCGTCGCACGACGATTCGCTTCGTTCTTGGTTTCCACCTGGTCGGCGAGATAGGCCTCTGCAATCGCGTTTGCGATGCGCGCCGACATGCTGTCGTCAGGACTCTCGACAGTGACCATTATGACGAAGGTGCGCCCGAGCAGCGTGACGGTCAGGTGACTGGCGATCGCTCCAATCGCGGCCCGCCGGCGGGGATCTCGGTCCTCCGCTGCGCGCGCCGTGCGCACCGGCGCACTGGTGGCGGCGGCCTCCTGCGGCTTGGGAGGTGGTGCGAGCAAGGTCGAGATGCCGGTGCTCCATAGATCGCGCAGGGGCTGCAGCGCCGTTTGGACGAATCCAGGAGGTTTGGTGCCGTTGAACTCCGGGTTGTTGGCCAGCCCGAGGCGGTCGACGACCCGACCAATGAGATACTCGGACTGGATGACCTCCAGTTCGGTCTGGATGGCCCCCATATTGAGAGTATCGATACCCGAGAGCGCCGCCTCGGTGCCGACCACCTTGAACGGGCGCGTATCCAGCATGAGACGGGAGGTCGCCTTGTAGAGAGGCGTGGCCTGCGCAATCACGAGCGCCATGAGTGCGGTTGCAATCAGTCCGCATCCCAATATCAGGGCCTTGCGACGGTTGAGCAGGCGCAGCCAATCCCAGAGTTCGTCGCGGGAGTCGGCAGGACGCACCGCCGGAAGCATCGCATCCGGCGGCGACATCACCTGGTTATGATTGGGCTCTTCCATCATGTGGCTGGCCCTTGGCAACGATCCCATCCCACTCACTCCGCGACAATCACCACTCGCGAGGACACCCGCTCGAACGGCACACCAACCAGGTCCGCTCGAGAACCGACTCCATGCATCCCACTAAAAGATGGACGGTCCCACACCGCCCATCCCCACCCATACACTTTACGCCTTACGCTACTCGTTAGAACCAACGCTCCGGCACACGAATGATGTCGCCCGGCCCCACCGGGGTATCTTCCGTGACCGTCTCTTCCTGACCCTGCTGCGCATTGAAGCGCTGAATCGTGATTCGTGTTTTCGAAGCGCGCCGCGTGTATCCGCCGGCAATTGCGACCGCCTGCACGACATTGATGCCCGACACGTAGGGGAATGACCCGGGACGGTTAATCTCGCCGACGATGTAGAACGGGCGCCGAGACACCAGATCGACGCTCAGACGCGGATTGCGCAGATAACCGCCGGAACGATAGCGATCGGCGAGCAGGGTTTCGATCTCCGGCGTCGACATGCCGAGCACGACCACCCTGCCCGCCATTCGCGGCGATATCATGCCAGTCGAATCGACCTCGTATTCACCCGACAATTCAGCATCGGACAACACCGTCACCCGAAGCCGGTCACCCGGTGCCACGCGATAATCGCCCAATCTCAGATTCTGAGTGCCGAGCGACGGCTGTTGAATGGTCGCGGTCGACATGGGCGGCTGCGGACCGCAACCGCCGACCATCAACGCCATCGCCATGAAAAGCGGGCCAAGGCAGGAGAGGAAGCTGCGCAAATTCACCGGATCACCGCTTTGCAACCAAACGAATGGAGATTACGTCCCGAGTGTACGAAGGGCCGCCGCTGGCGACATCCGTCGACGACCCGGTCGAATGTTCGTACAGCGGACCGATCTGGACCTGTGGCCTCAGGGAATACAGCAAACCGAGCGAGGCTCGCCAGAAGTAATCCGTGCGGGGGCCTACGCCCGAACCAGGCGCCGGAGAATACTGTGAAATGTTGAAGGCCGTTCCGCCCACCAGCTGCCAAGCATCATGTACGTCGTAAGTGAAATCGATGCCAAGCGAGGTCGATACGTAGTTCTGATAGTTGCTGTAGGCGGACTCGTTGATCGACCGGATGAACGAGGGCCGAAGGGTCAATGGCGGATAGCCATTCCACACTCCAATCAGACCAAAATTGAAGGCCGGTGTCGACGTACCATCGGACAAGAAGGTCTGAGTCGCATAGCCGACATAACCCTCCAGGCTCGTCTTCGCCGTAAACTTTACGGTCGAGCCGAAGTTGAGGGACCAGCCGGTGGAGTCGCGCTCCTGACCGTAAGAGTTGATGAACTGGTCGTAAATTCGTTGGTTCAACCCCGGAGAGACCCAGACGTCGATATCCTCGATGATCTCATAGCCAAGGCGGACTCGCTCATCGAACTCGATGCGATTGCGGCTCGCGGCCGGGAGCGCCCCATCATAGATGATGCTGTTGTCCGAGTACCGGTAGCGCGTGGCTGAGGCCTTGAGATCGTAAAAGAACCGGTTGAATCGCTGATAGAGCCCCAACTCGACGGGTATCGAATCGACCACCGTAGGCGCACTTGCGACGACCGTGTTTGGGGTACCCAGCGCTTCCGTCTGCCGGCGCACGCCCGCCAGTGCGTATAGATAGAAATCCCTTTGGATTTCCAATCGCCCATCGGCGATCACATAGGCGTTCCAGTAATTCTGGCTGGTCGCATTCGCGTAGAAGCCGAAGCCCCCGCCCGCGACCATGCGAAACGAATGGTTCAACCATTCCGATTGGATCTCCACGACCGGCTTGATCAAGGAGAATGGCGATCCCACCGTCGGGCTCGTGGTAGCGTAAACGTTACTGTCGTACCCCGCCTGCACTTCCAAGGATGGATAGAGCGTGAACGCGCCGGCGGCGATGCCGATCTCCGGGCGTTCGACGATGGGTCCAGCGGACGGCGCCGCCACGCCCGGTATGTCCACGAGGGGAGTCTGCTCGAGCAATATCTGGGCAGCCGGCGCAGAGGTCTCGGATTGCGCGTTGGCAATCGTTGCTCCACAGGCCAGCAAGACCCAGCCGACAAAAGGGGACCAGATCAGCTGCGATGTATTCGCGCTTATCGACATGGGTGCTCTATGCCATCCAGGTACCGGTCCGAGTGTCGCTTGCAAGAAGAAGGCTTCCCGCGAACACTCGCAGCGGCTACCGCGGGCTCTGCTGCTGCGGCGGAGATGGGTCATAGATCACAGGCGGAAGCGGGCCGGGGGTCACCGGGATCGGCGGCGCAGGTGGGTTTACCACCGGCGTGACCGGTGGAGGTTGTGGATTGGACGGCGTCAGCGTGTTGACCATGCTCACCAGCGTCTCACTGGAGACCTCGCCCGGCACTCCCAGCTTTTCGGCAATGAACTGCTGCATCGTCGGTCCGCCGACCGGGCCGTAGGTGCCCGCATAGTTTTGATCATTGGGCGCCGGGATCAGCGGGTCTGCACTCATCCCCAGACTACCCAACCCTCCCGGAAGGCCGCCATCCGGCGCGGTATTCTGCAGCGGAGCCGCGGCTTGCAGCGGCCCCGAGTTTTGAAGCGGCCCATTGTTCTGCATAGGATCAGAACTCTGAAGCGGGCCCGGCGACTGCAGCGGACCCGATCCCTGCAGCGGCCCCCCGCCCTGAAGAGGGCCACCACCCTGGAGTGGTCCACGCTGAGCCTGAAGGAAGTCCCCCTCTGGGCCGCCCTCCGGCGCCGAGCCTGCGGCGGGGCCGGCCCCGACCGTGGGACCCGCCCCGAAACTCGGCCCCTGGCCCTTTTGATTAGGGTTGGCACCGGGCTGCAGTTGAGCGACGGCGCTCGAAACCCAAAAGAGAGCCGACGCTGCCGCAAATCCCTGCGCCCAAAGTGCAAACTTGAACATACTGTCCACCCAATCCGCTCGCCGCAGAGGCGTTGCGGTCAATTTCTGGAAGCACTACCCACGAGCGTCGTAGAAATTCGGATTGGTCCCACCCAAGCCGTCACAAATAAATAGCCAAGAGAGTGCAAAATGCCAAGTCCATTGCGCGCCTCAGGGACATTTGCAGTACGAATGCTGCGGCGCTGAGAAACACAACCCTCTCGCGAAATCGACAATGGCGCCGCTCTCCGCACCCCAAAATGACGCACCCGAATAACGCTCTCGAAGACTGCATTTTTAAGGCAATAATTCCGCAGGGGTGGTCTTTCCTGGGTCGTTTTCGGGATTTCAGCCGACGCGGCACCTCAAGTCTTCGCCTCCCATCCATCGGCGGCGCCTTCGAGAGCCAGGGCAAAACCACGAAAGTCTTTACATTCTACGTGCCAGTATGCTGCGGCATGCCGATTTGCGAGCAAGTGCACATCGGAGTCAGTGCTTCCGACGAAAATGATCGGCTTTCCCGATTCCAAGCATGCGTAGACCTTCGAAGGCATGACGTAGCCGACGAATGAATCGCGAAGCGTAACCAGATGAGCTGCGGGCGCCCGGAGCAGGCCGGCGAGCCTTTCCAATGGCACGGGCTTGGATCGATGAAACGGCAAGACGTCATCACGTAAGCGGGCGGCAATCTCGTCAGCCCCGGCGCCCGTGGCACTAAGCCACAGGTGGACGCGTCCGCTGCCCTCTCGATGGTGCAGTCGGTAGCCTTCGACCACGGTTTCGATCTCGTGGGCGACGCCGTAATTCCCGGAATACAGAAGCACGCACTTCCCGGCGAGCTCGGCCGGCAGCGCTTCGACGGGCTCGCCCCCGGTAAAGGCAACGGGCGACCCGTCCCGGACCAGCGCGATGCGCTCCGCCGAGATGCCCGTCGCTTCGAGGCGCCGCCGCTGGTCCTCGCCCAGGACCTCGAAACCATCGACGCGCCGGCGCCAGAAATTCGTCAACCCCAGCAGGAAGTCCAAGGCGCGCGAGGGCCTGTCGCGTGCAGCGATCAGGCATTCCGGATGGAAGTCGGTGATGCGGTAGACCAGACGGCCGCGCCATAATGGCTTCAACGGAGCGAGAAGGTGGATCAGGAATGGCGGCGAGCCGGTGAACAGGATTCCGTCGGCGGTCCGCAGCCGACCGAACGCCGCAAACACCAATCGCAGGTTGATCACGATCGTCCACAGCATGCGCCCCGCGAGCGAATGCCGCGGGACCGGCGGCGCCGAGAGGCGGACTTCCGTCAGCGAGCCCTTCCCTATTTCCCGGTGCTCCCTGGAGGTTGCCCCCGTGGTCAATCCGATCAGAGTGACGGAATGTCCCTGGGCGGCCAGCGCCTGTGCGCGCATCTGCATGTACTGGCCCACCGCGCCAAAGTCCGGGGGCAGCCAGTCCGCGATGACGACGATCCGACGTTCTGTCGCCGGATCGAATGGGCTTTTTTCAAGGAGATCCATCACCCGAAGGCTCGCGGCGTCGATGGGCGGGCAACCGAACGGTAGAGGTCCTCCATCCTCCGCGCTACGGCCGGCCAGCCGTAGCGGTCGATCACGGCGGCCTGCCCTGCCTGTCCCTGTCGTCGACAGAGTTCGGGGTTGGCGAACATGGTCCCCAGGGCTGCGCCGATGGCGGTAGGCGTGGGATCGACCACCACCCCCGCCCCCGTCTCGCGAACGATTTCAGACATGCCGACGTCGGGCGTGGCGAGGACCGGCACCCCGCGGCGCATCGCTTCGAAGGCCGCGATCCCAAAGTTCTCGGAAAGCGAGGTCATCGCAAACAGCCGCGCGGCGCCGAACAAGGCCTCCTTGTCGCCGCCGGAGACATGGCGTGCGATAATTGTCACCCGATCGCCCACGCCCAGCCGAGCCGCTTCGGAGTTGAGGAACGCCGCATGGCCGTCGGCATCGTCGCCCGCCATGACCGCACGCACGTCGGGTGCCTCCACCAGCGCCGCGATCACCCGGTCGAGCCCCTTTTCCCAGCTCAAGCGCCCGAACGACAGGACCATCGGGCCGCCGGAAATCGCGGCGGCCACGTCGGCGGAGAGCGCCTCAGTGGAAGGCGGTGGGGGATCGTCGACACCGTGGGGTATCATCGCGATGCGGGGCAGGCACCAGCCAAAGCTCCGGATGTGCTGGACCTCGATGTCGGACGTCGCATGCACTGCGGCCGCCGTCTCGAGATTGTGGCGATCGATGAGACGGATCCAGGCTTCCTTGACCCAGCGACTTTTGCGCCGGATCAGCTCGGGCACCAGCATGCCGCGAGGCGAGATCACGTAGGGAATGCCGTGCCGCCGGGCAGCACGCGCACCAGCCAGAATCGGCCACAGGAAGACTGAATGCAGATGGACGGCGTCGAAGCCCGCCGTCGCCTCGGAGAGTTCGTGTCCCATTGCAGGCGACCAGTAAAGCCTGCGCAGGATGCGGCTGGGGAAGTACGTGACCTTCACCCCGTCCACATCAACCGGCGTCATGAGTGGCACGTCGCTGTCGGACGGCCCGTCAACGCTGGTGGTGAACACCTGAACATCGTGTCCCGCCGCCGCGAGCTCGCGGCAAAGGGCGTGGACCGAACGGATGGGCCCGCCATATCTCACCGCGGGTAGATAGGTCGGAACCACATGAAGAAGGCGTAACGGCTGGTCCACGGGACTGAAGCAACTGGGTCTATCGCAGAAAGAAGATAGCATATATATTGCAAAAATAGGCGATTGGGTTCGCCCCATGCTGCCGACTCTCGTTCAAGAGCCATCCTGCCACTCTGCAGGTCGTCATACCGGACGCTTTCCGTCGGCGAGGAAATCGGCGGCTTCCAGCATCCCTTCAACAGCCCGCGTCGGCGAATAGATCGCCATGCGCTCAGCCAGTGCCCGGGACAGAGCGGCACGATCGAGCTGAAGCGTCGAGGCTATGGCGGCGGCCAGCTCGACCACGTCGCCGAGCGGAGCGACCGCACCGGTCACACCGGGCAGAACGAGATCCGGCCCGCACCCGACCGCATCGGACACGACCGCTGGAATGCCGCAGGCCATGGCCTCGTTGACCACCAGCCCCCAGGTCTCGACAGCGGTGGACGGCAGCACCAGAACGTCGGCCGTCGCGTAGACGGCGGGCAGCCTGCTCTGATTCACGAACCCCAGAAACCGGGCCTGTATGCCCCCCGCACGCGCGGCCTGCTCCATGGGCGCCTGCAGCTCGCCCGCCCCCGCAATGACGAGCTCGACGCCGCGCCCTTGGGCAGCCAGCCGGGCTGCCGCCTGAACCACGTCCATGGGCCGCTTGCTCTCGACCAAGCGGCCGACGAAGAGCACGCGCCGGCGGCCAGCCAGCGCGCTCCCCGCGACCGCTCCACGCGCAAGGGCACTGGCCTGCCGGAAACCGTCATTGTCGACGCAGTGTGGCGAGAAGAACAGCCGGCCCGGCGGCACGCCATAGTACTCGAAGTACTCGCGATTGCGCCGTCCCACGTACAGACAGGCGTCGAAACGTTTCAGCACACTTGGAAAGACCATGCCTTTCAGTCGTCCCGCGACGCCACGCCGCTGCCCGGCCAACTGTGAATCACCTCGTACCATCACCGGCACGCGGGAACGGTGGCACGCCCCCACCGCCTGCCAGTAGGACAGCATCGACCACCCTGGCACAACGAAGGCATCGAACCGTCCGGCTGCAATCCTTTCGCCGATCTCGGGCGTATTGCAGCCGTAAAAGCCCTGGGTCGACGGCGACCGCGCCACATTTTGCAGGAACTCGCTCTCATAGCCGGATAGGAGATCTACATCCCAGTCGAATGCCACGCCGTAGCCGGCCCGCCCCTGTGCCTCCGCGTCCGGCCGGTGAGCGAAAAAGACGGTGAGATCGCAACACCGCGCCAGCTCCCGGAAGATTGGCGCGTAGTACTGGATGGGATGGCTGACCAGAAAGCCGATCCGTCGCTTCAAGGGCGCACCTTCGGGGTGATGGCGCGCTCCAACGCGGCCACGAACAGCCGTGTCGATTCCCGCGCGGAGTACCCCTCGAAAGCGCTGCGGTCGATGACGGCTGTCGCATCGACCGGTCGATCGACTAGCCTTCGGAGAGCCTCGGCCACGACCTCCGGGGTGGGCAGCTTGCCTTCCGTCAGGGTCAGCACTTCGCCGACGTGAGCCGAGCGGATCATACCGACCGCCGTGCTGTCACCGTGCAGCAGCGCGAAGACCGGCCGCTCCGAGAGCATCGCCTGAAAGACCTTCGACGGCGTGTAGTGCGGCTCGGTCGAGCCCAGCACCAGAACCGCACTCGAATGCATGAGATGGTTCAACGTGTCGACATAACCGATCCGGTGCGGGTGCTCGTCGACCATCTCCTCCACGCCAGCTGCGCGGGCGCGCGGCAGGACACGATGGCCGTTGGGGTCATCGGGCGAGCTGCCCGTACCGACGAAATGAACACGAAGCCGCAAGGCCAGCGACGGCACCGTCTGACGCAGCCGGTGCAATCCGGCGAGGAAAGCATCCAGCACGACGAGCCCCGCCGGCAATAGCGCCCCGGCGTAGATCATGTGAAACCGGCCGTCTGCGGGATCGAACAGGAAAGGTGCGCGGCCTAAACGGCGCACCAGATCATAGTCTTCCGGCGCCGTGCCCATCGGCATGTAGGCCAGCTCCGATCGCGCGGCGACTTCCGGATTGCGCTGCAACATGCCGGCGACGTAACCCGGCGCCATGGCGGTAATCAGAGCGGCATCGCGGACCGACCAGGGCTCGAGGAGCTCAGCCAGGCGGTTCGAGGCCCAGGCACGACTCAACACCTTTTCGCTTCCGGTCCAGCGATTGACCCAAGGATCCTGATAGTCGATGCCGAAGGGGAGTCCGGTGCGAAGATGCAGCAGCCTGCCGACCGGCGCGAGAAAGTTGGAGGGGATCGTCACCATAACGAAGTCGATCTCGCCAGCCTTCGCCATCTCCATCAGGGCGCGATAGCACCCAAGGAAAGACCGGATGCCGATGTCGCCGACCAGCCGCAGCGGACGGGTCGACAGGGTCCTGGCATGCACGACCTTGCGACCGGGCGCCACGAGATGCTCGAGGTCGGGATCCGGTCTCTCCTCGTATTCCGCCGGATCACCGGTGACGACGATCGGCTCCCACCCGAATTCCGGCAGATAGCGCGACCACAGGCGGGCCCGTTGCGCACCCACGAGGTTGCTCGGCGGAAAGTGTCCACTGACCAAGGCGAGGCGCCGGGTCATGAGCGCGCCAGACGGGCGCGGACCTTCGAGTAGAGGTCGGCATAGCGCCTCACCACGGCATCGGCCGAGAAATGATCGACGGCTCGGCGACGACATTCCGCCCGGTCCAACGAGCCGACGCGTTGCACGGCGTCGCAGCCTTCTTCGATGGACGTGATCAAGAAGCCGTCGATGCCGGGCCGTACGATTTCCGGCAGCGCGCCCCTTGGACACGAGATGACCGGTGCGCCACAGGCCAGCGATTCGGCGAACACGATCCCGAACGGCTCGTCCCACTGGATGGGTACGAGCATCGCCCGCGCCGCGCCCAGAAGAGCATTCTTCTGCACGTCGTCGACCGGTCCGACATACTCGACGCCGTCCTTACCGATTTCCGGCGCGATCTTCCCACGCCAGAATCGGCCCTCCGGGTCATCGCGGTCGGAGTGGTTGCCCGCAATGATCAAGCGCCGGCCGGTCCGCCGCGCGATCTCGATCGCCCAGTGCGCGCCCTTGATCTCCTCGACACGGCTCAGGAAGACCAGCGGCGCGTCGTCCGACACGGCGGCGCCGAGCGTCAGCCCATCTGTATCGGCGAAGTTGGGAATGCCATGCCATTCCCCCCCTGCCACGCGGCCCCGGCTGGCTATGTACTCGCTGCAGCCCGTGAAGGTGATGCGTCCGGGAGCCGCCAGCCGGACGGCAAGGCCGACGGTACGCGGTGTCGGCTCGCGCTGAAACGACATGATCAAAGGGATTCGGCCGCGCAGAAGCGGCAGCAGATAGGCGATGCGGGAGAAGCTGTGGACGACGTCAGGCTTGAAGTTCCGAACCGCCCGAGAAAGCGCGATGGTATTCAGTACCGTGTCGCGCCGCGACAGTGAACTCGCTCCCGGCCAGGGAAAGAAGGCATCGTTGGGACACTCAGAGCCGGGTCGCGCGACCAGCGCAACCGTGTGGCCGGCGGCGCGCAGGCGACGGACCAGCACGTCGACGATGCGCTCGATCCCGCCATAGAGACGCGGCGGCACTTCGATCTCGGGATCGGCCGTCAGCAACAGACGCATCAGATCACCCTCTCCCGTCGCGCGAAGGCGCCAGCCACGGATTGCAGCAGCACGCTCTGTTCCCGGTCCCAATTGTAGCGCTCGCGTCCCAGCGCCCAAGCGGCCTGCGAAGCCTCGGCAAGCAAGGCGGTCGAGGCAAGCGCGTCGAGAGTGGCTGCCAACCCCGCCGGATCGTCCAGGCTGCACAGCCTCGCTGCAGGCCCCAGGTCAGGAGTCAGCAAACTCTGCGCCGGCGTATCGCTCATGATGACGGGAACGCCAGCGAGCAGGTAGGTGAAGATCTTGTTGGTGAGGCAGATGCGGCGATTTTCGCTGACGTCGGTCTCCAGCGACAGGCCGATGTCGTACGCCGCCGCCAAGCGGACCATTTCGGAGGGAGGCGCCATCGGAAGAAGACGCACCCGGTCTCCAAGGCCGAGCGAAGCCGCCAGAGTCATGAGCGCGTCGCCGTGCCCCCATCGATTGCTGCCCCTGATATCGAGCGTCACCCGCGTCGTCGCGAATGACATCGCCTTGATGAACGACTGCAGGCCGCGATCGAGTCCGATCGTCTGCGAGAACCAATACGCGCGCAGAGACTCCGCCTGCTCCGACGTGCGGGCGTGCCGTCCAAGATCCGGTGCCATCGACAGCGGAAAGACGTTCAGCACTGTCGCCGGAAAGGCCAATCCGTAGCTTTCCGCATAGGCCTTGCCGATCAACGGCGCCGCCGCCGTCATATGCGCGCAGGATGGCAGGATGGCCTGCTCCACCGTCCTGATCATCTTCATACGGAAAGCGTCGCCCGGCCCATCGGTGCCTTCGCCCGAATGAAAATCCTCGGCGTCGAAACCAATCAGGGCATTATGGCGATGCGCCGCCGTGGCAACGGCCGGAAGGGCCGCCACGTAGTGTGCGATGTAGAGGTCGGCTGGCACGTCCCGGGCGCGTCGCATGAGGGCGCCGACGGGTGTGCGGGCACTCAGGGCTGCGATGTTGGCGGGAACGGGAATGCCCAGCGCCTCGAGCGTCCGGGCAAGCCCCTCGAACGCGCGTGCTCGAAGACCTTCACCGCGTGAGCGGGGAACCCTGATCACTTTCCACGGGACCGAATTCTCGATCGCGTCGTCGGCGGGCCGCAGCACTTCATTGTAGTCGCAGACGATCGCGGTGACGTCATAGCCTGCGCCGTGCAGTGCGTCGGCCTCCTTCAATACCCGCGGATTGGAAGCGAGATTGCCCGGACTGACGATACAAACCGCGCGGCGCATTGGGGCGGCGCTCAGCCGTGCTCCGCCGATTTGGGCTCTATGCGAAGCGCCGAAGCCAGTTGCATGGCGATGATGCCTTGTCCCAAATTCTGCCTGAAATCGTAGGCTATGCCGCCCGGGCTCGAGGCCGCGACGCTGAACGGAATTGCATTGCCGACGGCATGGTCGACGACGATGGTGAGCGAGTTCGTCGAGATGTCGAAGCTGTACTCTCCCGAAGCCAGAAAGAGTGGCTGGAGGCTCAGCGTGCAGACGTGGCGTCCCCTGCTGGGAAGGGCGGTCTGCGAGAATATGGTCGACGAATAAAATCCCACAGGAAGGTTGTTGGCGTCACGCAGTTGGAGTTCAAGCCCCAGCCCGGGCATGTCCGTCGTCTCGACTTCGATGCGGAGATTGAATGGCTTTCCCGGCTCGTAGAACTCGGTGGGCAATCCCTCTGCATCGAGCAGTTCGGCCGAAAGAATCGCGGAGTGGTGGCCGCGTCCCCAGTCCCGGGCCACTTTACCCCTGCTCAATGAAGCCGAATACCGGGCGATGGCGCTGTCGATCGCGCCGTCGAAGATCACCTGACCTCCCTTGAGGACGATGCCGCGGCGGGTCAGAGCCGCCACGGCTGCGAGATTGTGGCTGACGAACAGCACGGTCCGTCCGGCGCTCGCGACTGCGGACATGCGGTCCATGCATCGCTTCTGAAATTCCGCGTCGCCTACCGCGAGCACCTCGTCGACAAACAGAATCTCGGTTTCCAGATGGGCGGCCACCGAGAAGGCCAGCCTCATGTACATGCCGACGGAGTAGCGCTTGACCGGCGTGTCGATGAACTTCTCGACTCCGGAGAAATCGACGATCTCGTCGAAGCGAGCAAGCACCTCCTGCCGCGTCATCCCGAGAATCGCGCCGTTCAGGAAGATATTCTCACGCCCTGTCAGCTCCTGGTGGAATCCAGTACCGACCTCGAGAAGGCTCGCGACCCGTCCATTGAGCTCGACACGCCCCAATGTGGGTTCGAGAATGCGCGAGAGGATCTTGAGCAGGGTGGACTTCCCTGCCCCGTTGTGGCCGATGATGCTGACGACCTCGCCACGCCTGATCTCGAAATCGACGTCGCGCAGCGCCCAGAACTCTTCGACCTCGTCACCCTCGATGACGGCACGGCCGCTCAGCATGTCCCTGCCTCGGCGCACGAGTCCCCTTGCGCCTCGCATCAGGGCCTCCCCCAAGATCGCGGAGTACTCGACCTTGTGTCCGATGATGAACTTCTTGCCGAGCTTCTCGGCGCGAATGACGACTTCGGACATGGTCAGATCAGATCCGCAAAGCCGCGCTCGGTGCGGCGGAACGTGTGGATGCCGAGCCAGAGCATGCCGGCAGCCACAACGATGCTCACCGCAAATCCCGGCAGATAGAGCGGACTGTCGCCCCCCAAGATGGCCCAGCGAAACCCGTCGATCACGCCCACCATGGGATTCATGCTGTAGAGGAGCTGCCATTCCGGCGGCACGACGCGGGCGGAGAAGCCGACCGGCGAGACGTAGAGACCGATCTGAACGACGAAGGGGATGACGAAGCGGAAGTCGCGATACTTCACGATGGTCGCGGCCGCCCACAGCGCCGGGCCGAGAGCCACCAGAAGGGCGAGCAGGACGAACACCGGCAGCAGCAGGATGTGCCAGTCGGGCACCATCCCGTACCACGCCATGACGCCTGCGAGAATGACGAGGCTGACGCCGAAGTCGACCAGGGCAACCATCACCGTGGCCAGCGGAATGATGATCCGCGGGAAGTAAACCTTGCTGACGAGTTGCGAGTTCGTCAGCACGCTGTTGGATGCGTCCGTCAGGATGGAGGTGGCGAGCGTCCATGGCAGAAGGCCGGCAAAGACCAGTACCGCATAGGGCGCATCCCCTTCGGTCGGTAGCTTTGCCAGCCGTCCGAACACGACCGTGAAGACGACCATCGTCATGAATGGCCGCACGAACGCCCAGGCGACCCCGATGACCGTCTGCTTGTAGCGCACCGAGACGTCGCGCCAAGCCAGGATGAAGAACAGCTCCCGGTAGCGCCAGAGGTCGCTCCAATACTGGCGGTCGGCGCGCCCCGCTTCGAGGATCAGACGCTGGGAGGGGCGATCATTTGTCATCATAGGCCGGAAGTCATACGACGCGGTTGGGAGGCCAAGCGAGCATAGAGTGCGCGCGCGGCAGCCGCAAAATGCGCGCGGCGATAGGGTTCGACGGCCGCCGGATCGGCCCGGCCGCGATGCAATTGTTGTTCGATCGCCCCCATCAGCGCCAGCCGGTCGGCCGGATCTACGATGACGCCGACGCGCTCGTCGGGAATGGCGTCGCCGGTGCCGCCGCCCTTGCCGCCCACGACCCGCAGGCCGCACGCGGCGGCTTCGAGATAGACGATCCCGAACCCTTCTTCCGTGCTCGGCATCACATAGAGGTCGGCCAGCCGGTACAGATCGGGCAGTTCGGCATCTGGCACGAAACCGAGGAAACGGACGGCCCCCGGCGCCAGCGCCTCGGCGATGGATTCGAGGCGCCGCTTGTCGTCGCCGTCTCCCGCGACGACGTGGATCAGGTCGGGAAACTTCGCGCGCAGGCCCGCCAATACGGAAAAGATGGCCTCGTGCCCCTTGTAGCGCTCGTTCGAAGCGAGGCGTCCGACGGTCAGCAGGATCGGGCCCTTGCCGAGCTTTAGCCGCTCGCGCAAGCCCGCCGCAGGTGGACCAGGAGTGAAGACGTCCTGCACCGTATCGGGAAGGACACGCACCCGCTCCGGCGGCAGGTCGACCCAGGCCAACAAGATGCGGCGGGTCTCCCGGCTGACCGTGGTCGCAAGGTCTGCGTATCCGATCAGACGCCGCACGAGGCCGCGACGGTCCTTCCACACGTCGGTGCCGTGAGCCTGCACCCAGTAACGCGCACCGAACGCGCGGGCCAGTAGAAAGCCCAACGGTGCCATGAAGACGTGCCCGCAGAATACAGTGTCGAAGGGCCGAAAGCGATAAGCGGCGACGATCGCCGCCACCGAGTATCTCAGACGGCCGAACAGTGGCGGCGCTTGGTGCACACCTTGCGGAAGCGCTTTGCCGCTTGCATCACCAAGGCGCGGCAGGATCAGAATTTCCGTGCTGCCCTCGGCGAGGGCCTCGAACAGATCCTGATTGTAACGCGCGATACCGCCGCGCGCGCCATAGCAGTCACCCACGAGAGCAAGAATGCGGGACCCCATCGCGTCGCTCAGGCCGCGGCCGGCCCGGACCAGCCAGCGCGCCACACTTCGCGCGCCCAAGCGCGCGATGCCGCTGAAAGATCGATGCCCGGCTGCCGCCTGGTGCCAGTCGCTTCATGCAACCACCGTCCCACCGGTGTCGAGAACCCCGTCTTGCGCCGGTGACGGACCTCGTCCGGGAGCGACGGTTCGGGAACTTCCGCGATCGCATCCTTGGCATTCACGTCCGCCAGAAGCGTCCCCGCGGGCAATGCGGCCAGGAAGAAGGCATCGACGAACGGCACCCGAATCTCGATTCCATGAGCCATACCCGCCCAGTCCGCGTCGCGCAGCAGCTGGTTGCGCATGTAGAGCGAAGTCTCGAGTGCTGCCACGAGATCGAAGTCGCCCAGCTTACGCCCGGATTTTACCGAGGCTGCGATACGGCTGAGCGGCGCCAGTCGACGCATCCCCTCCTCGACCAGCGCGGGGTCGAGCACCTCGTCGAGTTCCCACGGCATGTAGACGCTGCGCCGAAGCAGGTAGGCGCCCGGCCAAGTGCCCCCATACTGCAGCACGCCGGCTGCCTTGGGATGCAGGGGCACCCCGGCAGCGATTGCCCTCGAAAGGACACGACGTACCAGCGGCCCCAGCCCAGGCAACCAGGTGACGGGACGGAGCCAGTGGACGCTGCGCGGCACATCCTTGAAGGATGGGTATCCTCCAAAGCACTCGTCGGCACCCAGGCCACTCAGCGCAACCTTCATCCCGGCCTCGCGCGCGGCCTTGGCCACGAACCAGGTGTTGATTCCGTCGACGGTGGGCAGATCCATCGCGTCCAGCAAGGCCGGGAGATCGCGCTCGAACTCCGCCCGATCGACCGTTCGCACGACGTGACGCGCGCCATACCGGGCGGCGACCTTGGCCGCCAAGGGCACTTCGTCGAGCGGTTGTCCCTCGAACTCCTGAAAGCCCAGAGTTACGGCGGTGATGTCGCGTACCCCCAGACCGCTCATGGTGCCCAGGAGCGCTCCGGAATCGATGCCGGCGGACAGGAAGACGGCGACCGGCACGTCCGCAATGAGGTGATGTCGAACGGAATCGCGCACCGCATCGGTGATCCGGGCGCGGACGTCGCCTGCCGAGACCCGCAATGCGGCCCGTGCTCCCAATGCGCTCGCGATGTCGTAATAGCGCTGCGGTATGCCGGGTCCCGCGGCATCAACGGCGAGCGTGGTTCCAGCGGGAAGGCATTGAATCCCGCGCCACACGGTGAACGGCTCGGGCACGCTGCCAAGAAGATGGAAGCCCACGATGCCGGCGGGGTCCGGATCCCGCGATATGGCGCCGCCCGCAAGAAGTGCTTTGGCCTGAGAAGCAAACCGAAGCGTCCAGCCATCATCGGCCCAGTAGAGCGGCTTGATGCCGAGAGGGTCGCGCGCCAGGAGCAATGTCCGCCGTTCAGCGTCCCAGATGCCGAAGGCGAACATGCCTCGCAACCGCCCGACCATCTCTGCCCCATGCACCGCGTAGAGCTGTAACAGCACTTCGGTGTCGGACTCGCTGCTGAATATGCAGCCGGTCGCCTGCAGTTCGGAGCGCAGTTCCCGATAGTTGTAGATCTCGCCGTTGAAGGTGATCGTGAAGCGGCCGTCGGCCGTCTGCATCGGCTGTGCGCCGCCTTCGGAGAGATCGATGATGGCCAGCCGCCGATGCGCAAAGCCCGTACGACCGTCTTCGTTCAGCCAGAGGCCGCTGCCGTCCGGGCCCCGCGGGACCATGCGCTCGTTCATGCGTGCCAGTTCGGCCCGGTCGACCGGCGGCGCCACATCGAGATAGGCGTGGATCCCTGCTATACCGCACATGTCGTTGGACGACTCCTACCGCGCACCGGTGCCATGGAGCACCACGGCGAATGTCCGCAGCACGATAACCAGATCGAGCCAAAGCGAGCAGTGCTTCAGATAGTAGAGGTCGTATTCGAGCTTCGACCTCATCGCATCGGCCTCGTAGGCGTAGCCTTGGTTGACCTGAGCCCAGCCGGTGATACCCGGCCGCACGATGCCCCGCAGGGCGAAGTACTCGATATCGCGGACATATCCCTCTTCGAGCGAGGCCGCCTCGGGCCGGGGGCCAACCCAGCTCATGTCGCCCTTCAGGATATTGAAAAGCTGCGGCAGCTCGTCGAGCCGGCAGAGCCGCAGGAAGTGGCCGCTGCGCGTGATGCGCGGATCAGCCGAGGTCGTGAAACTGGGCCCGGGAACACCGACGAACATCGTGCGGAACTTGATCATACGGAACGGCCGACCGCGCCGGCCGATACGGGTCTGCAGAAAGAAAATCGGTCCGGGACTGTCCAGCCGCACGATCAGTGCCACGACTGCCAGCACCGGCAGGAATACCGGCATCAGGAGAACGGTCAGGCCCAATTCGACGGCGCGGCGAACGACGAGATACTGCCGCGACGGCAACAGCGAACCGAATTCGTTGGGTGACAGGCCACTGAGCGGCGTCCGCCCCGTCATCGTCTCGACCACGTATCGCCGATCCAGCACCGGGACCCCCGCGATGGCCGCATTGGCCAAGCCCGCGAGGGTCCCCTCCTCAAGTTCGCCTCCGAGATCTGCAACGATGGCGTCGACTCTCAGGCCGCGACGACGCACGTCGTCAAAGTCGAGCCAGCGGCAGGTCGGAAGTTTCGGCATCAGGGAAATCGCCGATCGTGGGGTTACGGCGTAGTTGCGGACCAGGTATCGCCCCCGGAGTTCTGCAACCACCGCCATCCACAGCACTGTGAGGATGCCGCTTCCAAACAGCTGGACGCGCGAATAATCGAGGCGCAGCAACAGCAGTACCGCCGCGATCAGCGCGTAGGTGATGACGGCGACGGGCGCGACGTGCGCGATGCTGACGCCGGTGCCAGGAAACGCGTCCAGTCGCCGGCCACAGTACCAGACCGTCACGTAGGCGACGGCGGTCACCAGGATCGTGAGCTCCGAAGCATCGAACGGACCGATGAAGGGCTCGTCATTGGCATAGATCGGTATGGGAAGCACGACGCAGAACAGGAATCCCAGGACCGCGTCGACCCATGTTTCGATGAAGCGCTGGGGTGCCGAGCGCATGCGCGGCGTGGCGCTCGTCCGCCCATTGTCGGGCGACACGCCGGCCCCGGTCGTGACATGTCTTTGCACGCCGATTCTCACATTATTTTCGGGCCGCTTCCCCAGAAACGGCCAGACCCACGTTATTCAATGCGCAAAATAATCATTCTACTTTGCACACCCAAGGGAATAATTGCATCTCAAATGCTTATTTTGTCAAGGTCTTCGCTCGTCGCCCGGGTTCCGCCTGGTCTCGCCGACCGAATGACTGTGCCCAACCCATTCCAAGCAGGGCGGCGGTAACAAAGCCGATTGCCGGTATCTGAAGGCTGAAATCAACCAGCGAATGGAGAATGGACACCGCCGCGGTCGCAAAGGCAGCCGCAGGCAGGTATCGCCGCGACGGACGACGTGTCAGGGCGCCGCGAAGGCACACGCTCCAGGGTAACAGGACGATCAGAAACGCTGGGATTGCGGCGATCACGCCAAGTTCGACGACCGTTTCCAGCGGGGTGGAATGCGCGATGTCGTTGGGCTGCAGACTGTCGGAAGGTTGCAGGATCGCGAATACGTCGCCGAAGCCGCCCAGCCCCCACCCCACCCAGGGTGACATTCTGATCGCCTCGATGGCCGCTGACCATATACGCAAGCGCGATGCATCGTCGGAGGCAGCCGAGAACTTGGCGACCAAAGCATTGCCGGCGACGATCCCCACGACCAGAAGCGCCACAATGCCCAGAATGACGATCGCCCCGCCCCGGGTGCGGGAAATCCAGCGGCCCCTCATCATCAGCAGCCCGAGAATGAGCATGCCTGCCAGAGATGCGCCCGCTCCCGCGCGCGACGCGGAAATCAGCAGGCCGCCCAGCATCAGCACGACGACCGACAGAAGGACCACACGGGGTGTCGTCAGCCAGTCGATGAACCGGGTCTCCTCTTCCTCGCGGTAACCATAGGTCGTGGAGTCGCGCTTACGGCCGCCTCCAAAGAGCAATGCGAGAGCAGTCACCACGCACATGCCCATGTAGCAGGCAAACGAGTTACTGTTGACGAAGGTCCCGCCCATCAGGCAGTGATCGCCGGGATTGAACTCGAACTGCTTGCGCAAGTAACCGCCCAGATAGCAGGAATTGGTCGAAACCTGCATCGCAATGCCGTAACTCACGACCAGCACGCCGCTCGCCACGAGCGCGACCAGCAGCCATCTGGCAACGTCGTGATCCCGGCACAGCGCGCGCGCCGTCAGGAAAATCACCGCGCAAACAAGGCACTTCAGCATCGAATTGCGCGCCGCGTCGGCCGCGATCGCCGGTATCGGCGCATGCGCCTTGCCAAGAATCTCGGCGGCGCGGTCGAATAGCCAGGCGTCGGCGGTGAGAGGCGTCCAAGTCGTGGTCTGCCAGAGCGCGAAGAAGGCGAAGAACGTCCAGCAGCCAATCAGCGTCAGCAGGGTCCCGCGTTCCGTCGTCGCCACGGGACGACGCTCGGGGGCCCCGATGCCGAACGACACGGCTATCGCCATCAGGCCGAACAACAAGCCCAACGGCGCCCACGCCCAGTCCCGGTTTGCCCCCATGGGCAAAGCAGCCACTCCGACCAGACCAAAGAACAGGAAGACCGTCGCCTTGTCGATCACGAGGCGGGCCAATCCCCGCCAATCGAGCACAGAGGATGCCTCCCGTCCGCGGCCCCTGTCGCTCCAGCGGCTCATTGGACCTTGCCCCGCCGTTCCTGCAGCAGCCGCGAGAGGTCTTCCTGCGCTCCCGGTTCGTTGCGCACGTAATATCGGACGAAGAGCTCGTCGACTGGCGTACGGATGGCATCAGCAAACCATTCGCGGCCTGCCGAGAGTTGCCAGGTGCGTGCGACGTAGGAGGCAACTTCCTCGCGCTGGGCGACGGTCAGGGCCTGCCAGTGGTCGAGTATCAGTCGCAATCGCGCCGGCCAGAGTGGCAGGAGCATGGGCGCTGTGTCGATCGACATTAGCAGCGGAGCGACCGACCGCTGGGACGGCCCTTCGAGCGCCATCCTCACCGAGGCGAGCCTGAGCCATGCAATGCCGCGAGCAGGATCGTTGCCCAAGCCGTCGGTGAGATCGTCCTGCGCGCGCGTCAGCCATTCGGTGCGCTGCGGCCCGGTCGGTGAGAAATTCGGCGACAGGGCCGCACCTGCAAGCAATTCGGATCGCTGCAGATGTCGGGTGGCCGTAGGGTCGGCAGCAACCGCCCGGTCGAGCGCGTCGATCGCCTCCAGGACCGCGCCGAGCGAAATCTTATGATCGAGACGAAGCGCCGTGACCGCGCGATCTGCCCGCTGCGCCTGCAACGCGCTCTTCGCCACCGGCCAAGCGAGCCAGACCAGGAGCGCCCCGCCAACTCCGAGCAGCGCCCGCATCGCCCCATCGATTGAAAAGCCCAGAAATGCCCCCCGCATGGTGGGGCAATCAACCGCCGCGGCGCCGCCATGTCAAAGGGGTTGGATCGGTGGTACCTGCCCCTCCGGCGGGAGTTGCGGTTGCAGTTCCGGGGACGGCACGGGAGCTTGCGATGGCACTGGGTCGATCGGAACCGGAGTCTCGGGAACCGGCGTGGGCGACAGAGTGCGCACCTGTACGTCCACCAGAGCATTCACCGTAACCCCCGGCGGGCCCGTAAAGCTGCCCTTGATCGGCATCGCCTGCTCGGGATCTCGGGCGACCGCGACACGAATGAGTCGCTCGCTGCCGATGATGCCATTCGTCGGATCGAATTCGACCCAGCCGGCGCCCGGCAGATAAACCTCCATCCAGGCGTGAGGATAGGCATGCGTCGTCGCCTCGCCCGGCGCCGCGTCGAGCGCGGGATCGTAGAGGTAGCCGGTGATGAAGCGGGCCGCGAGGCCGAGCGAGCGACAGCATTCGATCATCAGCAGGGCATAGTCGCGACAGGTGCCACCGCCCGTCTCGAGCGTGACAGCGGGCACCTGGGTGCCCGGCTCGAAGCGCATTGCATAGGTCAGCTTTTCCTGGATACCCACGCAGAGCCGCTTCAGGAGGCCGAACGTATCGTTTCCCCCCTCGCCCTCCATGAACTGCTTCGTCCAGGTGGCGACGCTCGACGTCGGATCGGGATAAGAGCGCTCGACGTAACGGGCCAAGTCGGGCGCTTCCTCGGACGCGTAGCTGAATGGCAGGGTACGCGCGAACTCCTCGATCGGCGGCAGTTCGGGCGGCACGCCGAAATGCTCCAGTTCGATCGTGCTGACCAGCTCGAGCACCGGGGTGGTGCCTTCGAAGGCGGCTATGGCGATCGAGTTGCCGAACGGATCGTGGATCCAGCGCACCTGCGCGGCAGGATCGATCACCAGACCGGTATGCAGCAGGCGGAGATCATGGCTGTCGCGCGGCCTGAACATCAGCCTGTGATCGCCGAGCGTCACCGGCTCGGAATATTCGTAACGCGTCCGGTGGACGATCTCGAGGGTGCGCATGCGGCCGGGATAATGCCCGAACGTCCGGCTCGTTGCACCCGTGCCGGCCGTTATTATTGCGTTCAGGCGAAAGGATAAGGGCCCGGAAACGTTCCGACCGGGACGAAATGCGAGACGAGGCCTCTCTCTGCCTGCCAGTGATGCAACAGCATCGCCGGCGGCTCGATATACGAGGCCGGCTTCGCGCCGGGGCAAAGTCGCAGCGCAATCGCCGTCGTAGTGGAGGGCGCCGTGCACAGGAGCGTGCCGCCGAACCGGATCTGCATGACCCTGTGGACATGCCCGCAGAGGATGCGCTCGACCTGAGGATGGCGCGCGACGACGGCAGCGAGCCTGTGCCCCTCTCGGCAGTCATAGGGATCCATATAGGGAATGCCGGTCACGAAAGGCGGCTGATGCATCATGACGATCGTGGGCCGCGCTGGCTCGGAAGCCAAAACGCCGTCCAGCCAGGCCGCCGCCTCTGTACTCACCGCGCCGTGATGAAGGCCCGGTAGCGTGACGTCCAACGCTACGACCCGCACGGGGCCCCGGTCACCCACAACATAGTCGATCGGCCCCGTGGCTGGCAGCCAGGACTGCTCGGCGAAAGTGCGCCGAAAGGCCTCGCGCTCGTCGTGATTGCCGGGAATCGCGAGGAACGGGACATCCAGCCCCGCGAGTAGCCGCGACAGCATCGCATACTCTTCATCCTGGCCCTGATCGACCAGATCGCCGCTCAGCAGCACGAGATCGGGTCGCGGATCGAGTGCCTTGACCTGTGCGATGGCCGCCGCGAACTGCGCATTGGAATCGACAACCCCTTGGTAGAGCACTCCCTCGGCACGAACATGGGGATCGGACAGATGGGCGATCAGCATCTAGCCGGCCTTTCGGTCGAACTGCTCCAGCCCCTGCCGCCCTTTCGGCGTGATCGCATAGACACCGCGCGCCACCCTTTCGAACCAGCCGTAGACGTCGGCTTGCAGGATCTGGGCCGCCTTGGGGGCCCGGCCGGCCTCGCGCACCGCCGCCACCTTCATCGGCCCGTTCGCCGCCAGAAGTTCGGCGCAGCGCAGGGCCTCCTGCCGATACGCCGTCATCAGCGGCGCGCGCATCGCCTGGCCGCCGACATTGGGATCGCCGACCCGGCGCGCATGCTCCCCAAGCAGCCGGCCCGCCTTCCGCGTGTTCGGCCGTGGCATATAGGGAACGGGATCGAGCACCACGTCGGCCTTGCCGCTGGCGACCACAATGAAGCCCAGCCCCAGCCGGCGGCAGAGCTTCTTCACATTCTTCATTTGCTTGGGCCACTGGCCGACGGCGAGATAGACGAGATCCGTGAGCGCGAGACGGTCGACACCCTGCAAGACGAGGCCCAGACCGAAGGTTCGCTTCAGCTCGACGACTACCGGCGGCTCCGCGCCGCGAACGCCCACGACGTCACAGCCGCGGACCTCCCCCTTGACGACGTACCCCTGCCCTTCGAGGAGCCCCTTCACGGGCGCATAGAGGTCGCTCTCCAACGTCATGGCCGCGCACGCTATCATGCGCTTCAGTGGGTGAATGAGGAAAACATGACCGAGTTGCTGGATCAGGGCGCCGCCGCCATCGCGGCAGCCGTGCGGGCGGGCAGGACTAAGGCGAGGGACGTGGCCGAAATGGCGATCGCCCGCGTCGAGGCGCGAAACGGTGAGCTCACCGCCATCGTCGACTTCGATCCGGCCGAGGCCCGTGCCGCCGCCGATGCGGTCGACTCGCGGCGCAGGCAGGGTTTTGATGGACCGATCCTCGGCGTCCCCTACACCGTCAAGGACACGACGTGGGTCGCAGGCCGCACCGTCACCAACGGCTCGCTGCTCTACAAGGACTTCAAGCCGCCGCGCGATGCGCTCGCGGTCGAGCGGCTGAAGGCCGCGGGCGGCATCTTCCTCGGCATGACCAACACGCCGGAAATGGCCGCCAAGGGCCACACCGAAAACAAGGTCTACGGCCCGTCCCGCCATCCCCTGAATCCGGCCCTGACGCCGGGGGGCTCCTCTGGCGGTGCCGCGGCCGCGCTGGCGGCGGGCTTCTCGCCGATCGCGCTGGGAACCGATGGTGGCGGATCGGGCCGCCGACCCGCCTCCCATTGCGGCGTCGTCGGCCTCAAGACCTCGGCCGGTGCGATCCCCTCGGCGTTCGGATTTGGCGGTGCCTACGGTCCGCTCTACGGCGTGACGGCGCCGATGGGCCGCACGGTTGGCGACGCCAGGGTCGGCTTCGAGGTCATGGCGGGTCCCGACCGACGCGACCCGCATTCGGTAGCCCTGCTTGACGTTCCGCCGCCCAGCGCGCCACGCATTGCCGTGAGTCCGCGCCTCGGTCTCGGCGTTGCCGTCGATCCGGACGTCATGACGGCGTTCGAAACGGCGGTCGCGAAGCTGCGGGCAGCCGGCTGGCGCATCGAGGAAGCGGACGTCACTTGGCCCGACGAGACCAGCGAAACCGCGTTCTCGGCCGTGAACGGCGCGGCCTCCGCTTTGCTATACGGTGAACGGCATGCGGCCGACAGAGAGTTGTTCGGTGACAACATTGCCGGCCTGATCGAGCGTGGCCGCTCGGTTCCCGGCACCGACGTCGTGGCGGCCTTCCGGTTCGCCGATGCGTGCGCACGCGCCGTCGCACAGTTTTTCACCGAGTACGACTATCTGCTGACACCGACGACGGCGTGTGTGTCGTGGCCCGTCGAACAGGTCTACCCAAGGATCATCGAAGGCAAGGAAGCCGGACCGCGTGGTCACGCCGCCTTCACGCCCCTGTTCAATCTCGCCCTCGTGCCGGCGATCTCGGTGCCGTGCGGCAGCGGCCGTGACGGGCTCCCCGTAGGGCTGCAGATCGTCGCCCCGCGCCTGCATGACCGGCCGCTGCTCGCGATGGCGCAGCGGGCGGAAACGGCGCTCGCCGGCTAGCGGCACGAGCATCGGCTCGCAGTGCCATGCAGCTAACCGAAATCCTGATCGTCGTCGCCGTGGCGTTCGTCGTGGCGGTCGCCATTCGGGTCATCCGCGCGCGTCAGGCGGCGCGCAACCGGGGACCTGCCCATATCCATGAGGCGCTGATGAAGCGCGCCGAGCTTCAGGCCAAGCACAGCCCGTTTCTCAGGAAGGTGGTGGAAGAATTCAAAGCCAATGGGCACATCTCGAACCGGCAGGCGGAGGCCGTTCAGAAGGCGCTCAGACGGCTGGAACACGGCTGAACGAGCCGGAGACAGTTCACCAGGTGATGTGCACGCTTTCGGCCGATCGCCGATGCGGCCCATGATAGACCGCTTCGACGTTATTCCCGTCGGGATCCAGAGCGAAGGCTGCATAGTAGCCCGGATGGTATTGCCGCTCGCCCGGCGCACCATTGTCGCGGCCGCCTGCCGACAGTACCGCCGAATGGAAGCGGTCGACGGCGGCGCGGTCTGGCGCCTGGAGCGCAAAATGCACGTGCGCCACCGCAGGGCCGACATCGACCCAGAGTTCGTCCGCGAAGAAATGGTCCTGCCCCTCGACCAGGGGTATTCCGAGCGCATCAAGCGCGGCCTTGTAGAAGCGCCTGGAGGCCTCGAGATCCCTGACCTTCAGATGTAGGTGATCGATCAGGCGCCCGCGGTGGATTTCCATGAATGCCTCCTGCGTAGTGCTGCAGTCGCCGAACGAACGCCGTTATCCAATGGCCGTTGCCCCGAGAATTCGACTAGGGTGACGCTGTGTCCCATAAGATAAAGATAAGCGCCGCTTCGGCCAGGCGAATCGCGCTGGCTGCACAGGGCTTCGGGAACACCCGACCGGAAGGCCCGGTCAATCGAGGCCATGTGAAACGGGCCATAGACCGGCTGGGCCTGCTGCAGATCGATTCCGTGAATGTGCTCGCGCGCGCCCATTATCTCCCGCTGTTCTCGCGGCTCGGCAACTACGACAGCACGCATCTCGACGCGATGGCCTGGGGCAGCCGACCGCGCCGCGGCCTGTTCGAATTCTGGGCTCACGAAGCATCGCTGCTGCCGTTGGCTTCGCAGCCATTGCTGCGCTGGCGCATGGCGGGGGCGCTGGAAGGGACCAGCAAGGGCACGCTGCAGAAATTTCGTCGCGAGAAGGCCGCCTACATCGAGGAAGTCCGCCGGCAGGTCGAGGCGCGCGGTCCCATCGCCGCGTCGGACCTTGCCGATGGTGGCGCGAAGCGCGGCCCCTGGTGGGGATGGAACGATGGCAAGCTGGCGCTCGAATGGCTGTTCTTCGCCGGGATCGTAACAACGGCCACGCGCCGCGGCGCCTTCGAGCGCGTCTACGACCTTTCAGAGCGCGTCCTGCCGCCCGAGATCCGGGCACTGCCGACTCCCTCCGCCGCGGAAGCGCAACGCGAGCTGCTGCGCCTGTCGGCCCGCGCTCTCGGGGTCGCGACGGAGTTCGACCTGCGCGACTATTTCCGACTCCCGGTCGCCGACACCAAGGTGCGCCTGGCCGAGCTCGTCGAGGACGGTGATCTCGTGCCGGTCGAGGTCGAGGGCTGGAACCGACCGGCCTATCTCGACCCCGCCGTCCGTCAGCCGCGCCGGATCGAGGCGCGCGCCCTGCTCGCACCGTTCGATCCGCTCATCTGGGAGCGCGACCGCACGGAGAGGATCTTCAGTTTCTTCTATCGCATCGAGATCTACACACCGGTCGCCAAGCGCAAGCATGGCTACTACGTGCTGCCGTTCCTGCTCGACGACCGCCTGGTAGGCCGGATCGACCTGAAAGCGGACCGGGCGCGTTCCAAGCTGATGGTGCCGGCGGCGCATCTCGAAGCCGGCATCGCAGCGCGCGACGTGGCAGCCCCGATGCTCGATGAGCTGAGACTGATGGCCGACTGGCTGGGCCTCGAAGACCTGTCCCTGCCTCGGGAGGGGGATCTGGGACGCGAGTGGAGTAGAATGGGCAAGTGATGTGCGCTGGAAGGATGAAACGAGCATGAACGATCTGGTTCTCAAGGGCGGCCGCGTGATCGATCCGTCGCAAGGCATCGACCGGGTGACCGACATCGCTTTCGCCGGCGGCAAGGTCGCGGCGATCGGCGATGGGCTCTCGGGCAGCGAGACGCGCGACGTTGCGGGCAAGATCGTCTCGCCGGGTCTCATCGATCTGCACACGCATGTCTATTGGGGCGGCACATCGCTCGGTGTCGAAGCGGAGCTGCTCGCCCGGTCGGGCGGTGTCACCACCTTCATCGATGCGGGCAGCGCAGGTCCCGGCAACTTCCACGGCTTTCGCAAGCACGTGATCGAGACGTCACCGGTCCGCATCCTGCCGTTCCTCAACGTCTCCTTCCCCGGCATCTTCGCCTTCTCGAAGTCCGTGATGGTGGGCGAGAGCGCCGACATGCGCCTGCTGGATGCGCGCGAGGCCGTCCGGGTGGCGCGCGAGCACAAGGATCTGGTGCTCGGCGTAAAGGTCCGCGTCGGCAAGTCGGCGAGCGGCGATTCCGGCATCATGCCGCTCGACATTGCCCTCGACGTCGCCGAGGAGGCCGGCCTGCCTATGATGGCGCATCTCGACTCCCCGCCGCCCTCCCGACACGAGGTCGTCAGCCGCCTGCGCCCCGGCGACATCCTCACCCATTGCTTCCGCCCCTTCCCCAATGCGCCGGTCCAGCCCGACGGTAAGGTGCGGGACGAGATCCTGGCGGCCCGGGAGCGCGGTGTGATCTTCGACATCGGCCACGGCGGCGGCTCTTTCGGCTTCGGCACGACGCGCAAGATGCTTGCTGCCGGCTTCCTGCCGGACGTGATCTCGTCCGACGTACATGCGATCTCGATCGAAGGCCCGGCCTTCGACCTTCTCACCACCATGTCGAAGTTTCTCTGCCTGGGTCTCGACCTCGCGACAGTCATCAAACTCGCCACCGCCAATGCGGCCGCTGCCATCAAGAGGCCCGACCTCGGCACCCTCAAGGTGGGCAGTGTCGGCGAAGCCACCGTGATCGATCAGGTGAGCGGGACGTTCGACTATGCCGATTCGATCGGCGAACGACTCGTCGGCGACAGCCGGCTCCTGTCGGTCGGAGTGGTCCTCGCCGGACGTTGGTGGCACCCGTTGTAGCCAATGAACGCCGAGTCGCCCTCCTCACCCGCTTGCCTGGCCCATGAAGCCGACGACGGCTACATGGGGTTCGCAACCGCGCCAGAGATCGCCCGCTTCCTGGCAGATTTCGACGCCGCACCGATGGCCCAACGGGCGGAGTTGCTTCGGCAGATGCTTCCGAGGGTGCGGGATGACGGGTTGCACGCGGAGCTGCGCTCCCGCCTGGAGCAAATTGAGGCTGCTGAATCAGGCACTTAGCACGTCAGCAAAAATTTGGCGCGACCCTGCAACCATTAAAGGCGGAAGGCCGTTGCAAGGGCATGGTTGGATAATTGGTGTTGCCTCTGCCCCCGCTCAGCGACACCTCTCTCCCCGTCCGACCGCACCAAGCCCGTCCCCGGTTCATCCTCGGGGGCGGGCTTTCTCTTTGGGCGCCAACACGGTGTTCTAGCGGGCGTTTTGCCCCGCACCGTGCCCTTATATGGAAGGATGGGGACACCGACGCTTTCGACGGCCCGCTACGTCAAAAAGGCAACGGCGAAAAGTCGCTCAGGATCGGTCCACAGTGCCGCAATTGAGAAGCCACCACGGCGGGCCAGTTCGGCGATATCCTCATCATCGTACTTGTACGAGTACTCGGTGTGAATGCGCTCGCCCTCGGTGAATTGGAATCGCCGGCCGGAGACCACGACGACCTGGTCCCGCAGGCTGCGGACGTAGATTTCGATGCGGCCGGAGGATTCGTTGTACGACGCATCATGAGCGAAAGCCGAGAGATCGAAATTCGCCTCCAGCTCGCGGTTCATGCGGCGAAGCAGGTTCAGAGTGAACCGCGCCGTGACGCCGGCGCGATCGTTGTAGGCGTCGTGCAATTTCCGCGGATCCTTCTTGAGATCGACGCCCAGCACCAAGGCACCGTGCGCCCCCAGCAACCGTCGGGCCCGCTTGAGGAACAGCACGGCTTCGTCCGGCACGAGGTTACCGATGGTGGACCCCGGAAAGAAGCCGATGCGACGGGCATCGCCAATCGGTCCCGGCAGTTCATCGAGCGCCATATAGTCGCCCGTCACCGGCTCGACGCGGAGGCCGGGATACTCCTCCCGCAGTCGACGGGCCGTCGACTCGAGGTGCTGTCGCGAGATGTCGATCGGTATATAGGCCTGAAGGTCTGACATCGCTTCGAGAAGCAGCCGGGTCTTGACGCTCGATCCGCTGCCATACTCCACCAAGGCTGCCCCAGGGCCCGCCAGGCGCGCGATCTCCGGCGCATGCTGGCGCAGGATCGACGCCTCAGTGCGTGTCGGATAGTATTCCTCCTGCTCGCAGATCGCATCGAACAGTGCGGAGCCGCGCGCGTCGTAGAGATACTTGGCGGGAATTGCACGAGTGGCCTGGGAGAGTCCCGCGAGGACGTCGCGGCGGAAGGCCTCACGATCGACGAGTTCGCCGTCGTCAGTCGCCAGAAGCGGCACGTTCATCGAAGATCCTCCGCGAGTCGGATCCCACCAAACATCCATCGGGCGTCGGGCGGAAAGAAGTTGCGATAGGTGCGGCGCACATGTCCGGCGGGCGTGGCCGAGCACCCGCCCCGGAGCACCATCTGGTTGGCCATGAACTTGCCGTTGTATTCGCCCACGGCACCGCGTGGTTCACGATAGCCGGGATAGGCCGTATAGGGACTGGCGGTCCATTCCCAGACCTCGCCCGTTCCCTCGAGGCTGTCAGCGGCAATCTCCCACTCGGCTTCGCGCGGGAGACGTTTGCCCGCCCACTTGGCATACGCAGCCGCCTCGAAGCCACTGACATGACAGACTGGACGGCCGGGCTCGACCCGCTCCAGACCCGACAGGGTGAAGGCGTGCCAAATGCCGTCCTGTCTTTCCCAATAGAGAGGCGCCTCCCAGCCGCGCTGCTTTACGCAGTCCCAGCCGGCCGAGAGCCAGAACTCGGGGCGCCTGTAGCCGCCATCCTCGATGAATTCGAGATACTCGGCACAAGACACCGGACGGCGTGCGAGAGCGAAGGCGTCGAGCCAGGAACGATGACGAGGTCCCTCGTTGTCGAAGGCGAACCCGTGACCGTCATGACCGGTTTCGACAAGCCCCCCTTCGAACTCGCGCCATGACATCGCCGGAGACTCCAGCGACGTCCGGGCGCGCGCTGCACGATATGCGGGGCGCAAGGGATTCATCGACAGGGCATGCTTGATGTCCATCAGGATGAGCTCCTGATGCTGTTGCTCATGATGCAGGCCCAGTTCGACAAGTTCGTCCGCGGCGCGATCCTTCTCGAGAAGGTCCAGCATGGCCGTGGTCACATGCCGGCGGTAGGCCAGCACTTCCTCAACACCGGGGCGCGTGATCAGGCCCCTCTGGGGACGCGGATGGCGCGGACCGACAGCTTCGTAATAGGAGTTGAAGAGATACTCATAGCTCGGATCGAACACCCGGTAGCCGACCGCATGCTGACGAAGCACGAAAGTCTCGAAGAACCACGTCGTATGAGCGAGATGCCATTTGGTCGGACTGGCATCCGGCATCGACTGCACTGTCTGGTCTTCGGCGGAAAGGGGGGCGGCCAGCGCCTCGGTAAGCGACCGCACGCTTAGAAAGCGTTGGAGGTCGTGCGACAGCACGGCAAGCATCATCGATTTCGGCACGGTACCTCCGGCTGCCTAACGTGGGCGCGCGCAAGTCGGTTGCAAGGGCGCCCGCCAAAGCTCACGCTACAAGCGTCCGCTCGTGGAGCTAAGGGAAGCAAGTGCCGATTTGCGAGATCGACCCGTGGCGCGCTCAATATTTCGAGACGACAGACTGCCCCTCCGACGTCTTCATACCTACTGAGGATTCAGATGCCTGGCTGTGGAACCCCAACCATCGATGGGTCTACGACAAGCTGATGGTCGCAACTCGCCAGGGTCTCGCCGCGGCGCCCCACGGCATCGAGCCCCCGCAGTACCCGGTCTTTTCCAAGCCGATTTACAATCTCAAGGGCATGGGAGTCGGAAGTCGCGCGCTCCATTCACCGGGAGACTATGATGCAGCCTATCAGCCCGGCCACATGTGGATGCCGCTCCTGGAAGGAGCACATGTCAGCAGCGATGTTGCGCTGGTCGATGGCGCGCCGCGTTGGTGGGGACACGCGAACGGCATCGCGGGTCGAGACGGCACGTTCGACTATTGGGAGATTCACACAGGCTCGGAACCTGAACTCGAGGCCTATGCGGGTGACTGGTGTCGTCGGCATCTCGGCGGCTACACCGGCATGGCGAACCTCGAGACGATCGGTGGGCGCATCATCGAAGTGCATCTCAGGTTCGCGGACCAATGGCCCGATCTCTACGGACACGGCTGGGTCGACGCCCTGGTCCACCTGTACGCGCGTGGCGAGTGGGTCTTCCCACAGCAGCAGGTCCATCGTGCGGGCTACAGCGTGGTCCTGTTCATGCCGCACGGCAGGTCATATCGCTATCCCCCGGTCGATCTTCTTGATCGCGTCAGAGCCATCCCCGGCGTATCGAGCGTTCAAATCACCTTTCACGAAAAAATGGCGCCGGAGCGCCATGCCATGCCACCCGGCGGTTTCCGGGTGGCGATCGTCAATTGCTGGGATCTTGCAGCGGGCCGCCAAGCACGCAATCTGTTGCGAGACCACTTCGCCTAGAGGTTGCGGCGCACAAATCCCGCGAACAGGCTGACGACGAACAGGACGAGCGCGATCACGAACAGAATCTGCGCCATGCCTGTCGCGGTCGAAGCGATACCGCCGAAGCCGAAGATGCCGGCCAACAGCGCGATCACCAGAAACATCAGTGCCCAGTACAACATTTCTTCGCTCCTTCCGAGCATTGGCAGGGGTTGTGCAGGCAACGTTGAAGCGTGAGTGTCGGTTCCGCCGGGCAACCCTCCCTGTCGAGGCAGCGTTGAAAACTTCAACACCCCAGCAAACACGGAGGCAGAATGCAGCCCGAAGTTACCCCGACCGAAGCCCGCAGTGGCGTCGTGACCGGTCGCGTCCTAGTCGTCCTCATCATATCGTTCCTGGGCGCCGCTGGCGGAATGGGACTGGCTTGGTACCTGCTCGGCTAGTAGGCTCCGGGCATGAAAGTCCTGATAGCCAGTTACGCCGTCGCCTTGGGCGTACTGGCTGTCGTCGATGCGCTCTGGCTCGGCGTGATCGCGCGGGACTTCTACAAGTCACAGCTCGGCGAAATGCTGCGAGAAAAGCCGATCTGGGCCGTTGCCGTAGTTTTCTATCTCGTGCACGCCGCCGGGGTTGCGGTCTTCGCCGTGCCGCTTTCGCTGGCGGCCGGTACGTGGCCGAGCGCCCTCCTCTATGGGGCGCTTTTTGGCTTCTGCGTCTACGGCGCTTATGACTTCACCAACCTGGCAACGTTGCGCGGGTGGCCATGGACGATCAGCGTCGTGGATCTGGCGTGGGGAGCCGTGGCGACTGCCGTCGCCACGCTGGTTGCCTTCCTGGTCGTGAAACCCTGATCAACCGGCTTTGTCGTCGTACTCCGGGTGTCGGCGCACATACGCGACAACGAAGCTGCAGGCCGGGACGATCTTGAACCCGTGCTTCCGCGTGTCCTCCAGGGCCGCCTTGACGACGCGCGCGCCAATCCCCTTGCCCTCGTCTTCCGGCGGCACTTCCGTATGAGTGAAGACCCGGGCGTCGCCTTGCTGCCTGTAGACTGCAATCGCGAGGCCATGCTCGACGGGCAGTTCGTAGCGCTGCTGCGCGGCGTTATGTGTCACTTCCATCGATCACCCCTTCCTGATCCTCGATCAGTGCATCCAAGGAGACGCAATGCACCGTCCCGAACGGCCAGCCAGCGCAGCCGGTTGCCCTAGCGATCGACTTCCCAGAACATCGGATAGGAAGACTGGATCAGTCCTTTGAGATTGCTCCTGTAGCCCGCTGGAATGGTGAACTGCCCCCACATCAGCGACGGTACGAGATCATAGGCGATCACCTGTATCTCCGCTGCGATCTTCTTGCGCTCCTCCAGTGTTGTCGCACGGGTGAAGGCCTTCAGCAGATCGGGGATACGGTTGTCGCAGGACCAACCAGGAAAGTCGTTGCAGGTGGCCGCCACGTAGAAGTGCGTGAGCGGCGAAAACATGTCCGTGCCATTCGAATAGACGGGGAACATCGACCACCCGTCCTTCTTGCCGCGGCGTGCAAGCACGGTCGGCCAGTCACGCGGCTGCTGCTCCACGTTGAAACCGACATCCTTCATGTTCTGGACGAGCACGCGCGACGCCGTCTGGCTGATCGAACCCGCCACCTCGAGCACGATCACCGGTTCGCCCTTGTAGCCTGACGCCTTGAGTTCGGCACGCGCGGCCGCCAGATCGAGCTTGGCGAGGCCAGCGCCCGCGTCGGTCGAGAATGGTGTGCCGCACATCCAGAAGGAGCCGCAGTCCTTGGTCTGGTATTTGTCGGGCACGCCGATCGCCGTCAGCGTCGCATTCTGGTCGACGAGCTTCCACATCACCTTACGCACCGCCGGATTGTCGAAGGGCGGTGACGCATGGTTCAGGCGGAAATTGCCCTGGAACTGGTGCAGTCCCCCGAGCCCGAGAAGCTTGATCGACTTTTCCTGTTCGAGGACCGGGAGCATGTCGAACGGAAGGTACTGCATATAATCGATCTCACCGGCGATCAGTGCATTTGCACCGGTCGATGAATCCGGCATGACGCGCAGCGTCAGCTGGTCGATCTTCACGTTCTTGCCGCCTGTCAGGAAGTCCGGCGCCTCCTTGCGTGGAACATAGGCCGCGTTGCGTTCGAGGATCATGGCGTTGCCGGGCCGCCACTGATCCTTGAGGAATCGGAACGGGCCAGAGCCGATCGGTTCGGGGATGCGTTGGTCGGCGGGCGTTGCGGCAAGGCGTGCGGGCATCATCACCGGCAGCGGCGCATTGGGCTTTCCCAACACTTCGAGCAGTAGAGGGAAGGGCTGCTTCAGGACGAATTTTATCGTCTTTGGGTTCGTCGCTTCTAGGGTGGCGGTATCAGCCATCAGCATCTTGCCCAACGGATCCCTGACCGACCAGCGCTTCAGAGACGCGACACAATCCTCGGCCGTCACCGGGCCACCGTCATGCCACTTGAGACCGTCGCGCAGCACGAAGGACCAAGTGAGCTTGTCGGGACTGCTGTCGTAGCTCTCGACCATTTGAGGCTTGATCTCGCCCTTGTCGTTCATGGCAAAGAGCGTGTCGAACACGTGCGTGCCGAACGTACGCGTGATCGCCGCTGTCGTCGCATGGGGGTCGAGGATGGTGACCTCCGATTCCAGGACGACGGTGAGGCCCTTGGCGGCCCGAGCCTCCCGCGGCCGAATGAGAGATGTGCCAGCGAGGGCCAGCCCGCCCGCCATTGCCGTCCGACGCCCGAAACCGATGCTACGCATGACTTCTTCCCTTCTTCCCCAGTCGGCTACCGTAGCGACCTTTACGGGCAAACGAAACGGGCCGGCCCCTCCTTTTGGAACGGCCGGCCCGTGATCCGCTGGTCGAAAGAAGATCGTGTTAAGCGGGCGACAATAGTCGGCACGTCACGCGATCGACGAATGTCGAAACAGGCGGGCCATAGACAGGCACCCCCCATCGCTCGCCCGGCCCCGCCGGCGAAAGGACGATACGCGTGTCCTGTACCGGGCGACCGCCATTGGTGAAGACGCAGCCCACCAGAGGGTCGACCACGTTGGCCGAGTTGTTCGTCACGTAGAGCACAGACAGCCAGTTTTGCTGTGGAACCGCCTGCAGCCAAGGACTATCGATGACGACCGCCGGGACAGTCGGGCCGGCGGTGATGGGGACGATGCCCATCAGGCTGCCCCGCGGGCGTTGAACCACGACTTGCGTTGCGCTGGCTTGGGCGTTGGGGTCGAAGGCCTTGTCAGCGGGCGTGCTTGGAACTGCCGCCTGCTGCTGCGGCGTCTGATTGTCCTTGCTGACGTTCTCCGGCGTCCAAACCTTGCCGGTGCGCTCGTCCTTGAACTGAGTTACCCCGTTGGGCGCCACGCCGGCACCGACGGTACCGGGTGCTTGCACCGAGGGCGCCTGGGCGAAGGCATGGCTACCGGTGACAACGGCTAGGGTTGCGAGTGTAGCCGTCATGGTGAAGTAACGGTTCATCTTGCCTCTCCTCACATGTCCTTGAGGCGGCCCTTTTCCCACGCGCCGACCTGGGCTTCGGCCGCTTCACGCGAAATTCCATAGCGTGTCTGGATTTTCCCCACGAGTTGGTCGCGGCGCCCCTCGATTGCCATGAGGTCGTCGTCCGTAAGCTTGCCCCACTGCTCCTTTACGGCGCCCTTGGTCTGGCTCCAGCTCCCCTTGACCTTCTCCCACATGGTCTGGGCATCAGTTTGGACTGTCGTGGTTTGAGAAGTGGTCTGGGCTCCGGCGACGACGGGCACCGCGGCGCCGACGAACGCGGCACATGCCGCCAAGGTGGCGATGGAACGCATATGAATACCTCCTGATTGGGCCCCATTAACGGTCGATCCAAAGGTGAGGTTGCCGCTCACGGCGCTGCCGCCGTCAGACCCAGAGCGACTTCAGGATGAACGCGATCGGGATGACAATGATCATTGCGACGTAGAGGTCCATCAACTCCCCCGCCAGGGGGCTGTGATCGGAATGGTCCTGCGTCACGATGCTCGGCGCTTCGGGTGTGTGCTTGGTATCCATGCTTCCCTCCACGATTGCCCCATCCTCGACAGATGAACGCCGCAAAATCGACGGGGGTTGCAGCCTTGCCGCGCGAATCGTGTGGAATGTGGGCCGTCTCAGCGGCTGCCGTGATCCAGTGCCTGTTGCAGGTCGATCGACGAGTAGGGCTTGGAAATGAACTGCATTCCCTCTGCCTGAAGGCCCGGTCGTCCATAGCCGCTCGCGATAACCACGGGGAGCTTCGGAAAGCGCTCCCGCACCTTCAGGGCTAGGTCCTCCCCACTCATCCCCGGTAGACCGAGGTCGGTGATCAGAAGATCGAAGACGTCGCTCTGGGTAAGCAGTTCGAGAGCGGCTTCGCCGCTGCCGACGGCAGAAACCGAGCAGCCAAGCCGCTCGAGCATGTCCGTGGTCGACATTCGGAGCAGGACCTCGTCTTCCACCAGCAGGACGTGCCGCACCTTGCCCTCGGAGAGCGGGTGAGGAACCTCCTCCGAGGATGGTTCGGGTGCCGGCGCGGGCACGGGCCGGCGGTTGGCCAGCACACTGCGGAGCTTTGCCGAAAGAGCGTCGCTACTATAGGGCTTGGCGATCATCGGATATCCCGATCGGGTATGGTCGGGAATGAGCCCGCGGGCGAAGCCTGACGTCAGGAGCACCGCGATGCCGGGCCGAAGGCGTTGCGCCCGCTGCGCGAGCTCGACCGCCGTGATGCTGCCCGGCATGACGATGTCCGTGAACAGCAGATCGAAGGCAGAGTCCTTCTCCAGCAATGCCGCCGCAATGTCTGGATCTTCGGCCGCCTCGACCCGATAGCCCCAGCCCTTCAGCATTTCGACCACGGCTCGCCGCACGTCTTCACTGTCTTCCACCACCAGGATCCGCTCGCTGCCGCTCACCGTGGTGCCCGGATGGGAAGGCTCCTCGAGCACAGGTTCATCGGTCCGCGGCAGATAGAGCTTGATGCTCGTCCCCTGCCCAATCGCGCTGTCGATGCGGATGTGACCGTTGGACTGACGCACGAAGCCGTAGACCATGCTGAGACCGAGCCCCGTACCTTTACCGTCTCCTTTGGTGGTGAAGAACGGATCGAATGCCTGGGCGGCGACCTCCGGCGGCATGCCGGTTCCGGTATCGCTTACATCGACCAGCACGTAGGGACCGGGAGTGACGTCGGGATGAAGGGCGGCATATCGGCGGTCCAGTGTGGCGTTGGACACCTCGACCCGGACCGTACCGCCGTCCGGCATCGCATCGCGAGCGTTGATGGCAAGGTTGAGAATCGCGTTTTCGAGCTGGCCGGCATCGATCTTCGCGTTCCACGGATCGGCGGCCATCTTGAATTCGATGGCGATGCGCTCACCCAACGAATGGCGCATCAGGTCTGCGAGATCTCCGACCAGCCTGGCGATGTTGGTAGGCTGGGGGGTCAGCGGCTGACGCCGCGCGAAGGCGAGCAACTGCTGGGTCAGACGTGCACCGCGGTCGGCGGCGGCCGTGGCGCTTTGCACGCGTGACAGCATCGCACTGTTGCCGGTCGCCTCCTCCCTGAGAAGGTCGAGGTTCGCCCGGATGACCTGCAGAATATTGTTGAAGTCGTGCGCCATGCCACCGGTGAGCTGGCCGGTTGCTTCCATTTTCTGACCCTGACGCAGCGCCGCCTCGTCGTGCAGCTTCTCGGTGATGTCGACGCACCGGATCACGGCGCCGCCGCCCGACATTTCCCCGCGGTATATTTCGTAATCGCGGCCGTCATGAGCGACGCGCACGATCGCCGGTCCCGCCGACGGTACCTTGTCGAGCTCGAGAGGCAGCAAGAGAGCGCGCGTCGCAGGCGAGCGCTCCGACAGGAGCTGGTCCAGCGTCGGCGGCTTCTGCCTGCCGGGCTCCCATTGCGCCAGCCTGGCGAAGGCCTCGTTCCAGGCGACGACGGCTCGCTCGCCATCGACAACGAAGATGGGATCGCGCAGGCTCTCCAGCGTCGCCTGCAGGAGGCGCGACCGCCCAGCCAGGGCATGCTGGCTGCGTTCGAGACGGGAGGCGCCCTGCAGCACGATGTAGATACCGGCGATCAGGCAGAGGAAGGCCCCCCCCATCACCAGCAGGCCTGCGACTTCCGCCTGCTCCTGCTCCGACCGCAGGGCGGTGAGACGGCGCGCCAGCAGGAGCCGCTGTCCCTCGACCAGGCTGTCCCCGAGCAACCGGACCTGGCCGAGCATCGCGCGCCCTGCCCCTGTCCGGTCGAGCGAGAGGGCCGCCTCGCGGCCCTGAGTCTGATACACGCCGACCGTCGCGTTCAGCTGGTCGAACTTCTGTGCCGTGATGCCACGAAACTCTTGGAACTGACGCGTCGTGTCGGGATCTCCGGAGACCGCCGCTTCGAGTTGCCGCATACTCGATTCGATCCTGAGACGCGCGCGTTCATACGGTTCGAGGCTTGTCGCATCGCCGGTAAGCAGGTAGCCGCGCAAGCCGATCTCGGCATCCTGCACCGCTATCACTGTCTCGCGCATCAGCGCCATGGTCTCGTAGTTGGCCACCACCAGACGCTGCTGGCGTGCCGCAGACTTCGATTGAGAAAAGGCCAACATGAGACCGGCGGCGATCAGCACGGCGAGCGTGATGCCGGCGATGACACCGATCGATCGCGCCGACCGAAGCACGCTAGACATTCGCCGGCTCATCCGCAGACGGCGTCGGGAAAACGACGACAACGCGGTTGCCGCCGCCGGGCTTTCGCTCGATGGTAACCTCACCTCCGAGTTGCATCGCGAGGCCGCGGATCAGGGTAAGGCCGAAGCCACCACGACCGTCGGGTAACGGCTGGCCACCATCGGCCGCCACGCCATTGTCCTCGATGACGAGTTCGACCTCCTCGCCCTGCTCGCTGGTCTCGATGCGAATCTCCGGCGACGTCGTGCGCGAGAAGTCGTGAGTGAGGGCGATGCTGACCGCTTCCGTCACGATGAGGCCGATCGGAATGGCGGTGTCGGGACCGACGGCCATGATCGGCGCGCGTATGTGGTAGCGCGGCGCCTGTTTCCCGCCCCGGGCGCGGCCGACCGAGATCTGACGCACGAGATCGCTGATGAATTGCTGGAAGTCGACGAGCGACCAACTCGACCGCTCGTAGAGATGGCGATGCAGGATCGAGAGGGTAAGGACCCGATTCTGCGCATCCCCGAAGAAGCGGCGGATGCGCGGAGACCTGATCTCGCCAGCCTGAAGATTGAGCAGGCTTGAAATCATCTGAAGATTGTTCTTCACCCGATGATGGATTTCGCGAAGCATATGATCGCGCTGTTCGACATTAGCCCGCAACGCAGCCTCTCGGCTGGCAATCGCCTCGGCCATCGCCGTCACGCCGGCACCCACCGAGGCCATCTCGGGACTCCAGGGGCGCGGCGGCATCAGGGTAATGCTCTCGCCCCGAGCGACCTTGTCCGCGAAGTCTTGGATATAGCGCAGGGGGCGGACGCACCAGCGATCGGCACCAAGCCAGATCACCACCAGGATGAACGCCGAAGCCAAGACGACAAGGAAAACGCCCGCCCAGGCACCGGCAAAGCCCCAGGGGGTTTCGGAAACCGGCGCAGACACGACCGCAAACAAAGTATTCGCGCCGACAGGCCGGATCCAGAATTCGTAGTAGGCCCCATCCTGGCCGAAGTCGGACACCTTAAGCTGGTTGCGAGCCAGCGCTTCCGCCAACCGGGCCGGTACTGGGAGACGACGCATCGCCGCCGGGTCGCCACCGAGGGCAACTCCTGTTCGATCAATCACCGCGACTGCGGTGCCGGCCGTGCCTTCCGCCTGCGCCGCTACCTGCGCGAGCGACTTGAGGGTCACGCCGAGCGCACAGATGCCCCGGAATTCCCCGTCGCGTCGCAGTGCAATGGCAATAGGAATGATCGCGCTGGTCGAGATGCGGCTTGCAATCGCGTCGCCGACGATTTGAGAGTCGCCACGTCGGGCTTTCTGGAAGATGTCCCGATCCGAAAAATTCATGCCGACCGCGCGACCCGCGGTCGCGCACCGGGCGGTCCCTTTGTCGTCCGTCGCGAACGCCGTGGAATACTGGCCTGGATAGGCCTGAAGCAGCTTGGAAAGGTAGTCTTCGCAGCGGCTCACAACCTGTGGGGACGGGTTCGGCCGGGCGCTTTCGAGGACGGACTCATCTGCACAGGCTGCAGCGAGCATGCGCTGGGATGCATCGAACAATCCAGCGTACCGTGCCACAGCGAGATCGGAGACCGCCCCGAGCGCCGCCGCCCGCTGCGTGACGGCCGCCTGCTCCTGGAGCTCCGCCTGCCAGACCGCCACCCCCAACACCGGCAGGAGTGCCAGGGCTACGAGGGAGACGAGCCGGGTGCGAAGCGACCATCGCGCCACGTTCCGTCCCGAATCAGATAGACACGGTATCGAGTGCCTGCGCGATCGCCGCCCGAAGGAGGTCGGGATCGAACGGCTTGGATATCACGAAGGCCGGTTCGACCTGCTTGCCAGTGAGCAGTCTCTCCGGGAAACCGGTAACGAAAATGACCGGCACCGACATGGATTTCATGATCTGGTTCACAGCCGAAATGCCGCTGTCGGAGCCGCGCAGCTGAATGTCGGCGAGCACCAGGTGGGGCGAGTGCTTCTTGGCGAGTTCGATCGCCGCCTTCTCCGTGGCCGCAATGCCCACGACTTCATGCCCGGCGTTGCGCACGATGTCGGCGACGTCGAGAGCGATGACCGCCTCGTCCTCGATGACCAGGATGCGCACCGAAGCGACGCGCTGCAATTCGCGACGCGCTTCTTCCAGGCTGCGTTCCGCGTCATCGATGCTGACACCCAGAATGTGGGCAGCATCTCCCACGGTGAAGCCCTCGAGAACCGTGAGCAGGAGAATCTGGCGCTGCATCGGCGCCATGTCGGTCAACGATTCCTTCAGGCGTCCGCGCACGCTCTCGCCGCCGCTGGCCGCTGCCTCGATGTCACCGAAAGGCTGGCGCAGCCGATGGAAAAGCGCGAACACCCCAAGCTTTGTATCCTCTGCTTCCGCAATCAGCTCCGGCTGTTGAACTGCGACCTCGGCGCAAAGGCGGACCCACTCGTCCCCCTGCTGCTGCGAGCCTGTGACCGCGCGCGCATACCGACGCAGAAACGGCAACGTCCTGGTGATCGCCTCGGAAACCTTCTTCGAAGCTACCTCTTCAGCCACTTCAATCTCCCTCAATCGCTCGAAATCCGTCTCTCGGCGCATCGCGACGTGTACACTACGCCGTATAGGTCTGCATACAACAGCAGACCTGACCTCTCGTCGGACGGACACGAGAACTGACGCTGCCCCGCGTCAACCCACGCCACTGACCCGCGACGGGCAACCCGTCTGCGGTCGAACCGCTAGTGGAGCCAGCCCAGGACCCACATGAGCAGAAGCACGGGAATCGGTACACCTAAGAACCAGAGAAGAGCGGCGCGTCCCATAGAGTCCCTCGTCGTGGAATGAGTGACCGCCTCAACGCAGGACAGCAGCGCTGGTTCCGCTTTCTGATCTTCGCACCATATGTGGGCGGAGTCGGAGAATTGCCCTTCCGTTATCCGACAAGGCTCCCCAGATAGAAAAACCATGAAAGATGACATCGTCGCGCTCCTCCCCGACCTGCGTGCATTCGCGCGCTTCATGTGTCGCGAACGCGAAGCCGCGGACGATCTGGTGCAGAACACAATTCTGGCGGCACTCGACAAGCAAGCCCAGTTCACACCCGGCACCAACCTCAAGGGCTGGCTCTTCACGATCATGCGAAATCGTTTCTACTCGGATCTCAGAACACAGCGCCGCAGACCCCTGACCATCGACAACGAGGCCGCGGCGCCGTTGCCGGCCGTCGACAATCCGGAAGCGACGCTCGCCTTGAAGGAACTGTCGTCGGAATTATGGAAGCTCAATCCGCAGTCGCGCGAGGCCCTGGTCCTCATCGGCGCGGGGGGCTTTTCATATGAGGAAGCCGCGAGCCTGTGCGGCTGTTCCGTCGGCACACTCAAGGCCCGCGTGTCCAGGGCCCGCAAGTATCTTTCGGAGCGGCTGCAGTAGAGCGGCGCGTTTTTCCTCAGTATTTCAAATGGTTAAAAGTTTTGGTCGTGGGTCTGTAACCAATCCGCTGCTCCGGCATTCCTCTTCGCAGGACGCAACCTTTGGAGATCGCTAATGGCCACGCAGACCCAGCAGGACAATGGCACCCGAGACTTTCACGACCAGCTCAAGACCATCCTGCCCCGGCTGCGCATCTATGCCCTGTCGCTTACCCGTGATCGCGATGCGGCCGATGACCTCGTACACGATACGGTGATCAAGGCGCTGACGGGTCGCAACAGCTTCCAGCCGGGCACCAATCTGGCCGCGTGGCTCTTTCGGATCCAGCGCAACGAATTCATTTCCGGTCTGCGCCGGCGCCGTCCGACTGTCCCCGTCGACACGGCGATTGCCGAGTCGCTCTCGCATCCTCCGCATCAGGACAGCGGGCTGGTCATGCGGGAATTCATGACGGCATTCGGCAAGCTTGCGGCTGCACAGCGCGAGGCCCTTCTCCTTGCGGTGCTCGAGGGGCTGCCGTACGAAACCATCGCCGAGCACACCGGCGTGTCCGTGGGTACCGTCAAGAGCCGCATTTCCCGGGCTCGCGACACGTTGGAGCGCCTCCTGCTCGAAGGCGAGGCGCGCCGTCCCTCGGGGTCTGGCCGGGTATCGGCTGACCTTCAGGACGACCGCGCCCTCGACGCGCGCTGATGCCCCTTTAAAGTCTGCGATCAGAGTGCGACATAGTCATGAGTAGTCCCAGGGGGAGAAGTGAATGGGTCGGGCAGGATCCCGCGGAGTGGACTTCCGCCTCCGGGGAGCATGTGATGGCCAATAACGATGATAAGCCCGAAGCCAAGCGTGCCGCTCCCGCGGCGCGCTCCAAGGCTCGGACCAACGATCGGCCATTCGACTTGTGGCTGCACAAGCAGCTTCACGCCATGTACGACGAGATCGCCAGCGAACCGTTGCCCGACGATCTTTTGAACCTCATCGACAAGGATGCTGCCGCCCACAAGAAGGAAGGAAGCGACGAGCCCTCCGAGAAGTAGCGCTCGGGCAATTGCTTGTTGCGCGTTTTATCGGCAGCGCAGTACTTCCTCCAATAGAAATGGCGGCGGCCTTTCGACCGCCGCCACCCTGTCCGCAGCCACCCGGTCAGCCCGGCCGGCCGGCTGCGAATCCTGCATTCCACACTATTTTCAATTGCGCTTCTCCATGCCGGATCAACGGGAGCCCCCTGTTTGAGGTTCCGGGCCGCGGGTATAGAGGTCCGCGCTGCAAAAGGAGAAAATGGGATGGAGCTGTTCGATCTTTCGGGCCGTGTGGCCATCGTCACGGGTGGCAATGGCGGCATCGGCCTCGGCATGGCTTTGGGACTCGCGCGCGGGGGGGCCACCGTCGTGATAGCCGGCCGCGATGCTGCCAAGAACGAAGCGGCCCTGGCGGAGCTTCAGGCGACCGGCGCAAGAGCCGCTGCCGCGAACGTCGACGTCCTCGAAGAGGCCTCATGCCGTGCGCTGATCGCCGACACCGTCGAGGTTCACGGCCGGCTCGACATTCTCGTGAACAACGCCGGCATCAACATCCGCAAGCAGCCTCAGGAATACACACTCGCGGAATGGCACCGCGTTCTCGACAGCAACCTGACCAGCGCCTTCCTCTGCAGTCAGGCGGCTTATCCGGAGATGATGAAGACGGGCTCAGGCAAGATGATCAACATCGGTTCGATGATGTCCATTTTTGGCGCCTCGTTCACGACGGCCTATGCCGCGAGCAAGGGTGGCATCGTGCAGATGACCAAGGCCATGGCGACCGCTTGGGCGAAGGACAACATTCAGGTGAACGCCATCCTTCCGGGATGGATCGATACCGCACTGACTCGGCGCGCCCGCCAGGACGTGCCGACGCTCCATGATTCGGTGTTGAAGCGCACACCGGCTGGCCGATGGGGGACGCCGGCAGACTTTGCCGGGATCGCCGTCTTCCTCGCCTCGTCGGCCTCTGACTACGTTACCGGTGCCGCGATCACCGTCGACGGCGGCTACTCGGTTCAGGGATAGGCGATCAGGGCGAGACGACGCGGCAGTCCGCGCGATCCACGAACAAGTCGGTCCGGGGGCCGTAGATCGTCAGTCCACCGCGTACGCCAGCACCGATACCCGGCAGCAGAGCACGGGTCTCCTCGACGAGCTTGCCGGCGTTCGTGAAGCGGCAGTCGATCATCGGAGCCAGAGTCCCGGCGCTGTTGTTGCTGACGTACATCACGACCTGCCAGCGCCGCGCCGGAACGGCGCTGAGACTGGCATTGTCCATGGTCACCAGCGGCGTGGTCGGTCCCGCGGTGGGAGCCGACCAACCGAGCGGAGTGAAGCCCGGCCGCTGGATCACGACGCCCTTGATCCGCTCCGCTTGCGCCATCGGATCGAATGCGAGATCGGCCGGCGTAGGCTTGCCGACCGGCCCCTGCCCGACGTTGGCAGGCGTCCAAATCTGGCCGGTCTTGGGATCGCGGAACTCCGGCATGCCGGCGGTCGTCGACATTTCGACGTAGCTGCGCTGGATCGGCGCCGGTGTCTGGGCAATCGCCGTGGACGCCAGCATCGTGGCCATCAGGGAAGCAGCGAGAACTATCGTGGCGGGCAACCGGAACATGCGATCTCCTTTTCGGATCGCAATCTCAACCTATGGCCAGCCTCGTTGCAACCCACAGGCCGCCAGCTGCAATGGCCGGACCATAAGGAATCCTCGTGCGTAACCGTTCGCGCAGCGTGGCTTCGCCGCGACCGTCGACAGGTCCGAGCGGCACACCTGCCAAGGCTGCCACCCCCAGCAAACCGCCCCCCAGAGCCGTCAACAGGAGCAGATCGAGGATCATTGAAGGTCCCGCAAACAGGCCGATTGCGGCGAGCAACTTCACGTCTCCCCCGCCGATCATCCCGGCGCCGAACGCTGCCGTGCCCAGCAAGAACAGCGCCCCGGCGCAACCGATCGCGAGGCCCAGCGCCGTCGGTGAATAGTCGCCGGCCGAAAGACCTGCGACGGCCCAGGCACCGAACAGGGCTGCAATCGCAGCCGACAAACCGTTGGCAATGCGAAGGGTTCGCAGATCCTGCCAGGCAGCAGCAAGGAGCAACCCGGCGACGACAAGCAGGCAGCCCGTCTGGAAGAGTGTCACCAGAGGCGGCAAGGCCGTGGATTTGCGATCAGTTGAGCCCGGCCGCACCGAGCACGTGACTCACCTTGTCCGTCACCGAGCGGATCGAGGCAATGGCGGCAACTGCGATCAACGAAGTGATCAGCGTGTACTCGACCGCGGTGGCGCCTTGGTCGTTCTTCATCAAGCGACGAAAAATCGTAAGCATTCCCTGCTCCCCAGCCCGGCAACATCGGCCCCACGCCGACTCCACTTAGCAAAGGTACTTAACGCAATTTCTTAGGTCAATCGAAACTGGTCGCTTTTGTGTCATCATTTCTAATAATATGATTTTGCTAGGGAATTTTTGCGACGTTGACGTACGATTGGGCCGAGCGGCTAAGGACCGCCTGAGCACGAAATCAAGATTCTGAATCCCCGCCACGCGCCTCGACCAGCCGGGCGAAGGCGGTCCAGAAGCACAGTGCCGCTACCACCCCGGCCAGCCAGGGAAAGAGATCCGGCAGCAGGCAAAAGAGAGTGAAGGCGAGGATCGTCTCTGTGCCCTCCATGAGCCCTGCAGCATGGAAGAATGATTTCCGCCCCCTCGTGCCCTTATCAGCCTCGCCCCGCCCCGCGGCAACTACCGCGCGGCCGAGGAACGAGGCGCAGGTGCAGACGAAGGAGGCCAGCAGCAGCGCCGCCCAGACGGCATTCTCCGGCCGCGCCAAGGCGAAACCCATCGGGATGGCGGCGTAGAACACCATGTCACAGAAGATGTCGAGATACCCGCCGTAGGGCGACGACCGGGTGTGCCGCGCCACGGCTCCGTCCAGCCCATCGAGCAGACGGTTCGCGCCGATCGCCACCAGCGCCGCTCCAAAATATCCGGAAGCGATCAGCGGAACGGCGGTCAGCCCTACGCAGAGGCCAGTCACGGTCACCGAATTCGCGGACACACCCCGGGCGGCCAGCCATCCGCCAGCCCGTTCGAGCGGCGGGTCGATCCACCGGCGCAGGATGGGATCGAGCACGCCGCGTCAGTCGCGCGGCGGTCCAGACCCGGTATCGACGGAGCGCAGCGGGACCACACCCGCGGCTTCGGCCGCCCGCCGGTCCTGTGCCGACTGTCGCCGATAGGACAGGATGCTGAAGGGAATCAGGCAGATATAGGCGAGGCCGAGCAGCGACAGAGCGATCCAGGGGGCGCTGGCGAGCACACCCATGAACAGGCCGGCTCCGAGCAGCAACGGCAGCACCAGGTGACGCGGGACCCGACCCTTCTTGAACGAGAACGTGGGAATCCGGCTCACCATCAGGCCGCCGACAACCACCAGACCGAGTCCGACGAGCACGGCGTGGCGCGGCCACGCCGCTTCGATCTCGAAGCTCAGCATGAGGGGCATGAGAGCGAGCAGCGCGCCCGCCGGAGCCGGCACGCCGGTGAAGAAGGACCCGGTCCAGACCGGGGGCGGGGTATCCGACACCAGCGCGGTGTTGAAGCGGGCCAGGCGTAGCGCCGAGCAGATCGGGAACATGAGGGTGACGACCCAGCCGAGCGCGCCCACCTGCGTGAGCGAGGCGAGATAAAGCACCAGGGCGGGCGCCACGCCGAAACACAGGAAGTCCGATAGCGAGTCCAGCTCTGCACCGAACCGGCTCGTGACCCCCAGCCTGCGCGCCACACGACCGTCGAGTGCGTCGAAAATCGCTGCCACGATGATCGCGATCACCGCGAGCCGCATCTGGCCCTGGAGGGCGAACCGAATGGCAGTGAGGCCCGAGCACAAGGCCGCCAGCGTCAGGACGTTGGGGATCAGTCGATGGATCGAGAAGCCGCGTAATCCGCTGCGCTGCGAACGCAGGTCGCTGTCCATGTCGGACTCCCTAGAATTCGACGGCGGTGCGCGGCTCGCTGACCGACGGATCGAGCTCGGCCATCACCGTCTCGCCGCCGATCATGCGCTGGCCGGGAGAGACCAGCAGACGCGCCCCCTCCGGCAGGTAGAGGTCTGTACGACTACCAAAGCGGATATGGCCGAAACGTTCCCCCGCCGCGACCGTCTGCCCGGGCTTCACGTAGCAGACGATACGGCGGGCCACGTAACCGGCGATCTGGACGCAGGCAATGACCCGGCCGTCCGCGCAGCGCAGTGCCAGCGCCGTCCGCTCATTGTCCTCGCTGGCCTTGTCGGCGTTGGCACTCAGGAACTTGCCCGGACGGTAGGATACGACCTCGACCGTCGCAGCACAGGGGCTGCGGTTGATGTGCACGTCGAACACGCTGAGGAAGATCGAGACGCGCGTGAGCGGCTTGTCGCCCAGACCCAGTTCCACCGGCGGCACGGCCTGGACCACCATCTGCACCAAACCGTCGGCCGGGGCGATCAGCAGGCCGTCGTCCTGCGGGACGCCGCGCGACGGATCGCGGAAGAAATAGATCGACCACAGGGTCACGACGAATAGCGGCCAGAACAGCCATGCTGCCCCGGTCAGGGCGGCAAGGAAGGTCGCGCCGGCAAACAGGGCGATGAAGCGCCAACCGTCGGAGAGGATCGGCACCAGAAAATTTGCCAGCATGATTTTGCGCGCTCTCGGTTGTCCGAAGATCAGTTGACCTTGGGCAGAGTGAGTATTTGCCCCGGATATATCAGATTGGGATCGACAATCTGTTCCTTGTTTGCGTCAAAAATGACGGTGTGTCGCCAGCCGGCGCCGTAATGCGCCCGCGCGATGTTCCAGAGATTGTCGCCCCGGACAATGTGGAGTCTACGGCCGTCGGCGCTCGAGACCGGCGCCACGACGACCCGCTCGAACGGCAGTTCGAGCCGCGCGACCGGCTTGCCGTCCTTGGCGATCCGGTCGAGGCGCAGCCGGTGCTTGCCCTGGTCGATCGGGTCGGGCGGCATCAGGCGCCAATGTCCGTCCGCGCCGGCCGTGCCCTCGGCCACCATCTTCTCGTTCACATAGGCGCGAACGACCGTCCCGGGGGCGGCGAGTCCGGACAGGGTTACCTGCCCCCGGTCGTCGTAGACCAGGGTCGACAGCGACAGGTCCGCCGACTTCGGCACGCCGGCGGGCGAGGCCGGTTGCACCAGGGTGGGCACCCCGGCGGGCGGCGAAATCATGACGAGCGTTTCCTCGCGCGGCTTGGCCGCAGCCCCGGCCGCCGGCGGCTCGGGGACGACCGCGACCACGGCCTGCCCCGACGTGACCGGCGCCTTGCCCTCGATGTGCTGCACCACACGCAGTTCGTGCTGCCCGGGTGCGAGCGGCGGGTCCTGAACGATGACGACCCACTCGCCGCGGGCGTCGGACTCGGCCTTGGCGATCTCCTTGCCGCCGTCGAGCAGGACGATCTTGGCGCCGGGGGCCGCCCGGCCGGCGATCACGGCCCGGCCATCGGGCCCGATCCGTGCGACGTCGAACGAGGGCTGCGCAGCGGCGGAGGACGTGGGTGTCGAGGCGGCGGGTGCCGGAGCGGCCGGCGGAGTGGTGGGCGCGGCGGCTGGAGACTGCGGACCTCCGGACGCGGCGGCAGCCGCAGCCGAAGGAGCCGTCGCACTGCCGGCGGCCTTTGCCGACTGGTCGATGGCGGCCTGTTCGCTGAGCTTGCCGCGCCATGCGACACCTAGGGCGATGGCGATGACCACGGCCCCCACAGCCACCAGCCCGAAAACAGTTCGTGACATCGCCCTCCCAACGGTGCGACCACCATCCCCATGGCGTTCGCAACCACTCTTTGCGAAATGATACCATGTCACCCCGGCGCTGAAACGCGCTGGTTCGTCCCAGAAAAGCAGCTTTCGTGCCCGATTTCACCCCCTCTTCCCTCTGCGTCTTCTGCGGCTCCCGTTTCGGGACCGATCCCGCAACCAGCGAAACCGCAGTCGCCCTGGGGCGGCTGCTCGCCACGGAGGGCATAACCCTTGTCTATGGCGGCGGCGGCGTCGGCCTCATGGGGCTGGTCGCGAATGCCGCGCTCGACAGCGGTGGCCGGGCGATCGGCATCATTCCGAACTTCCTCCTGCAGCGCGAAGCCGGCCATCCGGCCCTCACCGAGACCGTGGTCGTCGAGACCATGCACGAGCGCAAGCTGCAGATGTTCGAGCGTTCCGAAGCCTTCGTGATCCTGCCGGGCGGCATCGGGACCCTCGAGGAGTTCTTCGAGGTCCTGTCCTGGCGGACCCTCGGGCTGCACAAGAAGCCGATCGTGATCATCGACCAGGGGGGCTACTGGCAGCCGCTCGCCGCCCTGCTCCGCGGCATCGTCGATGGCGGTTTCGCCGACCGAACCCATCTCGACCATGTCGCGATCGTGAGCGAAGTGGCTGAGGTTCTGCCGGCGATTGCGGCAATGCCGCCCTCCGCCGGTTCCGAGAAGCCCCTGGACCGCGTCTGACCGAAATCGCCGCCGGGCAGCCGTCTTGCAGGCCCGTCACGGCGGTGCAACAAGACAGGCCCAACACGCAATTCATCAACCCAGCCGAAGCGAAAACGGCGTACGGAGGTGCAGGTATGTCAGATCTCGAAATCGTCTGGACGAAGGTCGATGAGGCCCCCGGACTTGCGACCTATTCGCTGCTGCCGATCGTCGAGGCGTTCGTCGCAACGGCCGGCGTGAAGGTGAAGCTGAAGGACATTTCGCTGACCGGCCGCATCATCGCCAACTTCCCCGACAAGCTGAAGCCCGAGCAGAAGATCCCGGACGAACTCGCCGAACTCGGCAAGCTCACGCTGAAGCCGGAAGCCAACATCATCAAGCTGCCCAACATCTCCGCCTCGATCCCGCAGCTCAAGGCCGCGATCAAGGAGCTGCAGAGCAAGGGCTACGACATCCCGAACTACCCCGACAGCGACGCCACGCCGGCCGACAAGGAAATTCGCGCCCGCTACGGCAAGGTCCTGGGCAGCGCGGTGAACCCGGTGCTGCGCGAGGGCAATTCCGACCGCCGCGCCGCAGGCGCCGTGAAGCAGTACGCGCGCAAGCACCCGCACAAGATGGGCGCCTGGAGCAAGGACTCGAAGACGCGCGTCGCCCACATGACGGCCAACGACTTCTACGGCTCCGAAGTCGCGACCACCATCGCCGCCCCCACCAGCGCCCGCATCGAGCTGGCCGCCGCCGATGGGACGACCACGGTGCTCAAGCCCAAGATTCCGCTGAAGGCCGGCGAGATCATCGACTGCTCGGTGATGAACGCCAAGGCGCTGCGCGCCTTCTATGCCGACGCGATCGAGGCGGCGAAGAAGGACGGCATCCTGTTCTCGCTGCACCTCAAGACCACCATGATGAAGATCTCGGATCCCATCCTGTTCGGTCACTGCGTCTCGGTCTTCTTCGCCGATGTCTTTGCCAAGCATGGCGAGACCCTGAAGAAGCTGGGCGTCGATCCGGACAACGGTCTCGGCGACATGATGGCCCGCATCGAGACGCTACCCGAGGCCGAGAAGGCCGCGCTGAAGGCCGACATCCAGGCCGAGTTCGCCAAGCGGCCCGGCCTCGCGATGGTGAACTCCGACAAGGGCATCACCAACCTCCATGTGCCGAGCGACGTCATCATCGACGCCTCGATGCCGGCGATGATCCGCGAGTCGGGCAAGATGTGGGGTGCGGACGGCAAGCTGCACGATACGATCGCGGCCATTCCCGACCGCTGCTACTCGACGCTGTTCCAGGCCGTCATCGACGACTGCAAGGCGCATGGCGCCTTCGATCCCACCACCATGGGCTCGGTGCCGAACGTCGGCCTGATGGCGCAGCAGGCCGAGGAGTACGGCAGCCACGACAAGACCTTCGAAATCGCCGCGGCCGGAACGGTGCGCGTCGTGGCCGAGGACGGCACCGTCCTGATGGAGCAGAAGGTCGAGGCCGGCGACGTCTTCCGCATGTGCCAGGTCAAGGACGAGCCGATCCGTGACTGGGTCAAGCTCGGCGTGCGCCGCGCGCGGCTCACCAACACCCCGGCGGTGTTCTGGCTGGACGCCAAGCGCGCCCACGACGCCCAGCTGATCGCCAAGGTCGAGAAGTACCTGAAGGAAGAGGACACCAAGGGTCTCGACATCCGCATCATGGCGCCGGTCGAGGCCACCAAGTTCTCGCTCGAGCGCATCCGTCAGGGCCTGGACACGATCTCGGTCACCGGCAACGTGCTGCGCGACTACCTGACCGACCTGTTCCCGATCATGGAACTCGGCACCTCGGCCAAGATGCTGTCGATCGTTCCCCTGCTGCAGGGCGGCGGCCTGTTCGAGACCGGCGCCGGCGGTTCGGCGCCGAAGCACGTCGAACAGTTCCAGCAGGAAGGCTATCTGCGCTGGGATTCGCTGGGCGAGTTCCTGGCGCTGGGCGCTTCGCTGGAGCATCTGGCCCAGACCACCGGCAACGAGGACGTCAAGGTGCTGGCCGAGACGCTCGACGAGGCCAACGGCAAGATCCTCGACAACAACCGCTCGCCGGCCCGCAAGGTCGGCCAGCTCGACAATCGCGGCAGCCATTTCTACCTGGCCCTCTACTGGGCCCAGGCGCTCGCGCGCCGCGACAACAGCACCGCCCTCTCCGCCCGCTTCAAGCCGCTGGCCAAGGCGCTGGAGGAGAACGAGGCCAAGATCGACGCCGAGCTGATCGCCGCCCAGGGCAAGCCGGTCGACACCGGCGGCTACTACCTGCCCGACCAGAAAAAGACCTCGGCCGGGATGCGGCCGAGTGCGACCTTGAACGAAGCGCTCGCTGCCCTCTAAAGCAGCGTCAGGTGAAGCCGCCCCGGGCAACCGGGGCGGCTTTCTAAATTGTGCGTCAGGAAGTTCTGTGAGGTCCGGAAGATGCCGAAGATCAAGGTGAAGAACCCGGTCGTCGAGATGGACGGCGACGAGATGACCCGCATCATCTGGGCGTTCATCAAGGACAAGCTGATCCTTCCCTATCTCGACATCGACCTGAAGTATTACGACCTCGGGATCGAGAATCGCGACAGGACCGCCGACAGGGTCACCGTCGAATCGGCCGAGGCGACGAAGACGTACGGCGTCGCCGTGAAGTGCGCGACGATCACGCCGGACGAAGCGCGCGTGAAGGAGTTCAATCTCAAGGAGATGTGGCGGTCGCCGAACGGCACCATCCGCAACATCATCGGCGGCACCATCTTCCGCGAGCCGATCGTCTGCAAGAACGTGCCGCGCCTGGTGCCGGGCTGGACCCATCCGATCGTCATCGGCCGCCACGCCTTCGGCGATCAGTACCGCGCCACCGACTTCGTGGTGCCGGGCAAGGGCAAGCTCACCGTCCGCTTCGAGGGCGAGGACGGCAAGGTCATCGAGCACGAGGTGTTCGACTTCCCGGCCGGCGGTGTCGCCATGACGATGTACAATCTGGACGAATCGATCATCGGCTTCGCCCGCAGTTCGTTCAATTACGGGCTGATGCGGGGCTGGCCGGTCTACCTGTCGACCAAGAATACAATCCTCAAGCGCTACGACGGCCGCTTCAAGGACCTGTTCCAGGAAGTCTACGACACGGAGTTCGCCGACAGGTTCAAGGCGAAGAACATCTACTATCAGCACCGCCTGATCGACGACATGGTTGCCTCGGCCCTGAAATGGCACGGCGAATTCGTCTGGGCCTGCAAGAATTACGACGGCGACGTCCAGTCCGACACGGTGGCCCAGGGCTTCGGCTCGCTCGGCCTGATGACGTCGGTCCTGCTGACGCCGGACGGAAAGACGGTCGAGGCCGAGGCCGCCCACGGCACGGTGACCCGTCACTACCGCGAGCACCAGCAGGGCAAGCCCACCTCGACCAACCCGATCGCCTCGATCTTCGCCTGGACGCAGGCTCTGAAGTACCGCGGCACCTTCGACGACACGCCGGAAGTGGTGAAGTTCGCCACCGCGCTCGAGAAGGTGTGCGTCGAGGCGGTGGAGAGCGGCAGGATGACCAAGGACCTGGCGCTGCTGATCGGCATGAACCAGACCTATCTGACCACCGAGGAGTTCCTGGCCGTGCTCGACGGCAACCTCAAGACCCAGATGGCCAGCTGGTAGGCCTCGATTGATCGTCGCCGGCGCCGACGGCTACCGCACCGGCTGGGTGGTCTGCCGGCGCGACGGAAACGGTGCCCTGGACATCGCAGTCGTGAAGACCCTCGCCGAAGCGTGCGAGGGTCTTTCCGTTCTGGCCGTCGACATGCCGATCGGTCTCGTCGATGCCCCACGGCCTGGCCGCGCCTGCGAGCGCGAGGCCCGCGCGCTCCTGCCCGGCAAGACGAGCTCGGTCTTCCCCACGCCCTGCCGGCCCGCCCTCGACTGCAGGACGCACGCCGAGGCCAATGCCCTCAGCAAGACGCTGGGCGTCGGGCTGACCCGACAGACGTTCCATCTCTTCCCGAAGATGCGCGAGGTCGACGCGCTGATGCGCGGCAGCGCCACCGTGCGTTCGATCGTCCACGAGGCCCATCCCGAACTGGCTTTCGCGCGCATGAACGCCGGCAGGCCGGTGCTCAGCAAGAAGCGCCGCCCCGAAGGCTTCGCCGAACGCCTCGCGTTGCTCGCCCGCCACGGCTTCCCCTGGGACCCGAGATCGCTGCCCGGGGCGGCCCGCGACGACGTACTCGATGCCATGGCCGTGTGCCGTACGGCCCTGCTGATCGCCCAGGGCGCGGCGACGCGCCTGGGGCCGGAACAGGAACGCGACCGCCACGGCCTGCCGATGAACATCTGGTTCTGAAGCTCTTCCCTCGCCCTGACCTCACCCAGAGCAACGGACAAAGAGGGTTAACATGCTGTTAATAAATGGTTTTCTGGAAATTTTGCCCGATCACCGCCGACCTGTCGGCAGAGGGTGCGACATCCGTTTCGTTTGTTTCGGTTATTTCGATTATTTCGATTATCGGCCGGAGTGGCGGCCGTTCAGTGGTAGATGAAGAGCGGGACGGGCGCGTTGTCGAACAGGTGCCGTGTCGTCGAGCCGAAGAGAATTTCCCGGACTCCCCGATGACCGAACGCCCCCATGACGAGCAGCCGAGCCCCCGTCTCCGAAGCGCGCCGCAGCAGGATCTCGGCCGGGCTCTCGCTCGTTGCGACGGCCTCCAGGTCCGTTTCGACGCCATGCATCGCCAGGAAGGACCCGGCTCGTTCAGCAACGGACTGGGCGGCGGACTGTTCACGCCCGATCGACAGGATGCGCGCTCTGGAGGGTCCGAAAATCCTCATCAGCGCCGCGACCTGCAAGGCCTTCGCGGCCGGCGGGCTTCCATCGTAGGCCACCAGGACCGGCCCCTTCTCGACCCACTCGGGACCCGTTACGACGACCGGACGGCACCCCTTGGCGACAACATGGTGCACCAGCGGCGTCAGGCCCTCGACCGGTTCGAGGTGAAATTCGGCATCCCGTCCGGTGACGACCAGGTCGCACGTCTCGATCATGCGAAGCAATCCATCGCGCACGTTCGCTTCCATCAGGGAGCAATGGGCGTCCATGCCCTCGTTCGCGAGGGATCGCCGAAACTCGTCCGGCAGTTCCGTGATTCTCGCGCGGCGCTCATCCGCCAGCTTCTTGCGATGCTGCAGACGGTCGTAGGCATACTGCACGCCGCCGATCGGCACCGGCTCGGCGTGCTCGAGATCGCTGACATCGAGTGCCGTCACGCCTCTCACCTGGGCGCCGCACTGTCGAGCCAGCGCAACGGCCATTCCCCGGGCGGCGACCGCGGACGGCGTGTCATCTACGGTGACGAGAATCGAGCGCATGCGTCCCCTCTTCGATAGCAGCCGACGGTAGAGAGACCGCCGGCCAAGGCATTGACCTGCATCAACGTGCGGAAGTGCCAGGATCGAACGGCCTCGGACTATTCCGGCCTGACCCCTGCGGCCTGCAGCACCGGCACCCAGATCGGCTCCTGGACGTTCAGCCAGTCGGCAAGCTGCTGCGGCGTGCCGCCCATGGCGACAAAGCCGCGCTTGGCGAGGTCCTGTTTCTGCTCCGGCGTCGCCACGGCGGCATTCAGCGCCTCGTTCAGCTTTGCGACCACCGCCGATGGCGTGCCGGCGGGCGCGAGCAGCGTGTACACGATCGTGCCATCGACATCGCCCGCCCCCAGTTCCTTGAAGGTCGGGATCGCCGGCGCGACCGAGGAGCGCTCGAGCGAGGCCATGGCATAGGGCTTGAGCTTGCCGGCCACGATGTGTGGAGCGACGCTGGTGATGCTCGACATGCCAAGCTTGATGTGGCCGCCCAGCAGGTCGGTAACCAGAGGCCCGGTCCCGCGGAATGGCACGTGTGTCAGCTTGATCCCGTTCATCATGGCGAACTGCTCGGTCGACAGGTGCATCGGCGTCGTCAGTCCCGCCGTCCCGTACTGGACCGACCCTGGCACCGCCTTCGCCGCAGCGATGATTGCCTTGAGGTCCGGCCACGGCGCGTCGGGGCTGCCCACGAGCACCGATTCCTGCTTGGCGATGAAGCCGACCGGCACGAAGGCCGTCTTGGCATCGAAACCGAGCCTGGCGACGATGTGCGGGAAGAGCGGCAGATTGTTCGCACTGACCACCATCCAGTGGCCGTCCGCCGGCTGCTTGGCCACAAATTCGTGCGCGATGCTGCCGCCGCCGCCGCCCTTGTTGTCGACGATCACCGTGCCCCCCAGTGCCTTCTGCATCGGCTCCTGGATCGCCCGCGCCAGCGAATCGGTACCGCCCCCCGGCGGAAAGGGCACGACGACATGAACCGGCTGGGAGGGAAAGCTCTGGGCCCAGGCCGGCAGGCCGGCCGCTGCAATGGCGGCTGCAGGCAGGCTCAGAATGCCGCGCCTCGTGAGTGTCGATCGACGACCGTAGTTTCGCATGGCATTCCTCCACGGCCTGCTCCCGTGACCGGAGCATTTGCCGTGAAGTAGCCTAGCGCCCGTGCGGCAGGCGCGGAATCAAAAACCGGGACGCGTTTCGCTCGCTCAGACCATGCCGAGCGCGTGCTTGTAAACGTCGAGCAGCGTCTCCTGCTCGGCCCGGTCGGCGGCATCCATGGCGCGCATCGACACGATCTTGCGCATGGTCTTGACGTCGTAGCCGACGCCCTTGGCTTCGCTGTAGACGTCCTTGATGTCGCCGCCGATGGCCTTGCGCTCTTCCTCGAGCTTCTCGATGCGCTCGATGAAACTCTTCAGGCGGTCGGCCGAGATGGGGCCAGCTTTGGTCTTCTTGGAAATCGCGCTTCCGTCCGGCATGTCCAGCTACTCCATGGTCCGACGGGCAAGACCATAGAAGCGACCACCATGTCCACTCAATTACATCGACGTCCTGAAACGTGGGGATAACGGGGACGGCAGCGCGCCCTGAGACACTCTATGCACGGGCCGGGAAGTGTGTTCGCCAGTGCTGGGCGACATCGATGCCACGGCAGAACCAGACGCCTTCGCGGGCCGTCGCATAATGCAGGAACCTGACGAGGCCGCCCGCACGGCCCGGCCGTCCGATCAGACGGTCATGGAGGCCGATCGATAGCAGCTTCGGCGCGCCGGCGGCGCCCTCCTCGTAGAGGAAGTCGAAGGCGTCGCGCATGTATTCGAAGAAGTCCTCGCCGGTCGAGAAGCCGGAATTCGCATCGAAACGATTGTCGTTGGCCTCGTAGGAATAGGGGATCACCAGATGGGGACCGTGCGCGGTCTCGACCCAATAGGGCAGTTCGTCGGCGAGCGAGTCGCGATCGTAGAGGAAGCCGCCCTCCTCCACGACGAGCCGGCGCGTGTTCTCGCCGGGGCGCCCGGTCATCCAGCCCAGCGGACGACTGCCGGTGAGGCGTGTCAGGATCTCCACCGCCTGGCGGATGTGTGCGCGCTCGGTCGCCTCGGCGACCTCGCCATAGTCGATCCAGCGATAGCCGTGGCTGACCATCTCGTGGCCGCGTTCGACGCAGGCCCGCGCGAGCAGCGGATTCTGTTCCAGCGCCCGGGCAACGCCCAGCACGCTCACCGGGACCGAGAAGCGCGCGAAGATGTCGAGGAGCCGCCACGCGCCGCGGCGGCTGCCATATTCGAAGACCGATTCGACGAGCGGCACCCGGCGCCCGGCCTTCGTGTCCACACCGATGTCGTTCAGCATTCCCTCGGACACCGCATCGCCGTTGGCCAGGGTCGATTCGCCGCCGCCCTCGACGTTGAGGTTGAAGTTGACGGCAATGCGGGCATTGCCCGGCCAGTGCGGATGGGGCGGCGTCTCGCCATAGCCCACGAGATCGCGGACCTTCATCGCGTCGGGGCGGATGTCGGTGGCGGCAGCGGGATCGAATGCGGACATTGGCGGCTCCGGGATCAGGCGGCGGTGTCGAGCGGGGCAGTGCTGGGATCGTAGGCGAAGAACCAGTCGACCTCCGTCGGCCCGTGCATCCAGGTATTGGCGATCGAGATGCGCTGCACCTCGGCCACCCGCGGGATGCGGTTGGCCGCGTATCGGCGGAACGCCGTCTCGGTATCGGTCGCCTCGACGATGCAGCGATGAAGGATGGCGGCATCCTCGATCGCCATCGAGCCGCCCGCGGCCATGAACGGCCGCACGGCGTGGCAGGCGTCGCCCATCAGCACGACGCGGCCCTTGTGCCACGTGTCGTTGCGCGGCCGATCCATGATCGGCCAGACGGACACGTCGGTCGCCGCCTCGGCCGCCCGCAGCAACTCGGGATGGAAGCCTTCCAGCGCCGACACGAAGTCGTCGCGCGTGCCGGGGATCGGCGTGCCATCGCCATCCCAGCGATCGGCCGGGATGGCGGCCATGACGTAGACCTCGTCCCGCCGCGCCGTCATGTAATAGACCAGCACGTGGCGATCGGGGCCCCACCATTTGGTGCAATCGCGGATCGCGAGGTCGCCGAGACGCTCGGCCGGGAAGACCGCCCTGGGGGCAATGCGTCCGATGAAGCGCGGCTCTTCATGCCCGAGGATCTCGTCGCGCACACGCGAGCGAATGCCGTCGGCGCCGATCACGATGTCGACCTCGGCGCTGGCACCATTGTCGAAAGTCAGCGTGATCCCGCCCGGCGTCTCCTCGAGTCCCGCCAGCCGATGACCGAAGCGGATCGTTCCCGGCGCAAGCGGCGTCTGCAGGATGCGATGCAGGTCGGCGCGATGGATGTTGACGAAGGGACCGCCGAACCGCGCTTCGCAGGCCGCGTCGAAGACGAGTTCGTAGAGCGTCTCGCCACTATTCCAGGCGCGACTGACGAAGGCATCGGGCCGAATGCCGGTTTCCGTGAAGCTGGGTTCGAGGTCGAGCGACCGCAGGACCTTGGCGACATTGGCCCCGAGGATGATGCCCGCCCCGATCCGCGAAAAGTTCGGCGTCTGCTCGTAGACGGCGACAGGATATCCATCGCGCTGCAACAGAGCCGCCACCGTGAGCCCCGCCAACCCGCCGCCGACAACTGCGATTCGTGTCTGCCGATCCATCCGCTTTACCTCGATCACGCATTCCGAAGATCCTTCGTAGATCATTCGCTATCGAATGAATAGGGCCCTGGAGATGAGCAAGCGAAGTTTGGGTGGCCTCGCAAGAATCCCATTATGTCCCATAAAAGGCGGTTTGGTGCCCATTCTGACCAAGAACTGAGCACCGCCGGCGGAACTGCGAAGCGGATCATCCGATGCTTTTCATTCGATATGGAATGAAATATGCAAAGGCATCGGGACGCTCAGTGGCGGCGATGGCGCCGCAGCCTGCCGGGGGCCTTCCCTGTTCGAACGAGGGTGTGATCTATGAAACTGCTTGGACGTCTCGCCGCCGCAATCGGCCTCGTCGCCGGCATGGCCGCGGCCAGTGCGGCGCCGGCCCGCGCGACCGACGTGAACTTCATCACCGACTTCGGCTTCAACGGACGCCACGCCTACTTCTACGTCGCGCGCGAGAAGGGCTATTACAAGGAAGCCGGCCTCGACGTGACCTTCCTGCGCGGCCAGGGCTCGGCCGATGCGATCAAGAAGGTGGCCGCCGGCCTGGCGACGATCGGCTTCGCCGATGCGGGCTCGCTGGTCCTGGCGCGCGGCAATGACGGCGTGCCGGTGAAGCTGGTCTCGATCGTCTATGCCCGGCCGCCACAGGCCATCTTCGGCGTCAAGGGATCAGGCATCGCCTCGCCGAAGGATCTCGAAGGCAAGACCATCGCCGATACCGCATCGAGCTCGGTCCGCTTGCTGTTCCCGGCGTTCGCCAAGGCAGCCGGCATCGATGCCAGCAAGGTGAAGTGGGTCGTCGCGGAAGGCTCCGCCCTGCCCTCCCTGCTCGCCAACGGCCGCGTCGACGCGATCGGCCAGTTCTCGGTGGGCGAGCCGCTGATTGCGGCGGCCATCGCGCCCAAGGAAACGGTGCGCATCGCCTACAAGGATTCGGGCCTCGACTATTACGGCAACGGCCTGATCGCCTCGGAGGAGACGATCGCCAAGCAGCCCGAACTGGTGCGGGCCTTCGTCAAGGCGACGATCAAGGGCATGAAGGACGCCTTCGCCAACCCGGCCGAAGCCGCCGCCATCATGGCCAAGTACCAGAAGGAACTGGCCCCGGCGATCATCGAGGGCGAGACCAAGCTCGTGGGAGAACTCGCGACCGTGCCCGGCCAGCCGCTGGGCAGCATCAACCCGAAGAGCATCGCGGGCACCGTCGAGGTCATGTCGGCCAACTTCACCTTGAAGTCGCCCGTGCAGCCGGCGCAGCTCTACGCTCCGGGCTTCGTCGAATGATGGTGGCCGCCGGTGGCCTGGCGGCCGCCCCTCCGCCGGCGGCGGACGTGGCGGCCATCGATCTCCGGGGGGTGAGCAAGCACTACCCCGGCGCGGCGGGAACGTCGGTCCATGCGCTCGGGCCGATCGACCTGCACATCCCGACCGGCAGCTTCGTGGCCGTGGTCGGCCCCTCCGGCTGCGGCAAGTCCACCCTGCTGCGGCTGGTCGCCGGCCTGGAGATGCCCGACAGCGGCGCGATGATGCGCTACGGCACACCGCTCGACGCGCCCTCCCACGAGGTCGGCATCGTCTTCCAGGAGCACGTGCTGTTCCCCTGGAACACGGTGCTGGAAAACGTGTTGCTCCCGGCCGACGTTCTCGCGCTGCCCAAGGCTGCAGCGCGGGAGCGCGCGCTGCGTCTTCTCGAGATGACCGGCCTCGCGGCGTTCGCCAATCATCGCCCCCAGATGCTCTCCGGCGGCATGCGCCAGCGCGCGGCGCTCTGCCGGGCCCTGCTCGCCGATCCGCGCCTGCTGCTGCTCGACGAGCCGTTCGGCGCGCTCGATGCGCTGACGCGCGAGGAACTGTCGCTCGAACTGTCCGGCCTCTGGCAGGATCTCGGGCGCACCGCCTTCCTCATCACGCACGACATCGAGGAGGCGATCCTGCTCAGCGACCGCGTGCTGGTCATGTCCCCGCGGCCCGGGCGGATCCGCGCCGACATCGCGATCGACCTGCCGCGCCCGCGCAATGCCGACACGCCGGCGCTACCGCGCTTCCAGGAGCTGAAGCAGCAGATCCGCGACATCATCTTCGACCGCAGGGCCTGAGCGATGAGCGCATCTTCCTTCTCGCGCTTCGCCGACCGCGCGACCATCCCCGCGGTCTACCTGGTGCTGCTGGTCGCCTGGGAAGTGTCCGTCCGCGTCTTCGCGATTCCCGCCTGGATCCTGCCGGCCCCGACCGAGATCGGCAGAACGGCGCTGAAATGGGCGCCCGAACTCGGCTTCAACAGTCTCGTGACCTTGCGCGAAACCCTGGTCGGCTTTGCGCTCGCCATCGCACTGTCGTTGCCGCTCGCGGTGCTGATCGCCCTGAACGCGACCGCCCGCAAGCTGCTCTATCCGATCCTGCTCGGCCTCCAGTCGGTGCCCAAGGTCGCCGTGGCTCCCCTGATCATCCTGTGGCTCGGCCTCTCCGAATGGCCGAAGATCGTGATCGTCATCCTCGTCTGCTTCTTTCCGATCCTGGTCAACCTGATTGCCGGGCTGGAAGCCGCGCCGCGCACCATGCTCGACCTCATGCGGTCGCTCGGCGCCTCGCAGCACATGATCTTCCGGCGGCTACGCATTCCCGTGGCGCTCCCGCACTTCTTCACCGGCTGCAAGGTAGCCGTGACCTTCGCCGTCATCGGTTCGGTCATCGGCGAGTTCGTGGCGGCGCAGGAGGGGCTCGGTTATCTCATCCTGATCTCGACGTCGCAGTCGCAGACCCCGCTCGCCTTCGCCGCCATCGCCCTGCTGACCCTGCTCAGCATCGCGCTCTTTCATGGCATCGAATGGATCGAGCGCCGCGTCGTCAACTGGACGCCCTGAAGCCGCGCGTGCCATGACGGGCTTCGACGGAGGAAAGATGGGCAGCGGCAAGCTGGACACGGACGGCAAACCGGAGACCGCGGTCGCGAAGCCGCAGCGGCCGGGCCGGCGCCCCACGGCCGGCGCCCGGGCCGCGCGCGACCAAGTGGACGCGATCTTTTCGCAGTGGCGCACGGAGCGGCCCGACATCGACACCAGCCCGGTGCAGATCTACGGCCTGATCGCCCGCATCCAGATCCAGTGCACCGCCTTCATCGAGGAAGCGCTCGTCCCATTCGATCTGACGCGCGGCACGTTCGACGTGCTCACCGCACTCCGGCGTGCCGGCACGCCCTACAGTCTCACGCCCAAGCAGCTGGTGCAGTCGCTGCTGCTCAGTGGCGCCGGCCTGACGAGCCGATTGAACAAACTCGAGTCGCAGAACCTGATCGCCCGCCTGGCGGAGCCCAGCGACCGCCGCACCCTGCGGGTCCAGCTCACGGCGGCGGGCGAAGCCGTCATCAACGAGGCCATCCCGCGGGTCTTCGACGTGCAGCGCAGCCGCCTGCAGAAGCTGGGCGACGACGGCCAGAAGCGGCTTCTCGACGAGCTCTCCCGCTTCGCCGAAGCGATCGATACCTGGCCCGGCTAGTCGTTACCCGTGCTTGTGGGCCTTGTCGAAGGCCTTCTTCTGGTCGGCGGAGGCATCCTTCTGGAACTTCGCCTTCCACTCGTCGTAGGGCATGCCGTAGACGATCTCGCGGGCCTTCGGATCGGCGATCTCGATGCCCTGCTTGCCGGCCTCCTCGCGATACCAGCGCGACAGGCAGTTGCGGCAGAAGCCGGCCAGGTTCATCAGGTCGATGTTCTGAACGTCGGTCCGCTCCTGAAGGTGCGACACCAGACGCCGGAAGGCGGCGGCTTCGAGTTCCGTGCGGGTCTTGTCGTCCATCATCGGCTCCCGGAAGTGAGGACTGAAATCCAGGTGCGGATATAGGCTCGGGCGTCCCGATTAACCAGACGCCAGGGCCTTTTTGATGGAGGCAGAGATCGCGGGCGCGAGCCTGCGGCCCCAGGCACGGGCATCGTCCGGCGTGCCGATCAGGTCCTGTCGTACCTCCAGCGAACAATGCGGCAGCGCCCGCGGCCGCGCATGGGCGGTCAGCGTGTATTCGTAAGATGCGCGCGCCGAATAGGGTTCGTTGTCGCCGACCACCAGCGAGGGATCGCGGCGCAGCTCTTCCAGCAGCGGCTCGGGCAGGCGCGGATCGTCGTTCCACAGCACACCGACATGCCAGGGGCGCACGAAGCCCTTCATCACCGGCGTGAAACTGTGCATCACCAGAAGGCAGACTTGCCGCCCATCCGCCGTCATCGCATCGAGCAACCGGTCGACCTCGCGGTGATAGGGCCAGAAGCAGGCCTCGGCCCTTGCGTCGACCTGCTGTTTGGTCAGGTCCTTGTTGGCCGGGATGACCGTCTCGTCGCTGATCTCCGGCGTCGAGCCCTCGCCGGCCGGCCAGCGGTTGCAGTCGATGACCAGCCGCGAATAGCCCGATGCGACCAGCGGCGCGTCGAGCACATTCGACAGCTCGAGCGCCGCGTCGAGCCCGCCGATATCCCAGCCGATGTGCCGTGAGAGTTCACTCGAGGGAATGCCGAGATCGCCCAGCGCCTGCGGCACCGCGTTGCTGGCGTGATCGCAGAGCAGCAACAGCGGCGCCCGCCCCTGTTCGTTGAAGACGGAGAACGGCGGCGGATCGCCCGGCCGGAGCAATGGTTGCATCGCGCCCCTATAGTGCGAAGATCGGGCAAATGAAAGATGCCGACGCCCGCGCCCTGCTGCGCGCCCTCTTCGACGCCGCCCTCGCCGCCGCTCGCCCCGCCACCTGCCTCGCCCCCTACATCGAAAAGCTGCAGCCGCCCAAGGGCCGCACCGTCGTGATCGGCGCCGGCAAGGCGAGCGCCGCCATGGCGCGCGCCGTCGAGGACCAGTGGCCGCATCCGCTCGAAGGGCTGGTGGTGACGCGCTACGGCTATGGCGAGACCTGCCAGCGCATCGAGATCGTCGAGGCCGCGCATCCCGTGCCAGACGACAAGGGGCGCGAGGCCGCCGGCCGCATCCACCAGCGAGTCCAGGGGCTGAGCGCCGACGATCTCGTGCTCTGCCTGATCTCGGGCGGCGCCTCGGCCCTGCTCGCCCTGCCGGCACCGGGGCTCACCCTGAACGACAAGCAGGAGGTCAACCGCGCGCTGCTGAAGTCGGGCGCCAACATCGGCGAGATGAACACGGTGCGGAAGCATCTCTCGGCCATCAAGGGCGGCCGGCTTGCAATCGCGGCCCAGCCGGCGCGCGTGCTCTCCTGGCTGATCTCGGACGTGCCGAACGATGACCCCGGCGTCATTGGCTCCGGCCCCACCGTCGCCGACAAGACGACCTTCGCCGACGCACTGGCCGTGCTTGCGAAGTACCGGATCGATCCGCCCGCCGCCGTGCTGAAGCATCTGCAGGACGGCGCGGCCGGGCGCATCGAGGAGACGCCGAAGCCCGGCGATTCGCGCCTCGCCAATGTCGAGACGATCATGGTCGCCACGCCGAAGCGCTCGCTCGAAGCCGCCGCCGGGGTTGCCCGAGAACATGGCGTCGAGGTTGTCATGCTGGGCGACAATCTCGAAGGCGAGGCCCGTGAACTCGGCGCGACGCATGCCAGCCAGGCCATCGAGATCGCCAAGCGCGGCGGCAAGCCCGTGGCGATCCTGTCCGGCGGCGAGACCACCGTCGCGGTGCGCGGCAGAGGCCGCGGCGGCCGCAATGTCGAATATTTGTTGGCACAGGCCATCGCCGCCAACGGCGCGTCGGGCATCTGGGGCCTGTCGGCCGATACCGACGGTGTCGATGGCGCCGAAGACATAGCCGGGGCGGTGTTCACGCCCGACACACTCGCCCGCGCGCGTGCCAGGGGGCGCGATCCGCAGGCGATGCTCGACGACAATGACGGGCATGGCTTCTTCGAAGCGCTCGGTGACAGTCTCATCACCGGCCCGACGCGCACCAACGTCAACGATTTCAGAGCCACCCTGATCGCGCCATGACGACCTATCCCGGCTCCTGCCACTGCGGTGCGATCAGGATCGCACTCACGTCCGACAAGAAACCCGAGGAGATGCGGATTGGACGCTGCGGCTGCAGCTTCTGCCGCCGCCACGGTGCCCGCACCATGGGCGATCCGGGCAGCACCGTAGAATTTCGGGCCGAACCCGGCGCCCTGACGCGCTATCGCTTCGGTCTCGGCATAACCGACTACCTCCTCTGCGCGCGTTGCGGCGCCTATGTGGGCGCGGTGATGCCACAGGAAGACGGCGCCATCGGCATCGTCAACGTCAATTCCCTCGACATCCGCGATGCCTTCGATGCTGCGCCGCCGTTGCATCACTACGACGGCGAGGACGAAGCGCGGCGGCGCTCCCGGCGCCGAAAGTTCTGGATGCCCGCAACCGTGATCGCCTAGGGTCCCGCATGGCCATTCTCGGAGTGATCGCCGACGACTTCACCGGCGCAACCGACATCGCGGGCATGCTCGTCAAAGGCGGCATGCGCACGATCCAGACAATCGGCGTGCCGGCGAAGGGCACGATCCCCGACGACGTCGACGCCGTCGTCGTCGCGCTGAAGACGCGCTCGATCGCGGCGGCCGACGCGGTCGCGCAATCGCTCGACGCGCTGAAGGCGTTGCAGGCCGCCGGCTGCGTACGCTTTTTCTTCAAATACTGCTCGACCTTCGATTCGACCGACGCCGGCAATATCGGCCCGGTGGGCGATGCGTTGCTCGACGCGCTGAAAGCGAAGCAGGCGATCTACTGCCCCGCCTTTCCGGTGAACGGCCGAACGATCTTCTTCGGCCACCTGTTCGTGGGCGACGTTCTGCTCTCGGATTCGCACATGAAGCACCATCCGCTGACGCCGATGACCGACGCAAGCCTGGTGCGTGTGCTGGCGCGGCAGACGCCGCACAAGGTCGGACTGGTTCCCCTGAAGCAGGTCCAGTCGGGCTCGGCGGTTCTGCGTGAAGCGCTCGACCGGCTCGCGGGCGACGGCGTTCGGCATGTCGTGGTCGATGCAGTGGCCGACACCGATCTCGGCATCATCGGCGAAGCGATCGGCGACGACGCGCTCGTCACCGGCGGCTCGGGCGTGGCGCTCGGCCTCCCGGCAGCCTATCGGCGGCGCGGCCTGATGGCCCATCGCTCCGGCGCCGACACGCTGCCAAGGATCGAGGGTGCCGCCGCGGTGCTCGCCGGCTCCTGCTCCGCCGCGACACTCGGCCAGATCAAGGCGTTCAAAGGACCGCATCTGGCGCTCGATACCGACGCGATCTGTCGCGGCGAGGATGTCGCCGGCAAGGCACTCGACTGGGCCAGGGGCAAGCTGGGTAGCGGGCCGATCCTGCTGTCGGCCAGCGACACACCCGACTCCGTGAAGGCGTTGCAGGCGAAGTATGGCATCGAGCAATCGAGCCAGGCGATCGAGAAGACCATGGCCATCCTGGCGCGCGGTCTCGTCGAGGCCGGCGTCGGACGGCTCGTCGTCGCTGGCGGGGAAACCTCGGGCGCCGTCGTCAGTGCGCTCGACGTGACCGCGCTGCGCATCGGCCCCGAGATCGACCCCGGCGTGCCATGGACGGCGTCGGTCGGCGCCACGCCGATCCTGCTCGCGTTGAAGTCCGGAAACTTCGGCGCGCCCGATTTCTTCACCAAGGCATTCGACAGATCATGAGCACCCCAGAAACCAAAATGCGCGAGCAGATCTGCGCGCTGGGCGCCAAGCTCGCCGCGCGCGGCCTGTGCCCCGGCACCTCCGGCAACATCAGCGCCCGCGTCGCGGACGGCTGGCTGATGACGCCGACCAACTCCTCTCTCGGCGAACTCGAACCCGGGCAGCTCTCCAAGATCGATCTCTCCGGCAAGCACGTGGCCGGAGATCCGCCGACCAAGGAAGCGCTCCTGCATCGCTCGGTCTACGATGTGCGGCCCAAGGACGGCGCAATCGTGCATCTCCATTGCACGCATGCGGTGGCGGTCTCCTGCCTCGATCCGTCGTGCCACCACAATGCCGAGACCACCCTGCCGCCGATCACGCCCTACTTCGTGATGCGGGTCGGCAAGCTGCCGCTGGTCCCCTACTTCAAGCCGGGCGATCCCAAACTGGCCGACGCCATTCGCGACTATGCCAAGGGCCATCGCGCGGTGCTGCTGGCCAATCACGGCCCGGTCGTTGCGGGAACCTCGCTGTCGGCCGCCTCCGCCTCGATCGAGGAGCTGGAGGAAACGGCCAAGCTCCACCTCCTGCTGCAGGGGTTCAAGCTGCGCACGCTCACGGATGCGCAGGTGCGCGACGTCGAAGAAGCCTTCCCTTCCTGATCGGACCGAAGCATGCCCAACCTCGCCGCCAATCTCTCCTGGATCTATCAGGAAGTGCCGTTCCTGCAGCGCTTCGGCGCCGCGGCCGCGCACGGCTTCAAGGCCGTCGAGATCCTGTTTCCCTACGAGGCGCCGGCGGCCGAGATCGCCTCCGAATTGAGGAAGCACAAGCTCACCCAGGCACTGTTCAACCTGCCGCCGGGCGATGCCAGCAAGGGCGAGCGCGGACTGGCCGCCCTTCCCGGCCGCGAGGCAGAGTTCGCCGCCGCCATCGACAAGGCGCTGGACTACGCGCAGGCGCTGGAGTGCCGGACTCTGCACGTCATGTCCGGCATGATCGCGCCCGGCGCCGACGTGAAGGCAATGCACCGCACCTTCATCTCGAACCTCAGGAAGATCTGCGACCGCACCGCCAAGATGGACATCACCATCGTTCTGGAGCCGATCAACCATCGCGACATTCCGGGCTACTTCACCAACACGACCGAACAGGTGAAGGCGATCATCGAAGAAGTCGGTGCACCGCATCTCCGCCTGCAGCTCGATCTCTATCACCTGCAGGTGACCGAGGGAGATCTGCAGAAAAGGATGGAGCGACTGTTCCCGATCACCTCGCACGTTCAGATCGCCGGCAATCCCGACCGCAACGAGCCCGACATCGGCGAGGTCAATCACCTCTACCTGCTCGATGTGCTCGATCGGCTGGGCTACGACGGTTATGTCGGCCTCGAATACAAGCCGAAGACGACCACGGGCGCCGGCCTCGGCTGGGCCGCCAAATACGGCATCAAGGCCTGATCCATGACCGACAAGAACACACCCGTCGTCGCATTCGTCGGACTGGGCTCGATGGGCCTCGGCATGGCGAAGAACCTGTTGAAGCACGGCCACAAGGTGATCGGCGTCGATCCCAGCGCAGCGGCGCGCGAGGCCTTCGTTGCCGCCGGCGGTGAGACGGCCGCAACGCCGGCCGAGGCCGCCGCCACGGCCGACGTCGTGATCCTGGCGGTCGTCAATGCGCAGCAGGTTGAAACGGTCCTCTATGGCGAGGGCGGCGCCGTCGCGACGCTCCGGAAGGGCGGCCTGGTGATGCAATGCGCCACCTGTCCGGCCGCCTTCATCCGCAAGCTCGACGAGCGGCTGGCGGCCAGCGGGCACACGTTGCTCGACGCGCCGATGTCGGGCGGGCGGGCCCGCGCCGAATCGGGCGAACTCACCTTCATGGCCTCGGGCAACGCGGGAGCCTTCGCCGCAGCGGAGTCCATCCTGTCCGCCACGTCCGCCAAGGTCTTCCGACTGGGCGACAAGGCCGGCATCGGGTCGCTGGTGAAGACGGTGAGCACGGCGTCGGCAGCGGCGACCGCCGACAG
>CAZPOS010000002.1:71806-80898 GCA_964588065.1 uncultured Reyranella sp.
CCGGCGTGCACATCGCCACAGCCGCGGAAGCGATGGCACTCGCCGCCAAGGCCGGCGCCGATACGCGCGCGGTCTATGAGGTGATCTCGGCCAGTGCCGGCAATTCGTGGATGTTCGGCAATCGCGTGCCGCACATGCTCGACGACGACTTTACGCCGCTGTCGGCCGTCGAGATCTTCGTCAAGGATCTCGGCCTGGTCCTGGATACGGGCCATGAGCTGCGCCTGCCGCTGCCGCTGGCCGCGGCCGCGCATCAGCTCTTCATCGCGGCCGCCGGCGCAGGCTGGGGCAAGCTGGATGACGCCGCCGTCGTCAAGGTCTACGAGGCCGCCGGCGACTTCAAAGTGTCGTCTCCGGTGAAGTAGACTGATCGCATGCGCCGCAATCGATTCACCAAGATCGTCGCCACGCTCGGCCCCGCCTCCTCGACCACGGAGCGCCTTCGCACCCTGTTCGAAGCCGGGGCCGACGTCTTCCGGCTGAACTTCAGCCACGGCCAGCACGAGGACCATCGCCAGCGGATCGAGCAGCTGCGCGCGCTCGAGAAGGAATTCAAGCACCCGATCGCGATCCTGCTGGATCTGCAGGGACCCAAGCTGCGGCTGGGCACCTTCGCCAAGGGGCCGATGGTCGTGAAGAAGGGCCAGACGGTGCGCTTCGACATGAATGCCGAGCCCGGAACGGCCGAGCGCGTACCCCTGCTTCATCCGGAGATATTCAAGGCCGCGAAGCCCGGCGGGCTGCTGCTGATCGACGACGGCAAGGTACGCCTGCGCATCGTGGCGCACGACGAGGAGACGATCGACACCGAGGTCGAGGTCGCGGGCACTCTCAGCGACCGCAAGGGCGTCAACCTGCCCAACCTCGTGCTGCCGATGTCGCCCATGACACCGAAGGACCACAAGGACCTCGCCTTTGGCCTGTCGATCGGCGTCGACTGGGTCGCCCTCTCCTTCGTGCAGCACGCCAATGACATCGCCGAGCTCAAGAAGCTGGTCGCCGGCCGCGCCGCCGTCATGGCTAAGCTCGAGAAGCCGCAGGCGCTGGAGCATCTCGACGAGATCATCGAGCAGAGCGACGGCATCATGGTCGCCCGCGGCGACCTCGGGGTGGAGATGCCGCCAGAAGCCGTGCCGCCGCTGCAGAAGCGCATCCTCGCCGCCGCCCGCACCGCCGGACGCCCAACCATCGTGGCGACGCAGATGCTGGAATCGATGATCCTGGCGCCGACGCCCACACGGGCGGAGGTATCCGACGTGGCCACGGCGGTTTACGACGGCACCGACGCCGTCATGCTGTCGGCCGAATCGGCTTCCGGCAACTACCCGGTCGAAGCGGTCACCATGATGGATCGCATCCTGAAGAGCGTCGAGACGGACCCGCTCTATCGCCGGCTGATGGATGCAAGCCGGCACGAACCGGAAGCGACGACGGCGGATGCGATCAGCGCCGCGGCGCGCCAGTGCGCCCATACCCTCTCCGCCGCCGCCATCGTCACCTACACCAACACGGGCTCGACCACCCTGCGCGCCGCCCGCGAACGACCCGACGTCCGCATCCTCTGCCTCACGCCCAACATAGACACGGCGCGGCGCATGACCCTTACCTGGGGTGTGCATCCCGTGCGAACGGAAGACGCGCACAATTTCGGCGACATGGTGCAGCGCGCCGTTCGGGTAGCCCGGCAGGAGATGATCGCCAAAGAAGGCGAGCGGCTGGTGGTGACGGCCGGCGTCCCGTTCGGCACACCCGGCGCCACCAACATCCTGCGCATCGCCTACGTCTGACGCGGCGCGGGCGCAGGGCGTGCGCACGATTCCCAGCGAGGGATGATCGCCGCCGGCTCTCCGTAGTGTTCTCGTACGAACACAACGAGGAGTTCCATGTCACGCCGCAATTTCGCCACCGTCGATGCCGTGCTGGTCGTGATCTGCATCGTCATCTTCGCGGGTGGCGTGCTCGCGCAGAGCCACTCGTCTGGTCCTTCCGCGCCTCCGGCGGCCGCGGGCAAGAGTGGAGACCGTCCATGAAGCGCCGCCGCCTTTCACTGACCTGGGTCGACTTCCTGGTCATCGCCGCATCGGTCCTGACGTTTGCTGCGGTCGCGAGCGCCACGATCGGACACGGTTGACACAATCATCCTTGATATCGCCCCAGTCCCGTCGCGCCGGGGACGGAAACCGGAATCATAAGCAACCTTTCCAGCCCAGCCGATAACACTTTCCCCAGAGGCCACCATGAACCAAGGCCAGAAGAAGAAGCGGGCGATCGCCGTCCCCTATGAGCTTCGCAAGTCGCGCTTCTCGTTGATCGATCTGCTCGTGATCGCGGCCGCCCTGATCACGCTCGCCGTCGTCATCGACGCCTCGGTGGGTCGGGCGAAGGCGGCGGCGCCTGTATCGCAGGCCAGTCTCATCACGCCTGAAGTCAGCCAGATTCCCGACGATCCCGGACTGCTCAAGGCCCGGATCCGCCTGGCCTCCGGACTTTAGAACTGCGAACGCTTGTCGATGACGCGTCGCGCCTTGCCCACCGACCGCTCGATGGTGCCTGGCGTGGCGACCTCGACGCCGGCCGACAGTCCGCACATCCCCTTGAGCCTCCGGACCAATTCGGCGGCCGAGCGAAGCCGGGCCCCCTGCTCTTGAACCTGCCGAGCCTCGACGCGCACCAATAGATCATCCAGCGCACCCGTCCTCGTCAGCTCGATGACATAGTGGGCGCTCAGCGCCGGGTCGCGCAGGATCTGTTCCTCGACCTGACTCGGGAAGAGATTTGCGCCGCGCACAATCAGCATGTCGTCGCTGCGCCCCGCAATCTTCGCCATGCGCCGCATCGCCGTGACCGAGCCCGGCATCAGCCGCGTGAGGTCGCGCGTCCGGTAGCGCACGAGCGGCATCGCCTCCTTCGTCAGCGTCGTGAACACCAGCTCACCCGGTTCGCCCTCGGCGACAGGCTGGCCTGTGACCGGATCGACGATCTCGGGGTAGAAGTGATCCTCCCAGATCGTCGGCCCGTCCTTCGTGTCGACGAACTCGCAGGCAACGCCCGGTCCCATCACTTCGCTCAAGCCGTAGATGTCGACGGCGTCGATACCGAGCCGTCGCTCGATTTCCGTGCGCATGCCTTCAGTCCAGGGTTCGGCGCCGAAAATACCGATGCGCATGGCCGTGTCGCGGGGATCGATGCCCTGGCGTTCGAACTCGTCGGCGATCGCCAGCATGTAGGATGGCGTCATCAGCACGATGCGGGCGCCGAATTCGCGGATCAGCTGGACCTGCCGCTCGCCGAAACCACCCGACATAGGCACGACCGTGCAGCCCAGCCGCTCCGCGCCGTAGTGCGCACCCAGCCCGCCGGTAAAAAGCCCATAGCCGTATGCGTTGTGGATGATGTCACCGGGCCGCGCGCCCCCCACGAACAGCGAGCGGGCCATCAGGTCGCCCCAAGTGGCGATGTCCCTTGCCGAGTAGCCCACCACGGTCGGACGCCCGGTGGTACCGCTGGAAGCGTGCAGACGCACGCATCGCTCGCGCGGGATCGCCAGCATGCCGTAGGGATAGGCGTCACGCAGGTCACCCTTCTCCGTGAAGGGAAAGCGCGCCAGATCGTCGAGACTGGCAAGCTGGTCCGGGTGGACGCCCACGGCTGCGCACTTGGCGCGATACGGTGCCTGGTTGTCGTAGGCGTGGCGCTACGTGGCGCGCAGGCGGTCGAGTTGCAGGGCCCGCAACGCATTGAGCGACAGGCCGAGCTCGGGAAACGGCGCGCCAGTCATTTGCCGTCGAAGCCGAAGCGCCGGTAGGCATAACCGAGACCGATCAGGGCGGCCCCGAGGCCGAGGAACGAGAACACCCGCAACAACCCCTGCAGCCCCGCCATGTCGATCAGGAAGACCTTGGCGACGACGATGCAGACAAGCACCATGCCGGCATGCCGCAGCGCCGCCGCCTGCCGCAGGAAGCCCAGCGCCAGCAGTGCGACGCCGAACAGCAGCCAGGCGATCGAGTAGGCGTAGAGTTCCAGCCCGTGGGCGTCCAAGCCGCGTCTCTCGAAGCCGGGATCGAAGAAGTGGCGCACTTCGAACGAGACATAGGCGAAGGCCAGAATCGACGCAGCCGCCTCGACCAGGAGATCGACCCGCCGGTTGGGCTCGACATCGACCCAGCGGCGCGCCAGGGCCGACATCGCGGCCGGCAGCGCATAGGCCAGCAGAAGGCCGTTGAGGATCGGCAACCGGCCGACATAAGCCGGCTCGAACACCGGATTGGCGACCAGCACCTGGACGATCAGCACCACCGCGACCGCCACGCCGCCGCTCAGGCGCCAGGCCCAAAGGGCCACCAGGTCGCCGTCGATCCGCGCCTTCCACAGCGCCGCCAGGGCGAAGGCTCCCCACACCATGACGTAGGTGGCCCGCTCCATGAAGCTGGCATCGGGCGTCATCATCGACGTCGGCTGGAAGAGGCTGCGCACCTCGAGGGTCAGCAGGACGAAGGTGAGCAAGGCGGCCGACGCTTCCACCGCGCGGACCAGCCTTACGTCGCCGGTCGGGCGCAGGAAACGAAAGGCCGCCACAAGGGCCGCGATCGAAATGCCGTACCCCCAGAGCATCCAGTTGAGGACCGGCGTGAGGCCGATCGGATACTCGAGGATCTCGGGGTTGACGACGAAGCGCACGACCACGATCGCCAGCAGCGGCCAGCAGAGCCGTCGCAGGGCCACCAGTCCGAGCTGCGCTGAAATCGCGGCGACGGCAGCCAGCTCGATCGCATAGGCCACCGTGACCCATTCCCGGCTGAGCTCCAGCGGAATGGCGGCACCGATGAAGAAGGTCACGCCCACGGCAAGGAAGCCCAGCGCCTCGGTGGCCCCTGGCATCGTCCCGCGCCATCGCGTCAGTCGCTCGGCGCCGACGAGGAACGGCGCGGCAAGCCCGACGCTGATGAGCCCCCAGGGAACGCCCGGCGAGCCGCGCAGCACGTACCAGGCGAGCAGGAAGTGAGAGAGCGCGGCGGACACCGACAGCGCGGCCCAGAAGCCCGGCCGAGCTGCGTTCCAGAGGAGCGCGAATGAAGCCGCCGCGTACAGGCCGCCGAACCCGGTCACGAGCCAGCCGAACCGGCCATCGCTCAATTCGGCGGGTATCCACCTCGACGTCCACCACCAGAGGGCCAGTGCCGCCAGCGACAGCGCCGGAGCGAGACCGGCGGCGAACTGGAAGCGCGGCGCCCACCGGGCGAACGCGAAGATGCCGATGCCATGCACGGCGAGGGCCAACCAACCGGCCGTCTGGATCCCGTGGTCCTGTGCGATGGCCAGCACCAGCAGGCCGCCGGTGACGGCCAACGAAGCCCAGACCAGCGCCACCACATCCTTCGCCGGGTTCTCGCTCTCCTGCAGGCGCCGCCACGAGGCCCAGACGAACAAGCCCGCCAGCGCCACCAGGAAAAAGCCGACCCAATGCAGTTCGGGCAGATCGGGATCGGCCAGCATCCAGATACAGGTCCAAAGCGCCGAACCCCCGAGGACGCCCCAGCCGAGCATCCACCAGCCACGGAGCCGTATCACCGTGAGCGTGCCGGCGGCGATGGCCAGCAGATAGCCGAACAGGACCGGGGTATTGGGCTGCTCGCTGCCGATGATCGCCGGGCTCAGGAATCCGCCGACGAAGGCGAGCGCCGCGACGAAGATGCCGTGGCGCAACGAGAGCGTGATTGCGAAGGCCGTCAGCGCCGCCGCACCGCCGCCGGCGGCGACCTTGGAAATCATGTCGTAGAGCGCCGCAGCCGACAGCAGCGATCCGTAGAGTGCCGCAACACCGGCGGCGGCCAGCGCCTGCGAGACGCGATCGTCGCTCAGCCGCATGCGCTCCGCGCCTGCAATCAGGGCGAAGCCGAACAACGCGGCAAGGATGACCCGCACCTCGGGAGAGAGGTACCCCTCCTCGATCGAGTATCTGACCAAGAAGACGGCCGCCAGGGCCAGGGTAATGGCGCCGACCCACAGGAACGCCCGGGCCCCGAGCCGCTGCTCCCATCCGCCCTTCACCGGCTCGACGGTTGGGGGCCTTGATGGCGCGGAGACCGGCGGGGAAGCCGCCAGATCCGCACCGATGACGATCGCCTCGGGTTCGGCCTGCGGCGGCGGCTCGGGTTCCGGCAGGAACGGCGGCGCCGGTGGCGGCGGTACGGCGGCCTCGACCGGTGCCGCCACGGCAGGACCGGCCTCGGCGGTCGGCGGCGGCGGTTGCGCGGTCGACAGCTGGCGCCGCAGGGCCGCGACTTCGGATGCGAGCCGATCGTTCTGCGCGCGCAGGCCCGAGGTGCGGACCAGCGCCAGGATGGCGATCAGCGGCGTGCCGAGCGCCCAGGCGATCCCGACCAGGATGAGGAAGATCTCTTCCACGAAGGCTCCGGGATCGCCCTTCTCTGCTCTTATTCCGCCGCGACGCGGACGGCTTCGCGGGCGAAGGCCGCGCGGTTGTCGCGGGCGACGATGCCACGCTTGACCACCATCCGGTGGTTCTCCTTGCGTGCGGCGCGCTTGATGTCGGCCAGCGCGTCGCCGTCGCACAGGACGAAGTCGGCGACGTTGCCTTCCTGGATGCGGCCATGATCGGCCAGACGCATCAGGTCGGCCGCACTCGCGGTCGCGAAGAACAGCGAATCGCGGGTGGAAATGCCGATGTCGCACATGAACTCGAGCTCTCGCGCGTTCTCGCCATGGCGATTGTGCGGCGTGCCCGCATCGGTCCCCATCGCGATCCGGCCACCGGCCGCGTAGTACATCTTGGTCGCGGCGATGTGGCGGTCGAACACGCGGCGGCTCTTGTCGATCACATAGTCGGGGATCGAGCGGTCGCCCTCGTCATAGCCCTTGAGGATGTTTTTCACCGCGGCGAGCGTCGGCACCAGCCAGACGCAGCGCTCCTTCATCTCGCGGCAGCACTCCTCGTCCATGAAGATGCCGTGCTCGATCGAATCGATGCCGCCGCGCACCGCATTGAGGATTCCAAGTGCGCCCTGGGCATGGCTGGCGCAGCATTTGTGGAAGCGATGGGCCTCCGAAATGCCGGCCTTCATCTCCTCGGCGCTGTAGTGTGCGTCCTCGGGGTTCACGCCCGCCGTCATGACGCCACCCGTCGCCATGATCTTCACCAGGTCGGAGCCGGCATGCACCTGCTCGCGCACCGCCTTGATCACCTCGTCGACGCCGTCGGCAACCCGACCGACCCTGTTGCCGTGGCCGCCGGTCATGCAGATCATGCGGCCGGCGCAGCGCATGGTCGGTCCGAGGAAGCGCCCGGCATTGTAGGCGTCGCGGATCGCGAACTCGATATAGTCCTTGCCGCCGCAGTCGCGCACGGCGGTGACGCCGCCTTCCAGGGTCTGGCGCATGAACTCCATGCCGCGCACGGTGAGCTGAGCCGCGCTCAAGCGATCCTGGACCGCGCCGGGATTACCTTCGGCACCCGACAGCGAATGGACATGGCAGTCGATCATGCCGGGGATCAGCGTCGCTCCCGACGTGTCGACGGTCTCGCCGGCAAAGCCCTTGAACTCGCCGGCCGGCGCCACGCGCTTGATGCGGCCGCCCTCTTCCAGCACCGCCTGCCCGTCTTGCACCTTCTCGCCATCGAAGAGACGACCGCCGACATACAACGTGGCCATGAATGACTCCTGAACTCGAATGACTGCGACTTTTGCCTACGTCGTGGGCCGGCCGCAACCCAGCGGGTCCGCATCGGCGCCGTTATCACCGCCCAAGGCCTTCAGGCGCGCGATCTCGCCGTCGATTCCCGCAATGTGCGGGTTCCACTTGCGCGCCCTTTCGAAGGCCGCGACCGCACGGGCGTTCTCGCCCCTTTCCGCGCGGATCATGCCGAGCCCGGAAAAGGCGCCGAAATGGCGCGGCTCACGCTTCACCGTTTCGCAGATATCGGCCAGCGACGCCGGGAAGTTGCCCATGAGCCAGTGCGCCGTCGCGCGCTTGTTCCAGGCCTCCGAAAGATCGGGTGCGACGGTGATCAAACGCGTGAAGGTGTCGATCGAGGCCTTGAGCTGCTGCTGCTGCATCTCGGCGATGCCCTGCATCATCAGGGCACGCTGGCTCATGTCGGGAACCATCACCCATTGTTCCCAGATCGCCGCTTCGAGAGTTCGGATCGCCGACGGATCGGTGGCATCACGCAGCTTCACGAACAGGGTATCGAGCACGGCTCCACTCCCGGCATTCTGCGCCATCGCGTTGGCGCCCAGCATCAGTCCGAGAAGAGCAGCAAGGCAAGCGCGAAGAGCGTTCATGCCTCCCTCCTCTTCGCGGTCAGTCGAGCGCCGCCGGCTTCGGACCGCCGGTGGCCCAGTCGAGCAGTTCGACCGTGTGGGCGATGGGAATGCCCGTGCCCGCGGCGATGTTGCCGATGCAGCCGAAGTTGCCGGCGGCGATCACGTCGGGCTTCACGCTCTCGATGTTGGCCACCTTGCGGTCGCGCAGACGGCGCGACAGGTCGGGCTGGAGCACCTGGTAGGTGCCGGCCCAGCCGCAGCAGAGATGGCCCTCGGGCACGTCCTTCACCACGAAGCCGGCATCCCGAAGCAGCCGCTTGGGCGGTTCGATCACCTTCTGGCCGTGCTGCATGGAACAGGCCGAATGATAGGCGACGGTGAGGCCCCTGGGCTCGACGTTCACGAGGCCGATATCCAGCATGACCTCGCTGACATCCTTGGCAAGCTTCGCGACCTGCAGCGCCTTCTCCTGCCATTCCGGCTCATGCGCCAGCATGTTGCCGTAGTCCTTCACCGTCGTGCCGCAGCCCGAGGCGTTGATCACGATGGCGTCGAGTCCCGCGCCATCGATCTCGCGCAGCCAGGCGGTGATGTTGGCCTTGGCCAGCGCGATCGCCTGCTCGTTGCGTCCGACATGGAGCAAGGAGGAGCCGCAGCAGCCCGAGCCCGCGACGTTCACCACCTCGATGTCGTGACGCGTCAGCAGCCGTACCGTCGCCTCGTTGACCTCGGGCGCCAGCGCCTGCTGGCCGCAGCCCGGCATCAGCGCCACGCGCTTCCGCCGCAGGCCCTTGGCCGGGAAGG
>CAZPOS010000003.1:0-71797 GCA_964588065.1 uncultured Reyranella sp.
TGGAGGAGCTGAAGGCACACAACGTGAAGTTCAACGAAGTGGATGTCGCACCCTTTGTTCAGGCGGTTCAGCCCGTGTGGGAGGAGTACAAGGCGAACCTCACCAAGGCGCGGCCCAAGCTCGTCCTGTCGGCCTTCCAGCCGCTTGAGCGCGACTTCGCCTTCCTGGTCGATGCGGGCGTCGAGGCGGAAAAACTGGTGCGCGCCGCGCGCAACGCCGACAAGGTGATGATCACCGCGGCCCGCGTGTTCGATCTCTATGCCGGCAAGGGCGTGCCGGAGGGCAAGAAGTCGCTGGGCATCGCCGTCACCCTGCAACCGGTCGAGCGTACCCTGACCGATGCGGAGATCGAGGCGGTGTCCGACAAGATCGTGGCGGCCGTCGCCAAGGCGACGGGCGCCGTGCTGCGTGGGTGATACAAGAATGGTGTCATCCCGAGCGCAGCGAGGGACCTTTAAGCGGCGCCGCCAAGGGTCCCTCGCTGCGCTCGGGATGACGATGAAAGTTGAGTTGGGCTGGAAGTGAAATGACCGACCTGTCGTTGATCCGTAACTTCTCGATCATCGCCCACATCGACCACGGCAAGAGCACGCTGGCCGACCGGCTGCTGCTGCGCTGCGGCGCCGTGACCGAACGCGAGTTCCAGGACCAGATGCTCGATTCGATGGACATCGAGCGCGAGCGCGGCATCACCATCAAGGCGCAGACCGTGCGCCTCAACTATCCGGCACAGGACGGCAGGACCTACGTGCTGAACCTGATGGACACGCCGGGCCATGTCGACTTCGCCTACGAGGTCAGCCGGTCGCTGGCGGCCTGCGAGGGCTCGCTGCTGGTGGTCGACGCCAGCCAGGGCGTCGAGGCGCAGACTTTGGCCAACGCCTATCACGCGATCGATTCCAACCACGAGATCATCCCGGTCCTGAACAAGATCGACCTGCCGTCGGCCGATCCCGAGCGGGTCTGCACCGAGATCGAGGACGTGATCGGCATCGACACGTCGGAGGCGGTGAAGGTCTCGGCCAAGACCGGCCTCGGCATCGACGACCTGCTGGAGGCGATGGTCAAGCGCCTGCCCGCCCCCACGGGCGACCGCAATGCGCCGCTGAAGGCGCTGCTGGTCGACAGCTGGTACGACCCGTATCTCGGCGTCGTCACCCTGGTGCGCGTCAAGGACGGCGTGCTGCGGCGCGGCATGCGCATCCGCATGATGGCGGCGGCGGCGGCCTACGACCTCGACAAGGTCGGCGTCTTCTCGCCCAAGGCGACCGACGTGGCCGAACTGGGCCCCGGTGAGATCGGCTTCATCATCGCCGGCATCAAGACCATCGCCGACTGCAAGGTCGGCGACACGATCACCGACGACCGCAAGCCCGCGCCGGAGATGCTGGCCGGCTTCAAGCCCAGCGTCCCGGTGGTGTTCTGCGGCCTGTTCCCGGCCGACGCCGCCGAGTTCGAGACGCTCCGCGAATCACTGTCGAAGCTGCGCCTCAACGACTCGTCGTTCCATTTCGAGCCGGAATCGAGCGCGGCGCTGGGCTTCGGCTTCCGCTGCGGATTCCTCGGCCTCCTGCATCTCGAGATCGTGCAGGAGCGGCTGGAGCGCGAGTTCAACCTCGACCTGGTCACCACCGCGCCGTCGGTCGTCTACAAGATCCGCATGTCGGACGGGACCGAGATCGAGCTGCACAATCCGGCCGACTATCCCGACCCGTCGAACATCGAGAGCATGCAGGAGCCGTGGATCAAGGCCACGATCATGACTCCCGACGAGCATCTCGGCGCCGTCCTGACCCTCTGCCAGGAACGCCGCGGTCAGCAGGTCGAGCTCACCTATGCCGGCGCGCGCGCCATGGCGGTCTACCGTCTGCCGCTGAACGAGGTCGTGTTCGACTTCTACGACCGGCTGAAGTCGGTGACGCGCGGCTATGCCAGCTTCGACTACGAGATGATCGGCTACGAGGAAGGCGAGCTGGTGAAGCTCACCATCCTGGTGAACGGCGAGCCGGTCGATGCGCTGTCGATCATCGTCCACAAGAACCAGGCCGAGCAGCGCGGCCGGGCGCTGTGCGAGCGGCTGAAGGACCTGATCCCCCGCCAGCTCTTCAAGATCGCCATCCAGGCGGCGATCGGCGGCCGCGTGATCGCCCGCGAGACGATCAGCGCCATGCGCAAGGACGTGCTGGCCAAGTGCTACGGCGGCGACATCAGCCGCAAGAAGAAGCTCCTGGAGAAGCAGAAGAAGGGCAAGAAGCGCATGCGCCAGGTCGGCGACGTGGAGATCCCGCAGTCCGCCTTCATCGCCGCGCTGAAGATGGACAGCCGGTAGAGTCTTCCGTCTCGAATCGACCTACCGACCTCATCTTGAGGAGGATCGTCATTTGCTGGGGGCGCGCCACTCCAGTGGCGCGATCATTGCCCGCAACAGTCAAAGACGCGCCACTGGAGTGGCGCGTCCCCAGCGCAGCCTTCAGGGTGAGGATTCTGGGCAGCTCGACACGATTCAATATCACCCGGCAGCCTTCCAGGCCGGCAAGCCGTCAGGAGAGCCCGCCGCGGCGGCGGCGCGGGCGCGAGCCCATCAGGACGCCCGGCTCCGGCCGGCCGAGCTCGCGCCGGCCGATCCACAGCAGGACGCCCCCCAGCACCAGGAAGGCCGGCAACGCCGGCACGGTGAGCAGCGGCCGCATCATCCAGGTCCACAGGACGCCCGACAGGTGGCGTCGCGCCGAGGTCTGGGTGTTGCCGAGCGACGCCGGGTCGAGATGCGCCCACAGGCTGCCGAAGGTCGAAAACGGATAGCTGCCCTGCGACCACCAGGTCAGCAGGTCATGCACGATCACTGCAACAGCCAGGGCCAGGAACAGCCAGCCCAGGGCCCGAAACACGACCATTACTCCCCCAAGCGCCGGTCAGCCACGGCGCCGACCCTAGCCAAGCGGCCCGCGGCAGGGAAGGACGTTGCCCAATCCATCCACCGCGCTATAAGAGCGGCCGACCGCGCATGCCGGACAGGTGGCCGAGCGGTTTAAGGCACACGCTTGGAAAGCGTGCGTGGTGTAACAGCCACCGCGGGTTCGAATCCCGCCCTGTCCGCCAGCGGACCTCAAAAGGCCCGTAAATCAAGGAACTTCAGGCTTTCTCGACACTCTTTGAGCCGCGCTGGTACAAAGGAGTGGTACAAAGTCGTGACGGTTCTCTGTATGGCGCGGCCCTGGCGGCACCCCAAGACTGGCAAGCTCTACTTCCGAAAAGCGATCCCGGAACACCTCCGGAAGGCCGCTGGGATGCGCGAATTCAAACGCTCACTCAACACGAGCGACGCACGCGAAGGAAGGAAGCGGCACTCGGCAATCGCCGCCGAATACGATGCTCTTATCGAGCGTCTCGAAGCGCCGCCCCTCCCGACCGTCGAGGCCGAACAGGTACAATCAATCGCGGTCACCCCCGGCGACCTCCACGCGCTCGCGGGAGACCTGTGGCGATGGCTCTTAGAACACTTCGCCGCCTCCCCCGCCCCACCTGAAGCCTTCTCCAAGACCGCGCCAAATGGTCCTTGGGGAGCCACCACCGAACCGTGGGCGGGGCAGCGCTATCAACTTCAGCAGGCTCGTCGCGCTCGCGTCCCAGCGGCCGACCAAGGCATCGTCGCGAGGTTCGTCGGGGACTTCCTCGCGGAGAAGCACATCGGCCTCGGGGCGAGTGATCGGAAGGCGTTCTGCGAGGCAGCGCGCGACGCCATCGACGGCGCCCTAGGTGACCTCCAGAGACGCTTCCGGGGCGACCTCACCGATAGCCCCATGCTGGCGCGCTATCCCGAGGGCCGCCCGAATGCTCCCCAAGCGCGCCCCTCAGTGAAGATCACGGGGCTAATCGACGCCTGGACCAAGGGCCGTGAGAACGTCCGCCAGAGGACCCGTGACGAATGGGAGCGACGCCTTCGCCAGTTCTCCGAATTCCTAGGCCATGACGATGCGTTGGCCGTGACCGGCAAGGACCTTCGCCGCTGGCGCGATCACCTCCGCACAAAGGACTACAAGGCCAAGACAATCAATGAGTCCTGTATCGCTCCTCTCAAGGCGATCTTCGCGGCGGCAGAGGCGGAAGACGTACTCAAGGTGAACCCGTTCGCATCGCTGAAGATTGCCCTGAAGGAGGACAAGACCAAGGAGAAGCCAAGGCGCCCATACACCGATGCCGAAGCGATGGAGCTCCTGAGGGCTGCCCGCAAGCGAACGGATGCCCTCCGGTGGCTCACGTGGCTGCTTGCCTACACCGGGGCGCGCATCAACGAACTTGCCCAGCTCCGGAAAGAGGACGTGCTGAAGGCGGGCACCATCCCCTTCCTTCGGTTCACCACAAGCGACGCCAAGGGCCACGAACTCAAAACGGGCTCGTCCAGGCGTGACGTGCCCATCCACCCCGCTCTCGCGGAGGAGGGCTTCTTGAAGTGGGTGTCCCAGGCGGAGGCCGGATGGCTATTTAGGGAGCTCCCCGAGGGCCGCTATGGGCGGCGTGGGGACGCGGCCTCGAAGCGGTATGGGCGTTGGTCGCGGCTTGAAGTGGGTATCACGGATACGCGCGCAGTAGCTCACTCATGGCGGCATCGGATGGAAGACAAGCTTCGGGAGGTGGAGTGCCCTGACGAGGTGGCCGATAGTATTCTAGGACACGCCCGAGACGGACAGCGGGCGACGTATGGGGATGGCCCTCCGCTGACGGTTAAGGCGAAATGGATTGAGCGCATCTGAGCAGATGACGACCAGCCGCTAGACACTAGGACATATAGAGATAGTCACTAACGAACTTATTCCTACGTATCCGGCCAATGCCGTCTCGGCCAATGGGAAGATCAAGGGCAACAAGCAAGTAGCATAGAGCTTCTAACGCGCGCACAGACCTCATAAAATTCAGCTGCTCTTGATCGTCCGCTGGCACGAAGTTCCGGTGCGCACACCTGCCCCTAAATGCCACGGCTTGATTCAGATGTTCAACAACATCTGCCTTGAGCACTTTGCCTCCAAACCTTGTGGTCACAAGTGAGATGAGTCGTGCGAATCGTGCCTCGTTCGCTTCCGTTCGAATCGTCCTCAGAGCACCTACTATTCTGTTCTCTAGATCGTAGCCTAGCTCCCGCCCTTTGGCGGCGGCGGCCGCTCCAATGAGCTCCGCATCATCTTTGGAAAGCGCAGCCTGATACCTTGTCAGAGGGATTTCTTCAAACCACTTGAACGCGTTGAGTAGCCTGTTAGCGGATACTTCGCCTCTGAGCCGCAGACCAATCATCATCAGCTCATAGGCATTAGACCACTCACTCAAGCGCCCAATCCATGCCACCAAGCAAACTCGCAACGCCGTCAGCTCGTCATCATTCCTTGCTATCAAAGGCGATCCCCAGGCCGTTTCATCCTCGCCGTCTGCTACAACTTCAGGCCAACGATAAAGCACTTCGAACTCATGCCCAGGACGCCCTTCATTAATAGACTGAAGCCACTCCGCCCTTGTCTCCTTGCCAATCCAAATCGATGATGGATGCATATGACGGCCCATTGAGAAGGCACAGAAGCGAACCACCGCTAGAACGGTATCAAGATAGGCATCGATCGTAACACTCTCAGCATACTCAATCTGAAACGATGGATTGATTTCAAATACAGTCGGCGGTCCATACTCTCTCGAAACTCGCCGGGAATAGCCCACTCGAACAGTTGCTCCTTCGACGGCCTCTGCGAACAACTCGCGAGCTTCCTCATCCCCCTCCGCGTGGCGAGCCAAGGCACCCACCTTCGCCTCGTGCATAAGCATGGGCTTCGAGTGGTCGATAACGAAGCGCACGCGCCGCACCTGCTCCGCACCTCCCCACGCTATGGGGCCAACGACCGCAATGTTTGAATAGATGTGCTGGCGCTGCACTTCTCTGGGCGGTTCCAACTGCAAGTTTGAGTCTGCCGGCCACGATAAATTGGAATGGAGAGATACAACGGAGTTATACTCTGTGAGTAGCACCACGGCCGCGTCGGTCGGCACCAAAGCCGCACCATCGTAGCTCACTAACGTGGCCTGAATTCCATCACCTCCGAAACGCAAGATGCCCGTGAGGCGCTTGCCTGTCGTCAGCTCAACACAATGGACAGGCTTACCGCTACTAAAAGCATCGTACGACATCCGCTTCCTCTTCTACTGCTGCCGCACCGATATCTGGACTTCTCTCTCTCGACCGCGCGTCGCCCCCAGGCGGCCACCAGCATTGGATTGCTTACCGCCGCTCAATCTTCCTCGGCGCGTTCGGCGTACTCGTCGATGATTGAATCGTTCATATGCGCCAAATGGTCTATCCCGGCGATATCCTCAATCGCCTCATACGGCAGATATGAGCAGCTCTCGTATAGAGGCCCACGATCCAGCAAAGAGAACACTGGACGGCGGATCTCTCTGAGCACTTTGTCTTGCTTCTCTGTCGGCGCGACAATGTGGAGCCGAATGTCCATGTTAGGCTGCAGCGCAAGCAGGTCCGCCATCCGGAGCAAGCCCGAATAGATCGCGGTCGTATGCTCCACCTCGAACGCGCGCGCCATTGACCGGCCCTTCAGCCAGATAACATCAATCTGTTCCACTGTCTTAATAGTCGTATCATCGTAATTGAGCGGGAGAACATCCACGAACTGACCGTGCTGGGCCGCTGGCACTTGGTTGAGAATAGCCTGCCGATCTCCCCGAGGAATCCAAATGCGAAACCCCATCTCAATCCCGATTGTAGCGAGCAAAGCTTGCATCTTGTGAGATTCGCGGGGTCCATTTGTCTCAATACACTCCTCGTCGGTCGGCGCGGTTACTTCCAGCACTTCTTCGGGGACCTCTACAACCACTGTGCGATCCGCGGTGCGAATGGAACGACGCCCCTCCAGCCGTCGTCGGTCTTGGCTCGTAAAGGGATGTACCTTACGTTCCCGGTCTTGCCGTAACAGAAGGTCGCTCAGCAGTTGGGCATCGCCGTCGTTTAGCAATCTCAGCGAACTCCGCAGGTTTGCCGTCTGCGCCCAACCAAATGAACGGACTTCGAGGTTTCGCGTGAGCGAGAGTCTGGGCCACACCGCTTCATCATAAATCGGGATCGCATATTCGAGATCATCGAGGGTGACGATAGGCTCAACTTTCACTCGCATCACATATGGGTCTGGGTCCGAGAATATTGGCGCCGTATCGATATACGTGGGACTAACTATTCGAAGTAGCCCGCACCAGCGCGACAAGCGTACCGTGTAACAAACAAATACATCTCCTGGCTGGAGTCGTTCGGCTGCTCGCCTCTGCGAGTCCCGGAAGCCGCTTACGGTCCTACCTCTTGCGACAAAGGATGCCCAAGTTTCTGGAGTGAAGAGATTTGTATACGCTGCCACTGCGGTTAACTCCCGAATGATTCGCGTATATAGAGGCATCTCCGCTCGGCAATGCAACTCTTCTTGCGGCCCACTGAAAGCGTGCTCGATGGACTTGTTGACAATCATCAGCGGTATGGCCGGGAATACCCTGGAAGCGATCCCAGGCAGTGCCGCACGGACGTTGGTTCAAGGCGCACTGGCTCGCCGCCGCAAAGCAGCCTTTGAGATTCTTCTCCAAGAACTCCGCCGAGGGGGTGGCCCGCTCACTCCCGGCGACGACGCCATCGCGGCAGTCCTCCGTTACCAGCGCGCCGCCGACGAAGGGGCCGCTCGGCGCAACCTTCGCCTCATGGCAATGGTCATCGCCGGGAAGGCATTTATCGGAAACCTAAAGTCCGACGAATTCCTCTATGTCGCCGATATGCTCTCGTCATTGCGGCGGGAAGAAATCATCTTACTCGCGACCATGCAGAAGATCAGAAAGGCGTCGCTAAACACTGAAGGATCGCCCACGCCAGAGGAGCAGTGGGCATTGGCGGAAGAGGAACTCATCCCCCAGCCATTTCCCGACAAGCCAGCGATGCGTGCCGTTGCGACCGCTTGCCTCCGCACCGGCCTGCTTTCTGACGCTAACACAATGGACGACCTAGGCTGGTACTCCACCAACCGATACATGGATGAGCTAGAGGCGCTGGCACCATTCGATGCAGCTTTGGATGAGGATGCTCCTCCCTAGCTAGGGAGACCTCTTTGCGTAGGGAAAAGCCTTAGAAACCTGTACTTTCCGTGATCCGGGCAAGCATAGTGAACCACACAACATCGCCCCAGGAGCCCTCCCGATGACCCTTCAGATCATCGGCCGAATGAGCGCAGGCCCTCACACTCTCACGGTGAACCGTGGCAGGCCCACCGCCCTCTCCCGGTACTTCACCGTGACGCCGTACGCTCAGGGCATCCGGGCAGACCGGCCCGGGGAGTTCCTGGACTAAGAAATCGATCCAGGGAGAGACTGAATTCCAATGGATTACGGCAAAAAGCCTTTCATCTGAATGCAGTAGCAATTCGAGGCGGTGACCGAATGCAGATTGTTTCTGCTTGCATCGCGTCAACTCCTTTGAGACTTTGGAGGTGTGCAGAGCACCTTGAACTACTCATTGTCAGACTTCCTTAGCCGGTTCCTCAGCGTTCCCTTCGAGACCTACGTATCGTCTCCACCGGCCACCTCCGCCGCGATACATCAACAGCTTCCGGGGAGAGCACGTGCTGCTTAGGCAGCCCAGCTCCTCACCTCCGCAGCAAGCGCGGCCACCTCATCATCTACCGGACCAACAGCTCGGGGCACCGCCACGGCAGCCCTCAGCTATCGCTAACCCAACTCTGGAATTGGGAGAACGGACGTTGCCGAAAGACACTGCTTGGCACGAAGTGGACCTCTACGATGAACAGCGTCTAATCGAGGCCGACGCCACGATGCGCGGCGTGCGCAGGCAACGCGCCGCCCTGGACAGAGCGCGCGCCAAGGAGCGCGAGGCCCAGACCGCCGTGGGAGCCGCCATGGTGAAGCGGATCGTGGGGCCGATGGAGGCCCTGTACCGCGCCGATCTCGACGCCCGCGCCTCGGGGAAGGCGACCAAGGGGGGCTCCCTCCTCCGCGTCCTAAAGGACCTGGACGCGACCGTGGTTTGCGCCGCCGCCGCCCGCGCTGCCCTAAATCGCATGAGCCGGCCGACCAAGCTCACCGCCCTCGCCGCCCGGATCGGGGAGGCCCTGGAGGACGAGCTTCGCTGGCACCGCTGGGAGAAGATCAACAAGCGGCAGGCCGAGGAGGTCCGCAAGCGGGTCAATCAGTCCCGATCCCCTCAGCAACGCCGAGCGGCCCTGGCCGGCTTCGCCCGCCGCTGGGAACGGAAGGCCCTGGCCGAAGCCTGGACGAAGCACCGGACGGTGGGCATCGGCATCCGCTTCATCGACTACCTCGTCCAGCTCGGCGTCTTCGAGATGACCAAGATCGCGAGCCGGTCGATGGTGAAGAAGTCGGCCGCCCATGCCGTCCGCCTCACCGTCCAGGCCGCCGAATGGGCGAAGGACATGGGCGACTTCCTGGCCGTCTCCCGACCGCTCGCGTGGCCCCTCGTGATCCCCCCGGTTCCCTGGACCGGAACGTCCGGCGGCGGCTTCCACTTCCGCGAGGGCATCTTCCACCCGTCTATGCCGATGGCCCTCCGCCCGCTCAATCTCGTGCGTCGCGCGGGCAAGGAACAGCGGGCCATGCTCGACAAGGCGGACCTCTCGACGGTCTACGCGGGGATTAACGCCGCCCAGGCGACGGCGTGGCGGATCAACCCTCGGGTCTACGCCGTGATGAGGAAGCTCATGGAGCGCGGAACGGATGCACCGGGGATCACCGCGCTCGACCCGAAGGAAGTCCCCGGCCGGCTCTCGGACGAGGAAGCGGCGAACAAGGAGAGGCTCATCGCCCACAAGAACGAGATACGCAAGGTGAAGACCGCGAACGCCAAGATGATCTCCAAGCGCTTCGCCCAGCACCGCATCTTCTCGACGGCCGAGCGCTTCGTGAGCTACCCGGCGATCTACTTCGCGTACAACCTCGACTTCCGGGGCCGGGTGTACGCTTGCTCGGACGACCTCTCGCCGCAGGGCAACGACCTTCAGCGGGGCTTGCTGGAGTTCGCCGAGGGTGACGTGCTCACTGAAGGGGGCGTCACGTGGCTCCGCATCCACCTCGCGAACACCTATGGCGTGGACAAGGTGAGCTTCGGGGACCGTGAGAGATGGGTAGGCCGGCACGTCGAGATGATCCTTGCTTGCGCGGACGATCCCCTTGAGTGCGAAGAGTGGCACGCCGCCGATCAGCCGTGGCAGTTCCTCGCCGCGTGCTTCGCTTTCGCTGACTACTATCGACACGAAGGAGAGATGCCCGTCTGCCGAGTGCCCGTCATGCTCGACGGATCGTGCTCGGGCATCCAGCACTACGCCGCGCTCCTACGCGACGAGGATGCGGGCCGCGCCGTGAACCTCGTGCCCGGCGACAAGCCCGGCGATCTCTACAGGGACGTGGCCGAGCGTGTCATGGAACTCCTCCGCGAAAGTACCGCGCCGTTCTCCCAGGAGTGGCTCGCGTGGGGCATCGACCGCAAGATCACGAAGCGCTCCGTCATGGTGCTCCCCTACGGCGGCACGTTCCTCTCCAATCTCGACTATGTGCGAGACGCGGTCCGCGATCAGGTGGAGAGCCGAGGCGTTCCCTCGTGGCTCACCGAAGACAACGAACAGGAAGCCTACGTGGCGCTCGCGAAGGTCGTGTGGGCCGCGATGCACGACTTGGTGAAGGGACCCATCGAAGGCATGAAGTACGTCCGCCGCGTGGTGAAGATCTGGGCACGAGAGGCGCCCACCAAGAAGCTCCACTGGACTTCGCCGTGCGGGTTCCCGGTGGTGAGTGACTACGGAACGGTGAAGATGGATGCGAGCCGCGTAGAGGGACAGGTTGGTGGTGAAGCCTTGACGGTGCGTCCCGTCGAGTTCACCGAGGAGATCAACTGGAGCCGCGTCGAGACTTCGGCCGCGCCCAACTTCGTCCACTCGCTCGACGCCTCGCATCTGCTTCTCTCGCTGAAGCGCGCAAGCGTTGAAGGGATCACCCAGCTCGCGACCGTCCACGATGCCTTCGGGACCACGCCCACGAAGACCGCTGCGTTCGCCCGGATACTCGCCGAAGAGTTCGCCAAGCTCTACATCGCGGACCCGTTCACGTGTCTCCAGGCCCCGCTCAAGGCGATGGACGTGGAGCCTCCCGAGGTGCCGCCGCGCGGTAGCCTCAGCGTGGAGGCCATCGCCGGCTCTCCGTACCTCTTTGCGTGAGAAAAGCCTTAGAGATCATTAAGTTACCTGTCCGCCCTACCCTTGGCGAACCAAGCAACATCACCGCGTCGCGAGGATGGCGCGCTATTGTTTGCTCCAAGGAGCCCCCGCGAGCCTAGCCGACGCACGCCCGCCGCATCCCCTGCCCGCTCCCCAAAATCCCCATCCGGAGGTCACCACCTGTGACCGATCTAATCTCCCCGGCCGCCGCCGCTGTTGAACTCGGCGTGTCGGAAAAGACTCTGGCGAAGTGGCGGCAGGCCCATCTAGGGCCGCCGTTCACTCGCCTTGCCCACGACTGCGTCCGATACGACCGAAAGCAGTTGCGTGACTGGCGTTCAAACCAGCTTGTCACGGTCCGCTACCTGTCTCTGAGGGTTGCCGCGTGAGCGCGCGCCTCGTTCGTTGGAGGTGCTCCAATGTGTGATCCCACGATGCTCTTCGCGGCGACCACGGTAGCCTCGCTGGGCGGCGCCATGATGGGCGGCGAGAGCGACTACGCCGAGTACGGCAAGAAGGTCCGCGCGATCAACGACGAAGCCGAGGCGATCAACAAGAGCACGGTCTTCAAGTATCAGCTCTCCAATCTCCAGGCCCAGCAGATACAGGACAAGCGCGCCGCCGAGAGGGCCAACCTGAAGGCCAAGCTCGGGGAGGCTACAGGCACCGCCGAAGCGGCTGCCGCCACGGGAGGCGTCGAGGGCAACTCCGTCACGGCACTTCTCAATGGGTTCGCGGCGGCCACCGGCAAGGACCTCATGTACGTCGATCAGCAGGCGAGCAACGAACTCACGCAGGTCGAGATGGACAAGCGCGGGATCAAGATGGACGCCGACAATCGTAAGACCTCGGTTCGGAACCAGATGCCGGACGATCCTACCTCGAAGGTCATCGGCCGCTTCATTGGGGCGGCGCTCAACATTGGTGACAGTTACATTAAGAACAGCACCAAGACCTCGGACGGCTCGGGACTCTTCGGGCGGAGGCTCGGCTAGAGATGGCTCCTCCGAATAGCGGAAGGTCCGACGTAAACCTCCGCACGGGTGGCGTGCTTCCCTCGGTGGTCTCCCGGCCAATCGCCGTGGGCACCCCAGGCATCGGCACGACGGGTCCCAACGTCACCGAGGACCTCCTCCGCAATCTCGGGATCGGCACCGCGCGGCTCAACGACGCCGCCGAGCGGATAACCCGCGAGGAGCGCGACCGCCAGTTCAAGGAAGGCCAGCTCGCCCAGGAGAAGAACCAGAAGGACTTCGCGAAGGCGGTCGAGGACGGCACGATCCCCCAGACGGCGAACCCGTGGTTCATCAAGGGCTATCAGAACCAGGACGGAAGGGTCGCCGGCCTCGCCTACTACGGCGAGCTGCGGAAGGCGTACAGCGAGAGCCCGGCGAAGGGCTCGGACGATCCCAAGGTCTTCGAGGAGTTCGTCCAGGGCTTCACCAAGAGCTACATGGAGCGGCTCGGCAAGAACCAGTCGGACGATTGGTGGGCCGGCTACAAGACGGTGGCCGATGGTGCGAAGTCTTCGCTCGCGACGGAGCACGCCCAGGAAGCCGAGAAGGCCGTCATCGCCAAGCAAGAGGCGAACACGGGCGCCCAGGTGAACGCGATCCTCAACTCCACCCGAGACCCCGTGGCGGCTGCGGCGGAGATCAACCGGCTCGGCGCCGATCTCAAGCTCAAGGGGATGCCCTCGGCGTCCTTTGAGAAGGTGGCGGCGGAAGCGATCCTGGCGAAGGCCAAGATGGGCGACGGCAATATGCTCAAGGCGCTCGACCACGTGACCACGGGCGACGGCAAGGCAGTCCTCGCGAGCAACCCGAAGGTCACGATGGCGAAGGTGGACGTTTCCAACTTCCTCACCGAGAAGGCCCGAGGGGATACCCGGTGGGCATGGGCCAACGACGACCGCCAGTGGACGCTCAAGCAACGCGAGCGGGCCGACGCGATGCAGAAGCGCGAAGACGAACCATCGGCTCGTGAAAAGGACAATTGGGGAAAGCAAGCGCGCGTCGAGAGCCTCTTGAGCAAGGTCGTCATCGACACCATGCGCGATCCCGCGAACGCCTTCGCGAACAACCGGGAGCGGATCACGGAGATCGCCAAGCTCGATGCTTCGAAGGCCGAGAGCGCGACGAACTACATCGACGGGTTCCTCACGAAGCGCGAGCGCGTACCCGATCACATCGAACGGCCGGTACTGGCCCAGCTCGAAAGCGACATGATGCGGGCGGCGGGAAACCCTGCGGCGATGGCGGCGGTGGTCGAGCGATCGATCACGCTCTTCAACCAGGGGAGCATCGGCCGAGACACGCACATGAAGTTCATGGACGACGCGCGTTCGTGGTCCGCGTTCGACCCGGACGCCCAGCGCAAGCTCCAGGCTCCGCCCATCCAGGCGGTCCGCAAGGCAGCCGAGGGACTGTTCACGAAGGATATCGCCAAGGGCGCCGTAGGTCCCGAAGCGCTCGACGTGCTCTATGCCAATCAGGCGATGGACCGCGCGATGCGAGACTTCCTCCGGGCCAAACCCAACGCGACCGAACAGGAGTTGGCCGACGTAGCCACGAAGGCGCTCCAGGGGATCATCCCGAGCATCGGCCCGGCGATGGGCACGGGCAAGGCGAACGACCTCGTCAACAAGGTGGGCACCGCTGGCGCCCGTCTTCAGCAGGCTCAACCGCAGGACGGCAACACGCCCCCGGCTCCCCCTCCGCTACCCGCGAAGGAAGCAGCCAAGGCGGTTCCTCCTGTGGACGCTCAAGCACTCATCCGGGAGATCGAGGCAGCGAACGCGAGCGGCGGCGTTGCGGCAGTCCTGAAGGCCCTCTCTGACTTCGACAACCGTATCGGTATCCCCGGCCTCGGCCGAGAGATCATCGAGTTGCACTCCTCGCCGCCTCCCGCTCCCCCGAAGAAGGGGAAGTAGGATGGGCAGGCCAGTTCACCTCTCGCAAGACGCCGCTCAATCGGACCTCAAGATAGCCACAGCGCTGGCGCCGCTCATCGACGGGAAGAAGGTGATAGCCGCTAAGACCTACTACGCCTACGTCACCGAGGCCGGCGGCCATGAAGTCGGCGTGGTTAACCTGGGAGACACCGCGAGGAACCGGGACGCGCTCGTCGTTGCGGTGTTCGCGGAAGCTGTCGTGAGCTACCCGGAGATGGCCGAGAGCTTGGGCTTCGTGAGGAAGCCGATGGTGACGGTGAACTAGCCAGTGCGTGTCGCGCCGCGCGAGCCAAGGCCGTTCGTTGACGAGAATGGAACGCAATGCGTCGAGTTGGAGCTGGCCCGGCAACAGGGGCGAGTACGATTGGACGCTGTGGACTATGCCCGCCTCATCGCAGATGGCGTCTCGAAGCGTTGGTATCTCAACGCGGAGCCGTCCTCTCTCGCCTATGTGAAAAGCCACCACCCCAAACGAGGGACTGTTCGGATAGCGCGTGAAATCCTCGGCCTCACGAAAGGCGATGGCCTATGGGCGCGGCACCATAACGGAGACGCCTTGGACTTGCGGCGGCGCAACCTGTTCGCCCACCACCGAAGTGCGCCACGGACCGTTGCGCCGATAGACATGAATCCAAAGCCCAAAGCCGGGCCGCATCCGCGAACTGCCGCACGCGTGACGGCACGGAGTCCTGTACCATTCGTGGATGAGACGGGAGTGCCGTGCCTGAGGGTGCCGATAGCAGGAAGTGCGGAGCCGGCCCTTATCGAGCGTCGGGACTACCTAACCCTCACCACAGAGCGCGGCCTCCCTCCCAGTTGGTGCCTCAACAGCAATGGCACCGGCAGCGGCGCCTCACAGGTGAAATGCCATCACGGGGAGCGCGGGACCGTGAGCATTGCGCGGGAGATACTCGGGCTCAGGCGCGGGGATGGACGGCGGGTCAAACTTCGCAACGGAAATCCCCTGGACCTTCGCCGCGCTAATCTGGGCATCGACGAACCCGGTAGTCGGCATTTCAAGACGCAAAGGAGGATCGCACGCTAGGGACTCGAACGAGTCCATAGAGAGGCATCCGGCGTTTCAGGTACTAGGGTAGCTGACAGGTTCGGGACCCCTATCTGGCGGCCAAATACGGGCTTGCTGGAAGGGGTCCCGATGGTTCCCCTAGGCGCCGCTCGATGGTGGCTGCGGGTGCGTCTGGGGCTTACCCGAGGGTATCCCTGGGGGCTAGGATTTCATGGATTAGATAACAAGATCAATGGCTTAGGGATACCCCCTACCCTTTACCGGGGCCTCCCTCCCGCCCTCCCCTGTGTATATACCGAGATACCCCTAGAGCTAGGTTCGATGTGGCCTAGGGTAGTGGTGGGTTCTACCGAGGCAGCACTGTGGCAGCCTTCGTCGCCCTCGCGGGCTCCTCAGGCTTATTCATCTTCTAGTAGCCCACCCAGCGGCCGTCCCTCTCGATCCTAGGCTCCGATGTGGCTTCGATCCTTTCGGCGGGCTTCCAGCCTGGGATATTCACGAACCCATAAGCGCCAGCGCGCCGCGCCGCCGACCCCCCTCTAGGTGCCTTGCGCCTATTAGGCACCCACGGCGACCCTCGCGGGCCACCCGGCGACGCCCCTCCGACTTCTCTCGCCGCCCCGCCCCGACCGCTTAGCGGCCTCTATCCCATGGCAGGGTGAGTCAAAACGACTCAGGGGCTCCCACCTCCCGTTTATCGTATCAAATTGCCTAACGAGCATTACGCAGTTCGTTACGCACAGGAGGAACAAGCCATGAGGACCCCCAAGGGAAGCCCCGAGAAAGCCCCGAAGGCTGACAAGTACGTCGCCTATTACCGCGTCTCAACAGCCCGCCAGGGCCGCTCTGGGCTGGGCCTAGAGGCACAACGGGCCGCCGTCCTGGGCTACCTCAAGGGAACCGCCGGGCGTCTCCTCGGGGAATTCACGGAAGTCGAGAGCGGCAAGCGCAACGACCGGCCCGAGTTGGCCCGCGCGATCCAGCGCGCCAAGGTCTCCGGGGCTAGACTCATCATCGCCAAGATCGATCGCTTGTCGCGCAACGCTGCCTTCCTGCTCACCCTCAGGGATAGCGGCGTGAAGTTCGTGGCGGCTGATATGCCGGACGCCAATGAGATGGTCGTGGGCATTATGGCGCTTGTCGCCCAGCACGAGCGCGAGGCGATATCCAAGAGGACCAAGGAAGCCCTCGCGGTAGCCGCCAAGAGGCTCGCGAAGGAAGGGCTGAGGTTGGGCAACCCCAACGGCGCGGACGCCCTCAGGAAAGCCCGCAAGGGCAACAAGGCAGCAGTGGCGGAGATCGTGAGGGGTGCCGATGAGCGCGCAGAGGAATACCGGGAGGTCCTCCGGGACGTGCAAGCAATGGGGATCAGTTCTCTCGCGGGGATCGCTCGGGAGCTTAACGAACGGGAGATAGAGGCTCCTCGGGGCGGTTCTTGGTATCCCGCGAGTGTTGCTAGGCTGAAAGAGCGCCTTAGTCTTCCATCATGAGTCGGCCGTCCAGCGCGTCAATCCCGGCCTAGACCCGGCGCACGCCAAGCCGGAGATGGCCGCAGGCGGGTGAGCGCGTACGATGATTGATCTACCGTTTTGACGCGGGAGGCAAACCGCGAGCTTCGACCCTTTCCCAAACCGGATGGCTATCATCCCAAATGCCGCTGTTGTGAAGCGCGCTAGTCATCTCCTGTAGGCTCGCGCGCTCTCGCACGAGCGCCTCATCGCGCGAGTAACTGAAGAGGGCAGCGACAGCGGCATGGAGCTCCGCCGCGTCGGCCATGTAGCCGTATCCCTCGTGACGGCGGAGCGTCGTGATCCGTTGGCCTCTGTGCTCCAGCGCCCAAGAAGAAATGCGAGAGTGCTGGATTTGAAGCTTCCCTAGAGCCTTAGAAATCTTATCCTGATCCTCAGGTTCCGCAAACCGAGCGGACTCCTGAAGCGGCTCGATAGTGCCGCTTGGTATGGCGGGGGCCTCAAGGTCATTACTAAAGTGTTGATGGGTGGCGTTCGGTCCTATCCAGGCGTCGAGAAACAGAATGCAACGCCGGGTGTATTGCGTGAGAGATGAGAGCGCCAGCGGTAGGACAGCCATAGCTGCCTTTTCTTCCCGCCGTCGGTCGTCACGTTGGACGTAGATGGCCCCCATAACCGCCAGCGCCGCACCAAGCCCCGCCCCCACGACGCCCCCGAGGAAATTCGCGAGGGCATCGCTCATCGGTATCCAGGTGAACACCAGCGCGACGGCTATGCCGATTGTCGCCCCGAACAAGATGAGGGCCGCCATCAAGAGCAGGCCGGGAACGCCCTCTAGGGGCCGCTTCAGGTCAATCATGGTGAAGCCCAGCCCGCCTCAGTCTTCCATCATGATTGTATCGCCGGGCGGTGGGCTGTACCCATCGGGGCTCTGCCGCCATCCCTTCGCGCCCATACACGCCCGGAACAGGCTGAGGCTGACCGTGGGCCGTGATTGCGACGACGCACCGTACGCGTTGGCTTGCCCGCTAGAGCGCTGCCGACTCGCCTCCTGAGCACACACGTAGCGCTCCTGCATATACTGATCGTAGCTCGCTCCGGGCTTTGTCCAGCGCATCACTTGAGTATCCATGGGCTCGGGCGCGGCACACGCCGCCAGCAAGCCGAATGCGCTACACGCGATTACCCCACCAAACCGCCCCAACAGCCCCTCCCCTCGCTCCTGGCGAATTGCTAACGCTAGCACAACCGCCATACCCAAACAGCAGAACGGGGCCACCAGCGATCCGCCGACGACCCCGCTTCAACCGTGAAGATGTTGCGCCGTTACCTCACTGACCCTCGCGGAGTCCAAGGGGAGGCCCAAGCGACTTCCAAACGACGCCACACGAAGCCCTGACCGCTCTCATACCAGTGAGACTGATGGCACCAGTTCTGAAGGCCAATGTACAACTCGAAGCCCCACGCATCGAAGTAGAGTATCTCTCGCATCTGTCTCTCCGCTCTCTTTTGCTCGCTCACGGCGCGACTATCGCGACGCGGTGGAGAGACTATGGAGCGTCGCCACGACAAATAAAAACAGCGGCCTCTAAGTGTCGCTGCCTTTCCGGCAACGACTTGCTTAGAGGCCATTAACCTCCCCTCGTCCCGTACCCATATTTATCTGAGCGTTATCCCCAGCCGGCGCCCCATGGGAATTCCCAATGGGGACCACGCAAGGCCGCTCGAATAGCCGTCAAACATTGATGTGCCGGTCATCCCTGGCTCCCACCTCCGTAAAGACGTGAACGCCTCACGTTCAAGGAGTCGATGGGACTTCCAATCCCCAGCCTCACCGCTCGCTTCGCGTGCATGGACACCCGTTCTGCCACCTGTTACGCAGCGCCCATGCCCGAACGAACAGACATTTCCCCCGCGCTTTCCTCGTGGGGCTCTCCCGATAACTCCCTAGAGCGACTTGTGCGTTGCGTGGACACCTACCGTCGGTACTGCAAAAGCAATTCCCTCTTATCCTTCCACCTTCTTTTGGTCGTCGCGGCGCGCACTCCGATCAACCCACGACAAATAGCCAAGCTACTCAATGTCACGGAAGCGGGGGTAAGTGTCGGGCTCGATAACTTGGGCGCCGGCTCGACTTCATACGGCAGGACGCTCGGCCCTCCTCCCGATCTGATCTCGAAGGTCGACCATCCGGCAAACGCTCGCATGAAGCTCGCCGCGCTAACCCCAAGGGGTTCTCAGCTGGTGGCGGAGATGCGGGCCGCTTTACGTGAGCGGGATGGTGGCAGCAAATGAGTGACAGGGCTTCTGCTCCTGGCCGCCTTCGCCGCATGGCTTCGATTGCCCTCGAAATCTGGGGAGTAGCCATCTCGTTCATTGGGTGGACTGCTCTGTCGGGGGCGCCGATTATCCTCATAGCGTTTCTGCTAGAGCGAGGATGAGCCGCGCCAACAGGACCAGCTGGGATATGCAGGGGGTCGAAAGATGACGCGCACCATCGCGGTCGTGGTAGCGCTAATCGCTCTTGGCGGCGGCTGTTTCTACTTGCTCGGCAACGCCAAGGGCTGCGAGGTGAACGAGCCCTCCGCGATTCTCTATCTGAACAGGTTGGGCGTTGAGACGATGCGCGCGCAGTTTTGCTGGGCTAGCGACTGCAAAATGATCGCCGCTCAGATGAGCAGAGCCGAAAACGGTATCTGGTACTGCCGCTGACTAACGGCAGCGTCGTTCAGCATTCCTCATTTCAATTGAGTTGGCATCTTGAAGCGCCTTGAACTGTGGCAAGTCGCTCTGGCTGACGGGACACCACTTGGTGCCGCACAGGAACCGGCGTTGATCCATGGCGCGTTGCAATGAAACCACGGATGAATCATATGCCTTCGCGAGAGCGCACCAGTCCTCGCGATTCATTGGCAGCCCCTTGTACTGTTGAAGCTGAATTTGCAGGAGGTCGTACGAGGCGTCGCTCTTCTTGAATTGGTCCAATGAAGAGCTTTGCCCGAAGCTCTCCGCACCAAGCACTAAGACCAAGACTGCCACTGGAAACGCCACAACAGTTCGCAAACGCAGACGCATCACAACAAACCCTTCAACGCGCCTAGATGCTGGCGCGATACATTCTGCCTAGACCACCTTACGGATGGACGCCACGTACTAATATCGAGGCGAGCGAGTTCCAACGTTGCCCGAATATGGGTTGGTGTTCCCCCGCGAATTGTAGTTGTCGTACTGCGTGCCGTTCGGATTCGTTCGCTGATACGGCTCCACATACGTCCCCCGGCTATTGTAGTAGCCGTCAACGCTGTTGCTCTTGGGATTACTCCCGGTGCCGTAAGTGGGGTAGCTGGGCGAGGAACCGCCGTAACGGCTGCCATAGGGATCACGCGACTGGGCCTCAGCCGACGATGCCGCCAGCACAAGCAGTGCAACCGTTATGATGTAGCGCATGAGCCTCTCCCCGGAGTATCTTGCGATACACGGTTGCATTTTCTTTACGAGTTCACAAGAGACACAACCTAGGGATTGCCATGGTGGCCCGCCAGTTTCTCGCCGTGGCGCTATCGACGGCGCTCGCTTCGGCTCCCGTAGACAATGCCTGGGCATGGGGCGCTACGGGCCACGAGTGGGTCTCCGGGATCGCTGTCGAGAAGCTCCCTAACACCCTCCCGGCATTCATCCGATCCCCCGAGGCAGCCGCCGATATAGCCGTCATGGGCCGCGAGCTGGACCGCTCCAAGGGCTCGGGCAAGACGCACGACGCCGAGCGCGATCCGGGCCACTACGTCGACCTCGCAGACGATGGATCGGTCGAGGGCATCCTTCCTCTCGCGAACCTCCCGGCGACCCGCGAGGAGTACGACACGCTCCTCCGGGCGGGCGGCAAGACGCAATACAAGGCGGGCTACCTGCCCTACTCCATCGTCGATGGCTTCCAACAGCTCCGGAAGGACTTCGCTTATTGGCGCGCGTTGACCAAGGCAATCGAGACAGCGGAGAGCCCAGAGGAGCGGGTTTGGTTCGAGGCGGATCGACGCCTTCGGGAGAAGCTTACTCTTCGCGACCTGGGCGTGTGGAGCCATTACGGCGGCGATGCTTCCCAGCCTCTTCATGTGTCGGTGCACTACAACGGCTGGGGCAACTATCCGAACCCCGAGGGGTACACCACGAAGAAAATCCATGCTTACTTCGAGGGTGAGTTCGTGAAGCGCAATCTGTCGCGCTCGGCGGTGGCGGCTGAGGTCGGCCCCTATCAGCCTTGTGGGTGCTCAATCGAAGACAAGACCAAGGCGCTCCTCCTCGCTTCGCTCGCCCAAGTCGGCCCTCTGTACGCGCTAGAGAAGGGAGGCGGCTTCAAGCGGGGCGATCAGTGGGGCGTAGCGTTCGCGACCACGAGGCTTGCGGCGGGTGCTACGGCGGTGCGAGACATGATCGTGATGGCCTGGGAGGAGAGCGCGGAGACTCCCGTGGGGTACCCGATGGTGAACGTGAGCGATATCGAGAGTGGCAGGGTGCGGGCGACAAGAGAACTGTTCGGCGCAGACTAAGGCGGACAGACGTGGCACGGCTACTAATCGAACTCCCTTGGGCTACGGTCTACCAAATCATCGCGGCGGGCACCTTCACGATGCTCGGCGTGTTCATCGACTTTATGATGAGCGACAAAGAGAAACAGCGGCTACGGGACTGGCTCGGCGACATTTGGCTCAAGTTAAGTTACGTGAAATTTCCCACCGTTGGTCGAAGTGAAGCGGAAGCGGCGATCCACATTCTTGACAGCGTAGCTGGCGCGAGGCTTATCTCTTGGCGGCGCCTAATGTTTTCAATTGGGCTCGTTATTGCCGCCGCAATCTGGGCTCATCTATACGCCCTTACCAGAACCGGATCGCCAGTCGTTGAACTCGACGATGGCATAATAGACCCGGAGGCGGACTACAAACCTCTACAGGTCCTATGGCTATTCGTTGAGTATGGCTTGCCCACTGCAGAGGTTGCGCTTGGTATATCGCTGACTCGCTGGCTCGCATCAAAAGTTCTTGCGCTTCGGCTATCATTGCTGCCCGCCGGCTTTATTGTGATGCTCGCAATCCATTTTCTCCTCTTGCTCTGGGGAGAGCCGTTGTTGAGGCTATTTGAGGATCGCTTGGGCGGCTATCTAATCGGTTTTGAAAGAGCCGCGCGGAAGCTAATCGCCGGGGACCCCAACTGGTTTGAATTCCTGTGCAATTGGATTACCGGGCAACTAGAAGATAGTTGGTACGCGCTTGACAGCATCATTGATGGCGTTCTCACGACTGGCGTGCCTTACCAGCTTCACAACAAGCATATTCAATCAGTTTGCTTCGACTATCAGTGCGTGAGTGGCGTGTACTGGCAGGCCTTTAGCAAGTTCCCACCCTACGTGATTAACGGCGTACGTATCGCCTTCGCTCTCTTATTTGTGGGGGCAATAGCCGTGGGTCCCGTCGCTAGATGGTTTTTGCTGCGAACCCTCCTGCGTATCTCAGAATGGCAAAAAGGTGTCTTCTCGTTAGTGTTCGGGGCTGCGAGCACATTGCTTTTGGCGCTCAAATATCTTGTCGGCTGAGGCTGCTTGGAGACGACGACCAATGCCGCTGAGCATCTTTAGGGCCTCATTGGTTACGCATGAAGGCATGGACGGCCGGCCGCTTCTGAAACCGCGTCACGGTGAAGACGCGGGAGCCGCACTTGCTGAAACGAACGCCTGCGTCCTCAAGCGTCCGTATGTCGACCCGGCGTGCCTTAGCTATCTTGGCGGTTAGCGCGGCGCGGCGAATGCAATGACTTCATTCGACACCGACCGGTTGGTGGCGGAGAGCGACTATGTGAAACATAGTGGCAGACATCCGGGCGAGACCTCTAGGCCGGACTCCTACTAAGCACACAACAAGAGTCGAGTCTTGAATCGCCAGGCTTCGACTGCCATTTGGATTTATGATCTTAACCGTTTGCACAATCGCGAAGGCAATTGATTAATGGATTGGCCTACCGTTTTCTCGGCGCTCGCCCTCGCTGCTTTTTTGGGAGCGGGGCTCGCCATGCTCGCTCTGCGCACGTTCGTGAGTGAGGGGCTCAAGCAAGCAATTAAGAGCGAATACGACCAAAAACTTGAAGCCCACAAAAGCCAACTTGCGAGCCAGTCGGCTACCGAAATTGAAAAGCTAAAAAGCCAGTTAAGTTCGGCAGCGGCAGAGCGACATCTACGGCTTTCGCACCTTCACGAGAAGCGAGCGGAGGTGATCGCCAAGGTCTACGAGCTGCTCAAGCCTCTGCACCACGCGATGGCGACCTATGTAAACCCAGCACAGTTTTCAGGGACTTCTGACGACGAGCGCCGCAACAAGGCGGCAGACGCGCATCGCGCTCTTCAAGACTACTACACTAGCCGATCAATTTTCGTTCCCAAGGTCACCGCCGCAAAAATCGACGATCTCCTAGCTACTTATCGAAAGGCTTTTGTGGAGTTTCATTTCCGTGTGGAGCAGGACGAGAAGGCGGAAAGATACGAAAGGTGGATGAAAATTTCGGACCATGTCGAATCATTGGGAAATACAGTGCTTGCTGAACTTGAGGATGAATTCCGCAAACTGCTAGGCGACGAGCCAGAAGAATAGGCCCATCCGGTAGTTACCCAGGCCACAGACTCGGGCGACAGCTAGTCAGTTGGGGACCGCGTCCCGGTCTTGCCTGTATAAGGATTGTAGTTGCCGCGTGTCCCGTAGTTGTCGCGGGTAGTCGAGTTGGGGTTCGTCTGCTGATGCGGGGCGACGTGCGTGCCGTCTTTCTTCGTATATCCATTTACCCCGTGACTGCTGGAATTGCTTCCCGTCCCCGAGCCGCCAGTGCCTTTGCTGCTCCCACCCTTGCTCCCACCCTTGCTGCCGCCCCCGCCGCCCCCGCCGCCCCTCGCTAAGACCGGCCGCCCACGGAAGATCAGGAGCAGCGCCCCAACGCCCCCCACAAGTGCTCTTCGTTGCATCACATCTCCCGGCTGCCTGCTTATAAGTTGCAAGGCATATTTCCAGCGCTACCTAACGACTCACACCCCGACGAGTCAATTTGCCGCGCCGTTCGCTGCCCACAGGCACAAGCACATGGTACAAACTGGTACAAAGCGCTGCTCCTAAGAAGCCTGATTTTACTGCCTTTCGCCACTAACCATAGGCAATCCCGCCCTGTCCGCCATTTCGTAGTTATCGCATTGAGACGGTGTTGCACCCGATCAGCGACGAGCACCACTCACGATGCCCGATCTGGCGCCCGACTCGATGTGATGCGCAACTGCTCGGTCAAAATGCCTCAGTCGAGGTCCAGATACCTCTTGAACAGCAGCCGCGCGGGCTCATGCTGTGAAGTGAGCCAACGAAGTTCCTCGTATTTCGACTTCACCACTTTCTGGAGATCGAAATCAGGACCTCGAACCTCCGGTGGGGTTCGATACTCATCGTTCCAGCGACCAAGTTCAACGGCGTGATGGTAGACATCGGCAACATATTTCATGATCTCCGGACCGAAGAGGAAGTCAGCTTCGGTCACAGAAGTACGAAAACTAATTAGATCTTCGAGAGGCACATCGCCTTTCTGCATCGCGATACTGAACAGTTTTCGGAACTCTTCGTAGATGCGGAAGCGCCTGTCGTATTGCTCGTGGTTCCAACGCTTCCGATCCATCTCGACCTGCTGCTTCGTTGCCTGCGCTAGGTCAGCCTGATGTTTGACTGTGCTTTTAAGCTCCGTCACCTGCAGCATCAGCGCTCGGCTACTCAGGCGCAGCTCTTTGCCCTGTTGCAGGAAGCCCAGCACCAGCCAGAAGAACGCAAGCGGCGCAGCAAATCCCGCAGCTAGGTCGCCCCATTCGTTGGGCGGCAACTTCTTAGACCAGTCCGCGAATGCCCAAAGAGCGACGATCGAGGCGACCGTCCAGCAAGTCGAAACACAGACGCCGAACTTGGTAAGAGGATCGCTCCAATCAAAAATCGGCCGCGACAAGGGTGACAGCTCTCCACTTACGTCGTCGGTCGATTGACCTTCCGTGTCGCCGCCGCCCGCGCGGGATGGGACCACTGGATCGGTCATGGCAAGAGCCGAACATGCTTCGAAAGCCGGTTGATATAGAAGGCCGCCAGTCGCTCCTTCAAATGCCACACCGCAGTCGCGTGGGCCTCGAGGTCCTCTTTCCGTAGCCCATCTGGTCTCTTGCCCTTGCGCGTCTCTTCGTGCTCGCTCGCATAAATCTCGAACCAAAGCTCGCGCTTCCCGATCTTGTCGCCGCCCTCAACATCCTCCCACTCGATCCGCGGCCCCATCGGCTGATGAGCTATCCGATTGCGCACCTTGAGCAACTCCACCATCTCGACACAAATTGCCGACCACTCTTTCACGTCCGGATGGTCCTTCCCGCCGTCAGGTCTATCCTTCGGCGGAAGCACGGTGCGAACCAGTTCATCAGTAAGCGCCCGGCGAGACTCGATGGTCGGCGTCCTGGAGTACACAATGGCCGCCCGGTTGGTCGGCGCTCCGAGTGAGGAGCGGCAGACCTTGAAGAGATAGTGTTCGACGGTCGCCCATCCCGATATGCAGTTGCCCATCAAGGCATAAAAGTCGTTGCCCAACTCATGCATGGTCTGCGGCGGCGTCTTCTCCATGTCTCCTCTCCTCGATCCGACGGTGCCGTCGCTGCTAACATCAGCTTTCGCCTTTAGCTGCGGCTCTCGCTGCGGCTTTGGCTGCACCTTCCCACTCCACGGCCTCAAAGTTGCGGCGCTTCATGTCTGCGATCCTCCGCGCTTCAGCCGCCTTCTTCTCGGCCTTTTCAGCATCGATCCTCATCGAGGTGTAGACACGCTTACTGACCTTCATCTTCTCGGACATCAAATTCCTCGCCCTACGCCTATTTCGCTTTCAGCCCCATCTTGCCCAGCAGGCGGATAGCTTTGAAGTGGCATCTGTTGGCGGCGCCAGTCATCTTTCGTGATGCCGATGCTCTCTATTTCTGAGTGGTTTCGTAAGCACGGCGTCCAGCTTCTCTTGCTTCCTCGATATATCGAAAGGGTTGACCCAGCAGCTCTTTACCGAAGACATGCACAGCATAGACATCATGGTTCTTGTGGGTGTGATTTTGCTTCTTCTTTATTCGCACTACTACGTCGTCGCCGATGGACCCGCGCCACTCCCAAGGGTCATTGTGAAATCGGTATGAAATCGTCATCGCCTTGCTCCCTTCTTGATCAGCCAGCTCGACCAAGCGTGGCTGCTCGCATTGCGCGTGCCCGGTCAAATAGCTCTCCCTACTGAAGCAGCAAATCTGGCCGCATTTACAGCCCAGAAAGCGCGATGCGCATCAACTCGGCAGGCATGTTGAAGCCTAACACTTCGTCGATGTGTCTCGTGAGATCCGGCCCCAGCGGGAAACCATAGTCGACGCTGGCCCCAGCGCCGACCACAAACGTAGTCGGATGCGTAATCAAGATTGCCCCCAAGTAACATTGCTAGGCTATCCGCCTCCACCCCTAAGGGGAATCACATTACGCCCGACCCATCGGCCAGAGCGGCCAATTGCCGTAGAAGCCGCTCATGTGAGCCTCGGGGCCGAAGGCCACGGGGGCTGTCGGGAGGCGGTGGCTTGCGCCTTTGGCTGCTGATCTGACCGATGAACCCGACGCCAGTTCTTTCAAGCCGACTCAGTAAAGAACAGGCTTTTGTACTGAGTGGTCCTGAAGGATGGTAAGCCCTTGCGCACCCGCCCCGTCGCCCAGGACACTCACGACATGAACGCCATCACTCCCGAGAACGAACTTTCCGAGCGCATTTCCGCGGCGGCCCTCGCGATCGAGGACAAGGTCATCGCGTGGCGGCGCGACATTCACGAGCATCCGGAGCTTTCCTATCAGGAGACGCGCACCGCCGCGCTGGCCGCCGCGCACCTGGAGAAGCTCGGCTACGAGGTGAGGACGGGCGTCGGGATCACCGGCGTCGTGGGCGTGCTGAAGGGCGGCAAGCCCGGCGGCGTCGTGGCGCTGCGGGCTGACATGGATGCGCTGCCGGTCGAGGAGAAGGTCGACCTGCCCTTCGCCTCGAAGGCCACGGCGCAGTATCTCGGGCAGACCGTTCCGGTCATGCATGCCTGCGGCCACGATTGCCACGTCGCCATCCTGATGGGGGTGGCCGAGATCCTGGCCGGCCTGAAGGACGAGATCCCGGGCACGGTGAAGCTGATCTTCCAGCCCAACGAGGAGGGCTCCAACGACGGCCGTCCGAGCGGCGCCCAGGCGATGATCGCCGACGGCTGCATGGAGAACCCTGCACCGTCGGCCGTGTTCGGTCTGCACGTCACCTCGGGCATCCGCTCGGGCGTGATTGCGCTCCGTCCCGGCGGGCTGATGGCGAGCGCCGATCGCCTCAAGATCGACGTCGAGGGCCGCCAGACGCACGGCTCGCAGCCGTGGCGCGGCATCGATCCGGTCGTCACCTCGGCGCAGATCATCCTGGCGCTGCAGACCATCGTCAGCCGCCAGCTCGATCCCACCCTCGCGCCGGCGGTCGTCTCGGTCTCGACCATCCATGGCGGCGTGCGCAACAACATCCTGCCGGACTCGGTCGCCATGGAAGGCACCATCCGGACCCACGACGAGGGTGTGCGCGCCGAGATCTGGAAGCGCATCGACAAGACCGCCGGCGCCATCGCCGATGCCGCCGGCGCCAAGGCCACCGTCACGGTCTTCGAGGGCGTGCCGGTGACCTACAACGATCCGCCGCTTACCGACTGGGGCACCGCCAGCCTGAAGGACGGCCTCGATCCCCAGCGCGTCACCGAGATCCGCCCGGTGATGGGCGCCGAGGATTTCTCCTATCTCGCCCAGGTCGTGCCGGGCATGTTCTTCTTCCTGGGCGTCGTGCCACCGGAGGTCGACCCGCTGCAGGCGCCGGCCAACCATTCGCCGCTCTTCCGCGTCCACGAGCCCGCGCTCAAGTACGGCGTGCGCGCGCTCAGCTATCTCGCGATCGACTATCTCAGGCGGAAGTAGCGACGAACCAGGCCGGGCATCCCAACACCGAGGCAACGGCGGGGACCGACATCAGTTCGCTCTCCCGCCGGATCGCGAGGGCGGCCCCGCGCTCCGTAGGGACGGTGCCGGGGCCTCGGTGAGGACACGGCAGGTGGCATTGCCCCCGACATAGTCGTCGATCAGCGGCCAGCCACGATCGCCGGGTGCGGGCAGCCGCGAGAGAAGGCGCATCGACTCGGGGCGCTCCGGGAAGCGGGCGCGATAGAGTTCGGCCCAGGCCATGTAATGGCGGCCGTTGCCGCGCGGCACGAGGAACCCCAGATCCTGCCGGTCCGCGTCGGCGCCGGTAAAGGCCGCCAGCCGCCGGGGATCGTCGATGGCATCCAGCAGAAAATCGATGGCGCGATGCAGGTCGGCGCCGTCGGGACGGGGCCGCCAGAGGTCGTGGCCGAACGGCCGCAACAGCTCGGCGATGTAGACCAGTGAGGCGATCGCGTGGCGCTGGTACCACAGCGCCCGCGGCCCGCGCTCCATCTCCAGCGGCAGACTGCCATCGGCATCCATCCCGGCAAGGGTCGTCCGGGCGGCCTGCTCCGCGGCGTCGGCGTGTTCGCCCCGACCGGTCAGCACCGCCCACTGTGCCGCGACGCTGGCACGCAACAGGGCATGATTGTTGCGGTTGCTCATCGCCTCACCCTTGGCACGGCTCTTCTTCCCGCCGGTCGCCACGTCCTGGAGCGAGACGAGATGGCCGAGCCAACGCTCGATCTCCTCCGCATGCGCCCGGCCGGCCGGCGCGTGGCGCAGGTCCATCCACGCGCCCAGCATGGCGATCAGCGCACGACGCAGGGAATAGATCGAGTTGGTATTGCTGGCGTCCGGCCCCGCATCGACGATCTCGGAGAGCGCACCGGCGCGCGCCCAGCGCAGCAGGGAATCGACGGCCCGTGCGGCGGCGTCCTCGTCGCGACGACCACGCCACGCGGCAGCCGCGTCCATCTGCAGGAGGGCGAACGGCTCGATCCGGCGGTCGGTCCCCTTGTGAGCGGGCCCTTCCACGGCAACGATCGGCACCGGATCGAGCCGGACCGGCGGCGGGCGGCAGGCATCCTCCACAGGCGACCGGGCATGCCCCGGCGAGGCCGCGAACACCAGCAGGACAATGACGATGCAACGGGTCACGGCAGCACCGCCATCTTCAGCTCGTGCAGCGTATAGAGACTCGGCAGGCGCAGCACGCCCGCGTAGCTCACGATGGCCAGCACGAGGACCGACATGGCGACGGAAGTGAGGTAGAAGGCGACGCCGTTGCGGATCTGGTCGGCCAGGCCGCCGCCGAAGCCCGCCTTCTGGTCGCCCCGGTTGGTCCAGCGCTGCTTGGAAAGACGGAACAGGCAATAGACTTTCACCGCCGCGTTCACGAACTGGTTCACGTAGAGCAGCAGCGGGTAGACGAGATGGACCTCGCGCGAATAGCCGAACAGGACCATCGCCTGCCACAGCCGCGTGATCGCGATCCAGATGAAGTAGGTCGCGAGGAAGGCCGGCGAGACCAGAATGGCGCCCATGACGCCGAGGATCGGGCTCACCAGCATGGTCCACATCGCGATGCGCTGGTCGACGATGCACCACCAGATGAAGAAGCCGGTTCGGCGGGGCCCCAGCGCGATGGCGCGGGCGCCGTTGCGCAGCATGTTGCCCGACCAGCGGCGCAGGTTCTGCACCATGCGCTCGTAGCCCGAGCCCTCAATGTGTTCGACGGTGTAGGCGATCGTGTCGGGCACGTACATCATCTTCGCGCCGGCGCGCAGCATGTAATACCAGGTGGTCTTGTCGTCGCCCGACAGGAAGCGGAAGCGACCCCACAGCCAGTGTTCGAGATGGTCCTCCTCGACCAGCTCGTAGAATTCCGGCCGGATGACATGGTTGACGCGATACAGCGACAGCCGCCCGGTCAGGGTCAGGACCTTGCCGGCGAGCGCATGGCTCTGCATGGCGATGCGGCGCTGCGCGAAGCGCATGGTGAGCCACAGCTGGATCCATCGCGGGCCGAAGCAGATCACCTCCTCGTCTGTCGTCATCGCCTCGAGTGCGGGGTCGGCGACGAACAGGGAGGTGCACTTGGCCAGCATCCCGTCGCCGATGATCGAATCGCCGTCCATGAAGACCACGACGTCGTCCTCGCGGACTTCGCCGCGCTCGCGCCCCTTCGCCATGGCGCGGAGCGATGCACCGATGCCGTAGCGTTTCCCGGGCTTGACCTGGCGGGCGATCTCGAAACGGATCTCGATGTCGGCCGCGTGCTCGGCCAGGAAGTCGGCGATGATGATCTCATCGCTTTCGTCGCCCGAGCCCAGCCAGATCGTGCCGGGCAAGCCGGTGGCTCGCAGTTCGCGCACGATGCTGTCGACGACGGCGTGGGTGATTTCGCGCTTCTCGCGGAAGGTCGTCATCATGAAGTGGACCCGCCGCGGGCGGTGGCCGTCCCGCCATGCCTGGTCGGCGAGCTTGCGCAGGGCGGGATAGCGCACGAAGGCGTAGATCCAGGCGCGCACGACATGGGTGGTCCACCAGCCGAATCGCCAGAGGCCGAGCCCGCCGATCACGATGGTGACGTGACGCGCCGCCGGGTCCCACAGCGTGTTGGGCACCGTCAGCAGCAGGATGACGCAAAACGCGGCATATGCCGCGAGGCCGCCGAGCACGGTCGGATTCCACTTCGCCCAGAAGCCGGGCTGGGGAAGCATGTCGGCATACTGGATCACGCCTGGCGTCGGCGGGGCCATGGGCACCGCGTTCACAGTCGCTTCTCCGCCGGTTGATCGACGGACCGGTGCGCCACCGTCCGGAAGTCGCCCAGTACCGTGTCGAGCGAACGACGCTGGAAGGAGACCACGGCGGGCGTACCGGGCTCGAGTTCACGACGGAGCTGCTCGGCCTGGTCGTTGTCGAGACGCAGGACCGCGCGCGCGGTGCGGTCGAGGTCGCCCTGGCGCACGCCGCTGTCGCGCGCCTGGCGCCAGGAGTAGCGGCTCTCGACATCGTCGATGAAGCCGGCCGCGCGGTCGATGGCGACGACGTGCGCAGCCAGGCGCAGGCGGAGCGCGGGTATGTAGACGGAGGCGGCATCGCCCACGCTGACGCGCAGCACTTCGTTCTGGGTCAGGAAGGCGTTGATCGTGCGTTCGCCGTTGCGTTCATAGACCGCGACGGTGTCGCCAGCCCGCACGGCGCTGCCTTCGCCGTGGAGCAGCCGCAGGATGCGGCCATCGCCCGTTGCGGTGACGACGGCGGCGGCGCGGCGCTCCTGCCACACGCGCAGCTCCTCGGTGGCGACGTCGATCTCGGCCCGCGCGCGCTGCACGGCGGCCTCCAGCTCGGCGAGACTGCCGGTGATGCGATTGCCGTCGAAGAACCGCCCGGCCTGCGCCGAGGCGACGAGCGTGCGGCGCTGTTCCTCGACGATGCGCGCACGCTTGAGCTGGGCATTGAGGATGGCGTGCTCATTGGTATGGTCCTCCAGCTTCTGGCGCGCCGTGAATCCCTGGGCGAACAATCCGCTGAAGCGTTCGACCCGCGCCTTGGCGGTGACCAACTGCTCCTCGAGCGAGGCGATCTCGGCCTGTACCGCCTTCAGCTCGGCCTGCGTGATGACCAGCGTGTCGTCGCGCTTCGCCCTCTCGGAAGCGAGATGCGCCTCCTGCTGCCGCAGCGCGTGGCGAGCCCGTTCGAGCTGGACGCTGGCGAGCGACACCTGACGCTCGACCTCGGGATCGTGGATCTTCGCCAACTGGCCGCCGTTCGTCACCAGGCTGCCGGGCTTGATGCCGACGCCCAGCATCACGCCGTCCGACGGCGCGCGGATCGGCTCGACGGCGCCGGCGATGACGGCGGCGTCGACCTCGAGCCGAACCACGTTGGCATAGACCAGCGCCCCGCCGTAGACGATCGCGGCACCGCCGGCGATCGCCCACAGCAGGCCCATCGTCATGCGACGGACCAGGCTGCGCTTGGTGGTGGTCGGCTTGGACATGGCACCGATCCTTCGGATCCAGCGGCTTACCAGCAGACGCCGCGATAGCCCGGCTCGGCCTGGACGGCCGCCGGAAGGCGAACCAGGTCGATGACGATGCTGCCCGGATGACGCGCCTCGAGGGCGGCGATGAAGTCCGGCGTGGCGTGCGACACGACGATCACGTCGCAGGCGTGGACCAGCTCGGCGGCCGTGTCGGTCAGCAGGTCTGGCAGGATCTGCAGCGCGACCCGGGTCGCGGGATTCGCGGCCTTGAGATAGCCGCCGGCCAGGCGGACCCCGGCCGTGTTGACGTTGCGGTCATGCGCCAGGACCTTGTATCCGGCATCGATCAGGCGTCCGAGCAGGTCGATCTGGGGGCTCTCGCGCAGGTCGTCGGTGCCGTCCTTGAAGGTCACGCCGAGCAGGCCGACCCGCTTCGCGCCGGTCTCGGCGATCAGACGGAAGGCGTGGTCGATGTGCGAATCGTTGGACCGCAGCAGGCTGTCGATCAGCGGCACCTCGACACCGTTGTTGTGGGCGAGGCCGGTGATCGCCCGCACGTCCTTGGGCAGGCACGAGCCGCCGAAGGCGAAACCGGGCTTGAGATAGTACGGCGAGAGGTTGAGCTTCCGGTCCTGCACGAAGATGTCCATGACCTTGTGGCTGTCGACCTCGGCCGACTGGCAGATCTTGCCGATCTCGTTAGCGAACGCGACCTTCACGGCGTGCCAGGTGTTGTCGACGTACTTCACCATCTCGGCCGCCTCGATCGACGTGCGCAGCAGCGGCGCCTCGATGGAACGGTAGACGCGGGCCAGCATCTCGCCGCTGCGCTCGTCGTGTTCGCCGATCACCGTCTTGGGCGGCGCGTAGAAGTCGGCGATGGCCACGCCCTCGCGCAGAAACTCGGGATGGAAGCACAGGCCGAAGTCGCGGCCGCAGCGCTTGCCCGACACGCGCTCGATCTCGGGCAGCACGATGCGGCGGGTCGTGCCGGCCGGCACGGTGCTGCGCACGACGACCAGATGATAGTCGCTCTTGAGCGCCAGGGCGCTGCCGATCTCGCCGGCCACGGCCTTGAGGGCCGAGAGATCGACGGTGCCATCGGCGCGGCTCGGGGTGCCGACGCAGACGAAGGTGATGTCGGTTTCCAGCACGCCATCGAGGGCATTGGTATGGGCGGTGATCATGTCTTCGGCGACGCCGTCGGTCAGGGCTTCACCGAGACCCGCTTCGACGATCGGCGAGGAGCCGGCGGCGATCTGCTCGACCTTGTTCAGGTCGAGGTCGATGCCGACGACGCGATGGCCCAGCTGGGCGAAGCAGGCGACCGACACGGCGCCGACATAGCCGAGGCCAACGACGGAGATCGCCGGCAGCGTGAGCGCTTCGTCGGCGATGGACGCGGCGGGATTGAGGGTGGTGAAGGTGCGGGTCTCGTAAAGCACGGCGTTTCTCCAAAAGGGTGGCCGGTATTGGCCTGTGCCAACCCCTTCCCAAGACGCGTGCCAGCCGTGACAGCGGGAGAAAACGTCGATGTTTCAAATAGTTAGGAAATCGATGCCCGATCCGGTCGTCGCGAATTGCAAATCGCAGCGGTCCGGCCGGCGCGTCGCGCTTCGCAGGTTGCAAAACGCGCCGGGCCGAGGGTCAGGCCTGGCCGGCCTGCCAGGCCTGGATTCGACGATAGAGAGTGGAGGGACTGACCTGCAGCGCTGCCGCCGCCCTGGGAATGTTGCCGTCGCACTGGGCGATGGCGCGTTCGATGGTCCGGCGCACGACAGCGTCGAGCGGTTCGATGGGCATGGCCGCTTCCGGCAGCGCAGCCGCGATGGATCGCACGCCTGCTGCCGGCAGGCCCCCGACCCCACCCTGGAAAGCGCGCGGGAGCATGTCGAGTTCCACGGTCTCGCCCTCGTTCAGCACCACGATGTTGCGGACCGTGTTCTGCAGTTCGCGAACGTTGCCCGGCCAGCCATAGCCGAGCAGCACCGCTTCGACGGTCGGCGAGAAGCCGGTGAACTTCTTGCCATCCTCGGCCGCGAACTGCCGCAGGAAATGGCGGGAGATCAGCAGTGCGTCATGATCGCGCTCGCGCAGCGGCGGGAGATCGACCGGGATGACGTTGAGGCGATAGAAGAGGTCCTCCCGGAAGCGTCCGGCCGCCACTTCTGCCTGGGGATCGCGATTGGTGGCGCAGACGATGCGCACGTCGACCGGGCGCGGCTTGTCCTCGCCGACCCGCTGTACGGTGCCGGTCTGGAGGAAGCGCAGCATCTTGGCCTGCAAACCGAGATCCATCTCGCAGATCTCGTCGAGGAACAGCGTGCCGCCGTTGGCCTGCAGGGCGGCGCCGGCGCGGTCGGCGGTGGCCCCGGTGAAGGAGCCCTTGGCGTGACCGAACACCTCGCTCTCCAGCAGGTCACGGGGGATGGCGGCGCAGTTGATGGCGACGAACGGCTTTTCACGTCTCCGGCTGAGCTTGTGCAGGGCGTCGGCGCAGAGTTCCTTGCCGGTCCCGCTCTCGCCGGTGACGAACACCGTCGCCTTGCTCGCGGCCGCGTTCTGCAGGATGCGATAGACCGACTGCATGACCATGGACTGGCCGATGAAACTGCAGAAGCGGTCGCGCCCCGTCTCCTCCTGGATCGCGGCGACCTGCGATTCGAGCTTGCGGCGCTGCAGGGCGTTGCGCACGGTGACCCGCAGACGGTCGGCAGTGAAGGGCTTGGTGAGGAAGTCGAGCGCACCCTCCTTCATGGACTCGACCGCCAGCCGGACAGAGGCCTGTCCGGTTACGATCACGACCTCGGTCGGCAATCCCCGGCTGCGGACCTCGCGCAGCAGATCCAGGCCGTTCATATCGGGAAGATTGACGTCCAGAACCAGGACATCGGGAGGGAGGACGGCGATGGCATCCAGCGCGAGCTTGCCGCTGCCGAAAATCTCCACGCTGCAGTTCTCGCTCTTGAGATATTCGGCGTAGGTCTCCGCCAGGGCCGGCGCATCCTCCACGATCAGGACCCGGCCACGCGCGCTGGACATAGGGGCTCCCCTCCCCTGTTTCTGATCCTACCTAGTTAGTCGATTGCGGCGGCGCGGGCCAGCGGGTCCGGGAGATGCCGACTGCCGGGCCCGGTGGATGACCGCCAGACCGAGAGCGGTTGCGTGCGGCATAAGATTTATGCCGTCAAATCCGACATGCTGCGTAAGAAGGTCGAATGGAAGCAGCAGGCGGGTCGCGTTCTCCAGGTCGGTACTGCTCGGGTCATCGATGAGACGCGCGTTCGTCCCATAGAAAATATGGGCGCTGGCGCAGTGCTGGTTGCCGTTCACGACGAAGGAGCCAAGCGAAACGATCTCGTTGCATTCGAAGCCCGTTTCCTCGCGCAGTTCGCGCCGTGCGGCCTCCTCGGGATCCTCGCCGGGTTCGAGCAGGCCGCCGGGAAACGTGAGGCATGAACGGCGCGCGCCATGCTTGTAGCCCCGGAGCATCACGGCCTCGTCGTCGCCGGTCAGAGCCACCAGGACCACGAAGTCCGGCAAGGTGACCTGGAAATAGTCGTCGATCTCACGGCCATCGGGCAGCCTGACTCGCTCGCGCCAGACGGACAGTCGCCGGCCGGCGTGCAACACCAGAGTGCGTTCGAGCACGCGCCAGGCGGGATCCTTACTCATGATACGGTCCTTGCAAAGAAAGCCCGGCAGCGGCCGACGCTGCCGGGCGCGGGCTACATCAGATGATGAAGATGTCGTGGCCGATCTGGGCCAGCAGATCCTGCGACCCCTTCAGGGTCGCGATGTCGACCGGGCCGCCTTCATGGGTGTCGAGCAGGATATGCAGTCCGTTGTCGGCCATGACGAAGGAAATGTCTTTCGGCCCGTTCTGCAGCGCGTAGGCCGAGACATCGATGCGGTCATGCCCGACCTGGAAGTCGTTGATCACATCGCCGGGAGACTTGCGATCGATCGGCATGAAGACGAACGTGTCGTCGCCGTCGCCGCCGGAGAGCGAATCCTTGCCTTCGCCGCCGATCAGCACGTCATTCCCGCTACCGCCCTTGAGCGTGTCCGTACCCGAACCGCCGAGCAGCCGGTCGTTGCCGGTCCCGCCGTCCAGCGTGTCGTTGCCGGCACCCCCATCCAGAGTATCGTCGCCGGTGCCTCCGGACAGCTTGTCGTTGCCATTGCCGCCGGCAAGTTTGTCGTCGCCCGATCCACCGTCGAGCGTGTCGTTGCCGTTGCCGCTGTCGAGCACATCGTTGCCGGCACCGCCCGACAGGATGTCGTTGCCCTCGTCGCCGGTCAGCGTGTCCTTGCCGTCTCCGCCCGCGAGCCTGTCGTCGCCCGTACCGCCAGCCAGCACATCGTTGCCGGAACCGCCGTCGAGGCCGTCGTTTCCCGAGCCGCCATCCAGCGAGTCATCGCCCGCCCCGCCGCTCAGTTCGTCGTTCCCGGCGTCGCCCAGCAGCTTGTCCTGACCGTCGCCGCCCAGCAGCTTGTCGTTGCCCGAGCCGCCGTTCAGCAGATCGTTGCCCGAGCCGCCGTCCAGCAGGTCGTCGCCGGCATCGCCATGAAGCGTGTCGTTCCCCGCTTCGCCGTAGGCCTTGTCGTTGCCCGAGCCCCCGGAGGCCACGTCGTCGCCGGTGCCGCCGTAGAGCGTGTCGTTGCCGTTGTCGCCCTGGAGCTTGTCGTCGCCGGCGCGGCCGTAGAGCGTATCGTCGCCCTCGCCGCCGGAAATGTTGTCGTTCTCCGTACCCTGCGCATAGGGTTTGGCCGTGCCCGCCCCGCCCGACTGCGAGTCGCCGTCCGGCACGCCTGTCTTGCCGTGCGCGTTCAGAACCTTCACGTTGGCCTGGCCGATGTCGATGGTGATGACCGAATCGTCGAAGTCGCGGTCGCCGCCACCCTTCAGATCCTCGAAGCCGATGACGACGACGCCCTTGGCGGCATCGACCGTGCCGACCGTGTGCAGGATGCCGTCATTGTTCAGCGGAAGGGTCTTGTCGTAGGCGGCGCTGTGATACGGATCGCCCTTGACCTGGACCGACTTGCCGCCCGAACCGACGAACCAGAGTTTGGGATTGACCGAGGTCAGCGTCGCAACCTTGCCATCGGCATCACGAAGTTCGAAGCGGCCGTTGGTCATCTTCGAGAAATCATTCTGCGACGCGCCGTTGGACACGATGAAGAAGCCGATCTGGTCGCCGGCGCGCAGGTCGAGTGCCTTGCTGTCGCCCGCGGACAGGCTACCGCCGCTGCCCTTGAGGCTGGCGTTCGCCCAAAGCACCTGGACCTCGGCGATCTTGCCGTCGACGACCTTGTACCAGCCGAGCGTGTTCAGGTAGCCCGCGGTCTCGCCATTGAAGGTGACCGCGCCCTTGTAGTCCTGATCGACCACCAGGCGGTCGAGCCTGGCGATCGAGGGTCCCGTGCCACCGCCATACAGCACGTCGTTGCCGCTCTGGCCCGACAGCGTGTCGTTGCCGCGGCCGCCATAGGCGACGTCGTTGCCGGCTTCGGCATTGACGGTGTCGTTGCCCTGCCTGGAGAGGAAAAGCTCGTCGATCGAGCCTCCTCGGAGAATGTCGTCCTTTATCGTCCCGACGACGGGGCTTTGCATGAATTCCGACACAAACAGTCTCTTTCAGTGAGTGCGCGCGCCGCTCCTTCGCCCCGAGAGAGGCGCACGCGATTCAGAAACGAACGGGGGCGAGGACCGAAGACCGGATCAGACCCGGCCGTAGACGTCGTCGAAGCGCTCGATGTCGTCTTCGCCGACATAGTCGCCGCACTGGACCTCGATCAGCACGAGCGGCCGATCGGTGCGATTGGTCAGACGATGGATCGCCCGCAGCGGAATGTAGACGGACTGGTCCGGATGCAGCTCGCGCTCCGTCCCATCAACCTCGACGATCGCCGTACCCTGGACCACGACCCAGTGCTCGGCTCGCCGGGCATGGCGCTGGCGCGAAAGGCAGCCGCCTGGAGCGACGACGATCCGCTTGACCTGGTATCCCGGGTCGGCGGCGATCGATTCGTAGGCTCCCCATGGCCGTACGACCGACGTGGCGTTGGCGCAATGTTCAACGGTGCTGGCTTGCATGATGTCCTCGCGAGAAATGGCGAGGCCCCAAACTGCAACCGGCAGGCCAGCGAACCGCAAGGCAACAGCACATTGAAAACAAACGAAAATTGGCGGAACACCGCAAAATTCAACCGTCGCGTTTTGCAACGGGGCCGCCTCATCTTCGCGAATTGCGACGCGCTATGGCCGTTCCATCGCGGCGAGCGCCCGGCGGCCACTCGCGAGCAGGAGTTTGACCTTCCCCGCGATGTCGTCGTCGGTGGCCAGCTCCACCGCGGCAGCGGCCTCGGCTGCCGCCCTGGCACCGAACTGACCGAACAGGCCGGCAAGCCGATGCGCGGCCTTGCGCAGGCGCGCATGATCAAGCGGCTGCGCGGCAGCCTCAAGCTCACTCATCGTTTCGTCTGCGTCCTGTCGAAACCGCATCAGCAGTCTGGCAAAGGCGTCCTCTCCCACCGACTGGCGCAACTCCTCGAGGGCGGCGCGATCCATGGCTTCCTCGACTTTCGCAACGCCTGGCATCGTCCGCTCCCTGATGCGTTCGATGGCGGCGGCAAGCTCGTGCGGGCGTATCGGCTTGGCAAGACAGTCATCGGCTCCGGCCGCCAGGGCGCGTGCCTTGTCCTCGGGCTGACCGAAGGCCGTCAGCGCGATGATGGGCAGCGTGGAGGCCGGCGGTCCTTCGAGGGCGCGGATCGCCCGGCTGGCGGCCAGCCCGTCCATGACCGGCATCCGGACGTTCATCATCAGGAGATCGAAGCGGCCGGTTTTCGCCGCAGCGAGCGCCGCGGAACCGTCGGCCACGATCTCCACGCGATGCCCCAGCTTCTCCAGCAGCGAACGGACGAGGATCTGATGCGACGGCACATCCTCCCCTACCAGAACAGCAAGCGGGCCGTTGGCGCGGGTGTCGGGAGGGGCGGTCGCTCCCGCATCAGTGGCGGCAACATCGAAATCGAGTTCGAACCAGAATGTGGAGCCCGCACCGGGGTTACTGTCGACACCAATCGCGCCGCCCATGCTTTCGACGAGTTGGCGGCAGATCGCCAGTCCCAGCCCGGTCCCGCCAGCGTGCCGGGCGGCGGCCTCCGTTCCTTGCTCGAACGGCAGGAAGAGGCGGCTTCGCATCCCGGGCGAGATGCCGATCCCGGTATCGTCCACCGCGAAGCGCACGCGAACCGCGCCAGTGCGCCGCTCGACCAGTCTGCAGGACAGGGTCACGGCTCCGTCGTCGGTGAACTTCACCGCGTTCCCCAGCAGATTGAGCAGGATTTGGTTCAACCGTCGCGCATCGCCTACCAGTCGCGGCGGGACGTCGGGCGCCAGGTTCGACGATATCTCGAGCCGGGCCGCGCCGGGCAGGCTGCGTGCCACCGCGACCGCGCCTTGCACAAGGTCCTGCACGTCGAGAGGGCGAACAACGAGATCAGAACGCCCGGCATCGAGGCGGGAGAAGTCGAGGATGTCGTTGATCAATGAAAGCAGGTGAGTCGCCGACTGCTCGATCATGTCGACGTGCTGCTTCTGCACGGCGTCCAGCGGCGTGTGGACGAGCAGGCTCGACAGGCCGATGACGGCGTTCATCGGCGTGCGGATCTCATGGCTCATGCGCGCGATGAAATCCGACTTGGCGCGATCGGCGATCTCGGCGGCTTCCTTGGCCTGACGGAGCTCGTATTCCCGCTGCTTGCGGGCAGTGACGTCGCGCAGGCACGCCACGACCATGTGCCGTTCCGGCGATCGGGCGGCCGCGATGGTGACCTCGCAGGAGAACTCGCTGCCGTCGGCCCGCACGGCCTTCATCTCGTGGCGTGCCCTGGCGTCAGGTACCTCGCCGCCCTCGACGTAGCGCCGCAGCCCCTCCTCGAGGCCGGGCCGGAAGCGCTCGGGAATCACGATTTCGACCGGGCGCCGACCGATGATGTCGGCACGACGATACCCGAACACGGTTTCAACGGCCTGGTTGACGTCGACGGCCCGGCCCGCCCCGTCGACACAGAATATGCAGTCCGGGGTGGCATCCATGATCGCGCGCAGCCGCTCTTCGCTCCGCTGCAGGGCCTCTTCGCGTTCCCTGATCTCGGTGATGTCGACGCGCAGGCCGACCGTCTCGCCCGTGGGCGTCCTCCGTTCCAGGATGCGCACCCACCGGCCATCCGTGGTGCGCTGCTCGACAGGGCCCTGTGGATCGCGGTGCTGGCGCAGCCGCTCCGCAATCCAGGCCTCTTCGCGGCCGCGCGCCTCCGGATACTGTCCGCGCCTCACGCCCTCGCGGAGGCCGTGCTCGTAGGACGTGCCGACGGTGATCAGGTCGGCACTTTCACGATACAGCTCGCGGTAGCGCTCGTTGTACAGGGCGACCCGGTCGTCCGCGTCGAACAGGACGAAACCGTCAGGCAAGGCTTCGAGGGCCGAGAGAAGCAGCGCCGCGTGTCGCGTATCGATGCGCGGCACCGACCCTGGGTCGGGTTTGACGGTGACCCGGTCGTCCGCAAACTCTTCGGTCCCCGTCATGCGGCAACGGACGGGATTGCACGGACCGCCAGAATGGCGGCCTCGGCGGTGGACACGAGGACCTCTGCGCGCGCCCGCACATCGTCGTCGCCGGCTCGCTCGACCGCGACCGCGGCATCGGCGGCATCCGTCGCGCCAAACTGGCCAAGCAGACCGGCGAGGCGATGGGCGGCGCCGCGCAGTCGCGCAGGCTGGGTCCCGGCGTCTCGCAGCTCGTCGAGCGCGCGCGTGGCGTCCCTGACGAACGAGTCGATCAGCCGGCCGAATGCCTCCGGGCCGACCGCCTCGAGCAGCTCGTCGAGGGCGGCCCGGTCCAGCCCGCCGCCTGTCGTCGGTGCGACGTCGCCGCCGGACTTTGCGTTTCGCTCGATCGCCGCATCGAGCTCATCGATACGGATTGGCTTGCTGATGTGGTCGCTCATCCCGACAGCGATGGCCTTCTCGCGATCGCTCAGCTGGGCAAACGCTGTAAGGGCGACGATCGGTATCGCCGCCACCGGAGCGTCCAGCTTCCTGATGCGATGGGTGGCCTCGTAACCGTCCATGCCTGGCATCTGGACGTCCATCAGGATCAGATCGAAAGCGCCGTTGCGCGCCGCCGCCACCGCTTCCCCGCCGTCCGACACGACCTGCACGCGATGGCCAAGTTTCTCCAGCATGGCGCGCGCGACGATCTGGTTGGCGGGCGTGTCTTCGGCCACCAGGATGCGCAGGCTCTTCCGGATGTGAGGCCGGACTTCCGCCGCTCGGCCGCGATCCACAGCATGGACGACTCGTCCAAACGGCAGCTCGAACCAGAAGGTCGAACCTTGCCCCAGGTTGCTCACGACGCCGATCTCGCCGCCCATGAGGTCGACCAGCCGCTTGCAGATCGCCAACCCCAGTCCGGTCCCGCCCTTGCGGCGCGCCAGGCGAAGGTCTCCCTGCTCGAAAGGCTGGAACAGACGACTCTGGACCTCGGGCGCGATGCCGACACCCGTGTCCGTGACGGAGAACCGAATCCTCAGAGTCCCGGCGCGCTGGTCGACGACCGTGGCCGACAGGGTCACGGCGCCCCGCTCGGTGTACTTCACGGCGTTGCCCAGCAGATTGAGAAAGATCTGGTTCAGACGGTCGCCATCCCCCGAGACGATAGCGGGGATGTTCCCTGCAAATGCCATTGCGATGTCGACCCGCTCGGCGCCCGGGAGGCCGCGCGCAATGTCGATAGCGCTCTCGGCCAGACGATGCAGGTCGAAGTCTGCTTGCTCGACCGTGAGGCGCTTTGCTTCGAGGCGCGAGAAGTCGAGGATGTCGTTGATGATCTGCAGCAGGTGGGCCGCCGAATCCTCGATGATGCGAACGTAGCGCTTCTGCGTTTGCCCGAGCGGGGTGTCGGCCAGAAGGTTCGACATGCCGATGACGGCGTTCATCGGCGTGCGGATCTCGTGACTCATCATCGCTAGGAAGTCTGTTTTTGCCTGCGTCGCCTCCTCGGCATGGCCACGCGCGCGCCTCAGGTCGGCCATGGTCGCCTCCTGGCGGGTCAGAAGCGCGGCGATCCAGCCGGTCAGGCCTAGCAGCAGCAGGGCGAACAAAGCGGTGCCGAGGCCGACGAACCAGGCAGTCGTGTGCCAGAGCTCGAGAATCAGATTCTCGTTCGCCGTCACGTTCACGACCATTGGGTAGTCCTTCAGGGCACGCGGCGCCACGATCCGCATCTGGGTGGCCGAGTTGTCAGCCAGGCGTGGTCCGGTCGTGACCACGGCGCCCGCTTCGTTGCCGCGCCCTATGATGTCGCGGAACACGGCTTGGTCGCGGAACGACTGGCCGATCAGCGCATCCCGCGTCGGATAGCGGGCCAGCAGGATGCCGTCGCTGAGGAAGAGGGATATCGCGCTGTCCTCATCGATGTTCACTGCCCTGAAGAAATCCTGGAAGAAGCTGCTCTCGATGCCGGTCAGGACCAACCCCAGCACCTCTCCCGTCCGGCTGCGGATCTTGCGGGCAAGATAGAAGGTCCATGTGCCGGTTCCCCGATTCCGGACCGGGACGCTGAGAAAGACCTCGAGCCGGGGGTCGGCCATGTGAGCCTTGAAGTAGTCACGGTCCGCCAGGTTGATCCTCGGTGGCGGATAGGAACGGGTGAAATTGATGATGTCGCCGTTGAGCGCGACGATGGTGGCCACGTCAACCTGGGGCACGCTGCTCGCCTTGTTACGCAGCATGTCGAAGATCTCCTGCGTGCCCATTTCCCGCCGCAGCTCCTCTTCGTTGGCGATGTCGGCATCGTGCACGCGATCGCTGATGCTCGTGAGCACCAGGTCGGCGGCCTTCATGGTCTGGTTGATCGAGGCCGCCAGGATCGTCGAGAGGTTGGAGAGATTGGCTTTCCACTCCTCGATCGTGGTCTTGCGCGACTGCCACAGCATCAGGGTCGCGCCCATCACCACGAGGCAGACCGTGAGGACGCCGCCGGCGATCGCCGCGCGGCCGCGCGGGCTCAGCCGGTACCGGAATGGGTGACGTGCGGCAGTTTCGGGCATCTGTCCTGGTCCAATCGGAACTCAAACCGAGCGGGTTGCAAAAGGGACGCCACGCGAACATTCGCCGAAAAGCCGGGTTTCCACCATCCGTGAGGAGGAGCCTCAGCCATGAACACGATTGGTTTTGCAAATTGCGACGCGATTTCGAACTCTACTGGCCCTGCTTTGCAATTTGCAATCGACCTCGCCTCCGTGCGTTCATAGATTCGGCAGCGCGCTTCCAGTTTGGCAATCAGGAGGGCGGCATTGGGCTTTCTTGCCGCACGCACGGCATCCGCGAGTTCGGGCCGATTCGACTTCGACAATAGACGCTGAGATGACCGCCCCGTGCGTTAGGATAAAAGCCTCTACTGCACGGGCGGTCGTTCCGGGCACGTTCTTCTTTCTGGGCGTGGTGCCGCCGAACACCAACCCGCTGCGCATTGGGGGCGCGCCGGCAGCTATCTGGCCATCGACGATCTCACGCGCAATTAGGCCTGCGTCTTGGCGTAGGCGATGCTCATGGTCTCGGCGACGCAGGCCGGCCGTTCCTGGCCCTCGATCTCGACGGTCCATTGGTAGGTCATGCGGATGCCGCCGTTCGGCATGTCGTCGGCGGCCAGCAGCTTCTGGCGGCCGCGGATGCGCGCACCGACCTGCACGGGGCTGGTGTAGCGCACCTTGTTCGAGCCGTAGTTGATACCGTTCCGCATGTTCTCGATCTTCAGCACGTCGCGGGCGAAGGTGGAGATCACGGAAAAAGTGAGATTGCCGTGCGCGATGGTCTTGCCATCCGGCATGTCGGTCTTGCAGCGCTCGACATCGACATGGATCCACTGATGGTCGCCGCTGGCGTCGGCGAAGGTGTTGATGCGCTCCTGCGTCATCACCAGCCAGTCGCTGACCCCCAGCTCCTGACCGACCAGCGCCTTCATCGCCTCGGGGCTCTCGACGATTCGCTTTGCCATGATGTCCTCCTTCATGAGCCGCCGACGGCGGCCCTTATACGGTCGACCGCGGCGTCGGGCGCGGTGAGCACCGGTGTCTCGACGGCGGCGCCGACGGCGGCCAGCGCGCGCGAGGTCGAGAAGTGCGCGAGCATGATGGCGTCGCAGTGCGCGAGTTCGGGCGCCCGCGCGGCGATCAGCGCGTTGTGCCGGTCGGCGTCGCCCTTGCGCAGCGCGTCCATGGCGCCCTCGACGACGATCGTCTCGAGCGTGGCTTCGGCCCCTGCCTCGGCGACGAACTGCTCGAATTCCTCGGTCATGGTCAGCACCGACGGCGCGAAGGTGGCGAGCATGCCGATCCGCCGGCCCCTGCCGATCGCCTCCCGGAACATCGCCTCGTTGGGCTTCAGCACCGGTACCGGCAGTTCCCTGGCCATGCGCTCGATCGCCGGCCCGAACGCCGAGCAGGTGACGAGGATCGCCTCGGCCCCGATGCGGTGCGCGTAGCCGCCCAACTCGACGAAGCGCTCGAACATGCGCGGCGTCAGCTCATGGTCCTTGGCCCGATCGATCGACAGCGAGGCGTCGAGCAGGTCGACAGCCTCGGCCTCGGGCCAGCGCGTGGCGAAGGCGCGTTGGATGGGTTCGATGGCAACGGGCGTGCCATGCAGGAGGACGATGCGGGGCTTCTTCGACATGCGGCCGGTCTTTCGAAAAGAGAGCGGTATCAGGAATGCTTCAGGCGCGAGACCAGGCCACCATCGCCATAGGCCTTTGCCGCTTCGGGCGAGGCGAGCAGCGCCATCCACGCGGCGGCGCCTTCTTCGTTGGCGGCACCGGCGAAGATGGCGGCCTCGAAGGTCGAGACGGTCTGGACCTCCGGCGGAAACGGGCCGGCGACGGCGACGCCGGGGACCGTCATCAACTCGCTCACCTGCTGGATCGCAATGTCGGCCTCGCCGCTCGCGACCTTCTCGCCGGTGAAGCCCATCGGGATCGTGACGGCGCGCGCGAGAACCTCCGCGGCAATACCCAGCCGCTCGACCAGCCCGGTGAGGTAGATGCCGCTCGCCCCCGCCTGGGAGTAGGCCACCGCCCGCGCGCCGACCAACGCCCGCTTGAACGCCTCGACCGTCGAAACGTCGGGTTTCGGCGCGCCCTCGCGGACGCCGACGCCCAGGATCGAATCGGCAAGGCAGACGCGGGTCTCGGGGCGCACGATGCGGTCGGCGCAGAGCCTGTCCATGGCGCCGTCGATGGCGATGATCACGTCGGCGCGCTGCCCTTCTCCGATCGACTTCATCAGGGCGGTGGTCGGACGCCAGTCGATCTCCAGGCGGAACGGCGACGCGGCCTCGAAGGACGGCTTCAGCCAACGATTGACGGCCACCTCGAGGGCGAGACCGCTCATGACGGCGACGGACGACGGCGATGCCACTGGATTCACTCCCCACACGACGGACGCCGCCACCATAGCGCGGTGCAGCCATGGACGGCGGCAAAATATGCTATCGGTGTCGCAAGATCGCGAAGACCAGGAGGAAATCAGTGAGCTTTCGTGCCTCGGGCCATAGCTGGCGTCTGTACTGCGGAACGAACGTCCTGGAGGCTCCCCTCAGGGAAGTCGTCGCCCGCGCCGGCGCCAAGCGCGCCTTCGTCATCTGCTCGCCGTCGATCAACGGGCGAACCGACACCGTTCGCCGGATCGAGAAGGCTCTGGGGGCGACCTTCGCCGGCGTGTTCGACCGAATCGAGAAGGACTGCCCCTACCCCAACGTCTGCGCCGCCACGGAGGCCGCGCGCGAGGCCAGGGCCGATCTCCTCATCGCCGTCGGCGGCGGAAGCGTGCTCGTCGCCACGCGGGCCGTCGCCATCTTCCTCGGAGAGGATCGCGATCCCTTCGAGCTCATGACGCAGTACCCGGCCGACAAGCCGGCCTACAGCCCGCGCCTCGCGGCGCCCAAGCTGCCCATCGTCAACATCCCGACGACGCCCACCAGCGCCATGAACCGCGCCGGAACGGGCCTGAAGAACGACGACCTGGATCATCGCATGGAATTCTTCGATCCCAAGACCCGGCCGCAGGCGATCCTGCTGGACCACGACGTGCTGATGACGACGCCCTCTTCTTCGCACCGGTCGACCGCCACCACGGTCTTCTCCAGTGCCGTTGCAGCCATCGCCGCCGCCGAATCCAATCCGCTGGTCGAAGGCGATCGCCTCCAGGCCTTCCGTCTCGCCTTTCGCGCCTATTCGGGCCTTGCGCAGAATCGCGACGATGCGGCCTCGCGCGCCGACCTGTGCATCGCGGCCTTCCTGCAGAACCGGGCCGAGGACGACGGCGCCCGTATGGGCGCGAGCTCTTCCTTCGGCGGAGACTATGCCGTCTCCACCGCCCTGCACGTCCAGTTCCCGCATGTCGGCCAGGGCGAGTCGATCTCCACCATCCACGCCACCAAGATCCGGTTGGTACAGGATGACGACGCCGCCGCGGCGCAGGTCGTCGCCGAAGCCCTCGGCCTCGGTGGCAGCACCAAGCCGCTCAGGCCGGCCATCGCGGACGAGCTGGAACGACTCTACCGCAGCGTGGGAATGCCGATCCGTCTCAGCGAGATGAACATCCCGCGATCGGCAATCCCCCTCATCGCAGGGCAGACGGTGAAGAACTTCAATGCCAACGCCGGCGTCCGATCCGATGGCGAACGCATTGCCGCGGCGGAGCGGCTTCTTGAGGCCGCCTACTGAACAGTCTGGAGAACGGTTCGCGCGCGGCTGGCTTGGCCGCCACCGCGACGCTAGGTCTTGGTCAGATCGTAGCCGTAGTCGAAGGTCAGCTCCTCGCCGCTGGCGACGCGGCGGATCGACCAGACCTCGATCATCCAGCGGTCGTGGACCTGCAGCATCCGCCATTCGCAGTTCGGGTCCGGATCGTGATTGATCAGCGATACGTGACCGATGGCGATCAGGCCGTGCCGGGCATTGACGGGATGTTCGAAGTAATTGCCGTTCAGGACCGTCTCGGTGACGTGCTTGATGTCCCGCCTGGGCAGTTCCCAGGTGAAGCAGTCATCGATCTTGGTACGCCGGTCGATGTCGGTGCTGGCGGTCAGTCCCAGGCCACGGCCCGGGATCTCCGTCACCAGATAGGGGCGGACGATCAGCGGAGCGGCAACCCGCTTGCCGCGTCGGCGCTTCTGCGCGACGCCCGATGGCGCCTGCGGCGTGCGCTTCCGTGTTGCGCGCTCTGTGGGCGAAGGGAGTTCGTTGCCAGCGTACTCAAACCCGCGATCTGGCTTCAGGTCTGGAGAGGGGGCATCTGCTCGATGTGATCGCAATGGGCCTACTTCTGCCGAACAGCGGAGTACAGGTAAGGCTGTGGCAATAGCCGATCGACCTGTGAGCCATCAAGTGGCAAGGCCGCAACCGGCAGCTTTCGACGTCTTCTCGCTTTCACTGCCGCCCTAGAACTCCATCAGATTGTCCCGCAAGTGCCTGTGCGCATAGGCCTTGCGCGTCAGGCCGCGGCGCTGCAACTCGGGCACCAGACCGTCGCAAATCTCCATGATGTAGCGCCGGTCGAAGTGGGCGTTGAACAGCAGGAATCCGTCGCCGCCCACTTCCTGCATGATCTCCTGCATCTGACCCGCGACGTGATCGGGTGTCCCCACCAGGTCGATGCCCTGCCGGCTGTTGAGGCCGCTGGCGAGGGAGCGCGGGGTCTTGCCGATCCATTTGGCGAGCGAGGACTGATGCCCGTTGGTCCGCAGATGCTCCGGCAACGGCTCGTCGGGATCGAACTGCGCGAAGTCGATGTTGGTGAGGCGCGACATGCCCGAGAGCTGCAGGTCGAGATGCCTGCCGAAATCCTCCTGCTCGAGCCGGCGGCGCTCGCGGGCGGTCTCCATCGTGGTGTCGACGATCGGATAGGCCAGGAACAGCACCTTGATGTCGTCGGGATTGCGGCCCCAGCCCGCGGCCTGGCGGCGGATATCCTCGCGGAAGCTCTTCATGCCCTCGACGGTGACGGCGTTGGTGATGATCGTGTCGGCCCACCGGGAGGCGAAGGCCTGACCGCGCGCCGACCCTCCGGCCTGGCAGATCGGCACCCGCCCCTGCGGCGAGCGGGGCGCGTTGATCGGCCCGCGCACCTTGAAGTACTTGCCCTCATGATGGATCGGCCGCACTTTCCGGCCGTCGGCAAACATCGGCGTCTCGCGATCGAGCAAGACCGCATCCGCGTCCCACGCCTCCCACAGCCGGGTGACCACGTCCGCGAACTCGTCGGCGACGTCGTAGCGCTCGTCGTGCGGCCGCTGGCCGGCCTGGCCGTAATTCTCGGCGGCGCCGTCGTTGCTGCCGGTGACGCAGTTCCAGCCGATGCGGCCCTCGGTGACGTGATCCAGCGAGTTGACGAGGCGCGCCAGCAGGTAGGGCGGATACTCCGAGGTCGAGAGCGTGGGCACCAGGCCGAGATGCTTCGTCGCCATCGCCAGCCACGGCACCAGGACGGCGGGATCCAGCTTGGGCGTGCTGGCGGCGTATTTGAGGTAGGTGTCGTGGCTGCCCTTGTAGGTGTAGGGCACCATCGAGGAGTCCTCGATGATCATGTAGTCGAAGCAGCCGCGCTCCAGCCCTTTCGCCAGATCGACGAAGATGTCCGGCATCATCCAGCGATGCCTGTCGTATTCGGTGCCGGGCCACATCGAGCGCCAGGCCTTGGGGCCGTAGCCCTGCGACAGGAACCAGGCGAGATGGAAATGGTCCTTGGCCATGGTCAGGCGACCGCCTTCTTCGTCAGGTTCGCGACGAACTCAGCCTGACTGATCGCCAGGTCGGGGCGATGACCGCGGTCGCGATAGAATGCCTCGTAGATCTTGAACTCCTCCAAAACGCGGCGCAGTTCGGTCACTGCGTCGTCATGCAGGTCGACCCGGACGTCGATATCGAAATGGTCGGGCTCGGAAGCGACGAAGATCGCGGCCGACCGCTCGGGCAGGTGGCCGTCGGTCCCGATTTGTCCGCCCGCATCGCGACCGCCCTCGAGTGCCGCCAGCAGCCTGAATTCCAGCGCGGCCGCGGGGTCCTTGAGGTAGCCGGCGACGATACCGTCGATCACTTCGGGGCCGGCCAGCACGTTGCCGAAGGCCACGAAGCCATCACCTTCGTGATGACCGGCCCACGGCCGGCAGCCCGGGCCGGTGTGCGCGGCCGTCCTCCCCTCGCGATCGATGATGGCGATCTGGCGCCAGTCATGGTCGGGATCGTCGGCCTTCAGCGCGGCCATCACGCCCATCGGCGCCCTGCCCTGTTGAAGCAGCTCCAGCGCGATCAGGTCGTTGTCGCGCTTCACATAGGCCTGCGTCTTGCAGACGCCGGCGCCGAAGCGGATACCCTCGCAGCGTCCGCCGGCGGCGATCGAGAAGGTGGTGACGCCGAGGCCGAGCCGGCCGGTGTTCGGACAGCGAGCGATGATCGAAAAGGTCATGACTCACTCCGCCGCCGGCTTGAGGGTTGCCATGAAAGCCTCCTGCCCCGGCGCATTGCGTGGATTGCGCCCTCGCTCGGCATAATAGGCCTCGTACTGCTTGTAGACCGTCCAGACGCGCCGCAGCTCGTCGACCGCGTTGTCGTGCAGGTCGACGCGCAGGTCAATGTCGGGATGGATGTGGCGCGAGGAGACCTGGAGCGCCGCCGAGCGCTCGGTGCGGTGGGTCGTCGCCGTGCCCTGCCCGCCGGCATCGCGGCCATATTCGAGAGCCAGCAGCAACCGGTGCTCGAGGTCCGCGTCGGGCTCGGCGAGGAAACCCTTGGCGATCGCCTCCACGACCTGTTGGCCGCGCAGCCCGTTGCCGGTGGCGATATAGCCGGGGCCCGTTGCCTCTCCCGCCCAGCCACGCACATGGGCACCGGTATAGGCCGCCACCGCACCGGTGCGATCGATTACGCCGATCTGGCGGTAAGGGTGATAGACGTCATTGGCCTTGAGCCGGTCGAGCACGGCCGTGGCACTGAGCCCCTGCGACAGCAGGCGGAGCGCGAGCGCGTTGTTGTTCTCGTTGGCGTTGGCCTGGGTGACCGTGACGCCTGCATTCGATTTCGTCGAATGGGCGTAGCGGCCCACCGTGATCGAGAAGGTGGCGATGCCGATGCCGACCCGCCCGGTCTTCGCACAGCGCCCGAGGATGGTGTAGGTCATGCGTTCTCCCTCGCGCGCTTCGCTTCGAGCTGCTTGGCAAAGACGTCCTGCGGGATCGCCTTCGACGGATCGGTGTCGCGGCCGCGATAGAATTCCTCGTAGAGCTTGAACTCCTCGAGCACGCGCCGCAGCGCCTCGACGGCGGTCTCGTGCACGTCGACCCGGACATCGACGTCGGGAAAGTCGCGGCGGTTGACGACTTTGATCGCCGCCGAGCGCTCGGGGCGGTGGGCGTCGGCCGGCCCCTGGCCACCGGCGTCGCGCCCCCCTTCGATCGCGCGCAGCAGGCGATACTCCAGGGCTTCGTCGGGCTGCGCGAGGAAGCCCGCGATCATGCCGTCCAGCACCTGCGGACCGAACAGGCCGTTCCCGAAAACCACGCAATCGGCCGCTTCCTTGTGCCCCGCCCAGCCACGGCAGGCCGGCCCGGTGTGCGCAGCGACCCTGCCGTCACGGTCCATGATCGCGACCTGGCGAAAGCCGTGCTCGGTGTCGTTTCCGGCGAGGATCTCCATGACGCGTGCCGGGCCATAGCCCTGTGCCAGCAGCTTGATGCCGAGCGGATCGTTGGTCCGGTTGGGAAAAGCCTGCGTCTTGCAGACGCCGATATTGGCGGCGATGCCTTCGCAGCACCCGCCCACCGCCAGCGAAAAGGTGGCGGTGCCCAGGCCCAGACGGCCGGTGCGCCGGCAGCGCCCGATCACGGAGTAGGTCATCGGGCGGCCTCCGGCTTCCGGGAGAGCGACTGGGCAAAGGCATATTGGGGAATCGCATCCTTCGGATTGCGGGCCCGCTGCTTGTAGTAGTCGCGATAGAGCTCGTACTCCTCGAAGGCACGGCGCAGTTCCTCGACCGCCGTGTCGTGCAGGTCGACGCGCAGGTCGAATTCGGCGTGATCGTGGTCGCCATAAACCATCACGGCGGCCGAACGTTCCGGGAGATGGCCGTCGTTGCCGACCTGACCGCCGGCATCCCGGCCCGCTTCGATCGCCGCCAGCAGACGGCGCTCGAAAGAAAGGTCCGTGGCACCTTCATAAGCCGCAGCCATGGCATCGACGACCGGCTTGCCCGCCAGCACATTCCCCATCGCGACGTAACCGTCGCCCGTGACATGACCCGCCCAGCCGCGATTCTTGGGTCCGCTGTAGGCGGCGATCCGGCCCATACGATCGATCACCGCGATCTGACGGAACTCGTGGTTGGGATCGTTGGCCTCGAGTTCGGACATGACATGCTCGGGGGCGTACCCCTGCGCGAGCAGTCCAAGCGCCAGCGGATTGTTGCCCTGGTTGACGAAGGCCTGCGTCATGGTCGCGCCGACATTGCCGCGCAGGCCATTGCAGTAGAGCCCAACGGTTATCGAATAGGTGGCGATGCCGATGCCCACCTGGCCGCTCGTCGGACAACGGGCAAGGAGTGTGAAGGTCATGTGCGTTTGTCTCCCGGCACCTTTGCGGGCGATGCCTTCGTTGTGCCACGCACGGAGCGTGCCGAAGCGGCGGCCCCCTCGCGCTTCGATGGCGCATGGGCCAGTTCGTGCAGATCCTGGAACTCGCCTTGCAGAAAGCGCAGGAACTCCTCCGCCGCCAGCGGCAGCTGCCGCGCCGAATGCACGATCGCGTCGATGCTGGCGTTGTTCACCAGACCATCCCTGATCGGCACCGCGGCCAGCTCGCCCGAGCGCAGGTTGTCCCAGGCCGAAAGGCGCGAGAGGAACGTGATTCCATGATTCACCTTCACGAATTCGATCCTGAGCTGGAACGAATTGGTCTCGAGCGACGGTGCAATATGGATACCGGCAGCCTTGCAGGCGACGTCGATCAGTATCCTGCTGCCGGTATGCTTCATCGGTGACGCGATGGGCCAGGCGGCACAGTCGGCCAGTGAAACCCGCGGACGGTCGGCGAGCGGATGGTCCGCCGACATCACCGCGACGAGTGGCTCCCGCATCTTGAACACGGTTTCCAGCTCGGTCTCCGCAGGCGGATAGAAGGCGAGACCGATGTCGGCACGGCCCTCGCGAACGGCAGCCACTACCTGGTCGGAGCCGTCGATCGTGACCTCGAACTGAATGCCGGGATAGCGCCCGACGAAACGCGTCACGGTCCGCGGCAGCAGGTGCGGCACCAGGGCTTCGATCGACCGGATCGTGACGACGCCGCGGCGCAATCCTTTCAGCGCGTCGATTTCCGACCGGACGCGCTCGATCTGCCTGAGATTGATCTGGGCGTGGCGGAGGAAGATCTCACCTGCCGAGGTCAGCTGGACGCCGCGCGCATGTCGATGGAACAGCGGGACACCGAAGTCCTCCTCGAGTTTCTGGATCTGCCGGCTGAGCGCGGATTGGGCAATGTGCAGTTCCTCCGCCGCCTCGCGAATCGATCCGTGCCGCGCAATCACTGAGAAATAGCGCAAAGACTGACTGATCATTTCATGGACTCCCGCTGCTTCCAGACTGATGCCGTTCCGGCATCGCATCAACGCCGAAATGGCGCTTGTCGGATCACAGGCCAAGGCGCCCAATTCGGGCCCGTTCGCGAGAGGAGATCGTCATGCTCGACATGGTGGGAGAGGCCGTCGACCGGCTGATCACGATCGAAGCCAAGAACCACGGCATGCCGCATGGCATCCTGCTGCCGATGTACCTCGCGGCGCGCAAGGCCGCGGGCGACAAGCCGGTCACGATGGCCGCGGCCAAAGGCCTGCAGAAGGTGCTCGGGAAGGGCGACGTCGTCTTCATCATGACCGGCGCGGGCTACGAGCCCACGATGCCCAAGGGCGAGAGCGACGGGCCGCCGGGCGCCGCGTCGCTCGCGCGCATCCTCTATCGCGGACTGGCCGCCGTTCCGGTGTTCGTGAACGAAGCCTGCCATGCCGATCCGATCGTCGCGTCCAGCGAAGCCGCCGGCCTGATGGTGAAGCCGTTCGAGCAGGCACGCGACCGTCATCTCGGCGCCGCGATCGAGAACGCGCCGGAAGACCAATCGAAGATCGACGGGTGGATCGCCGAGATCTACGCGAAATACCAGCCCAAGGCCGTCGTCTCGGCCGAGCGTCTCGGCGCCGGCGCCGACGGCAACGTCCATACCGCGACCGGCCTGCCGCTCACCGGACCGGACTCCCAGTTCCAGGGCTGCATCGACATCGGCGGCGTCGTCACCGAGGCAAACAGACGAAACATCTTCTCGGTCGGCATCGGCGATCACGGCAACGAACTGGGGTTCGGCACGATCTACGACACGGTGGTGGAGACCATGCCGAAGGGCAAGGCGCTCGCCACCGTCGTGAAGACCGACATCGTGATCCCGGCGATGATGTCGAACTGGGGCTGCTACGGCGTCGAGGCCTGCCTCGCCTATCTCCTGAAGAAGCCGCAGCTCGTCCATTCGCCGGACATGGAGAAGCGCATCGTCCAGGCCTGCCTCGACGCCGGCGGCCTCGAGGCGATGTACTGCACGACGGAGTTCCTGGTCGACGGCCTCGACGGCGAGACGTCGATGGCGTGCATGCAGTTCCTGTCGAACATCGTGCGCAAGAACCTCGAGCCGCCCGATGCGGGCCTCACCCACTGACCGACACTTTCAGACAGACTTTGCAGGGGTAAATCATGGCTATCGACGAGATCGTCGGCGATTCGATCGACCGCGCCATCAACATCGAGATGCGCTTCCGCGCCGGCCTGCCGCGCGGCGTCACCTATCCGCTCTACGAGGCCGCCCGGAAGAAGCAGAAGAAGCCGCTGACCTGGCTGGCCGCCAAGCTGCTGAAGGAGAAGATCAAGCCCGGCGACAACGTGTTCGTCATCACCGGCGCCGGCACGCCGCCGGGACTGCCTGCGGGCGAGACCGACGGCCCCCCGGGTGCCGCGGCGATCGCGCGGGCCATCGAGTTCGGGCTGGGCGGCAAGCCGATCCTGATCAGCGAAGAGCGCAACATGCCCGCGGTGATCAAGTCGACCGAAGCAGCCGGCCTCGCCGTCTACGACGAAGAACTCTTCAAGCAGCGCCGCTCCTGCGCCCTGGCGATCAACTTCCCGCTCGGCGATGCCGAAGGCAAGGAAGCCGCCGCCGCGCTGATCGAGAAGTACAAGCCGGCTGCCATGATCTTCATCGAGAAGGTCGGACCCAACATCAAGGGCGTCTATCACTCGATCATGGGCACGCCGCGCACGCCGGACAAGATCGCCAGCGCCTATCACCTCGCGGAACAGGCAAAGACGACGGGCATTCCCACGATCGGCGTCGGCGATGGCGGCAACGAAATCGGCTGCGGACTGATCAAGGAGGCGGTGGCCGAGATCCAGCCTTTCGGCAAGGACTGCGGCTGCCCCTGCCATGGCGGGGTTGGCACGGTTACTGAATGCGACGTGCTGGTCTTCGCCGCGGTGTCGAACTGGGGCGCCTATGGCATCGCGGCGGCGCTCGCGGGCCATCTGGGAGACCGCGAGATCCTGCACGACGAGGCGACGGAACTTCGGATCGTGCAGGCGAGCGTCGCCGGCGGCGCGATGGACGGGGCTTACTCGAGGCTCATTCCCTACGTCGACGGCACGTCCGACAGATTGCAAGCCGCTCTGATCACGGTGCTGCACCAGATCATCGAGAACGGCCTGAAGGAATTCGACAGAGGTTTCTAATCCAAAGGAGACGGCGATGAGCAAGGGGTTCCGGACGACAGGCGGTCGAGGCATCACGCGGCGCGGGTTCGGCGCCGGAGCACTCGGTACGGGACTCCTGCTCGGCGCGCCGGCGATCGCGCAGGGCAAACGCGATCTCCGCGTCGGCACGTGGGGCGGCGAGTTCGGCAACCTCAGTCCGGTGATCCGCTCGGACATCCAGGGAAGCCTGGTGATGTACAATGTGTTCGACGGGCTGGTGACGATCAACTTCAAGGATCGCTCCATCATGCCGAACATGGCGCTGGAGTGGACCAATCCCGATCCGTTGACCTGGCGCATCAAGATCCGCGAAGGCGTGAAGTGGCAGAAGGGATTCGGTGAATTCACCGCCGAGGACGTGGAATACACGTACAACTTCCACATATCGTCGAAGAGCTTCCAGATGGGAACATCGCTGTTCCCGATCGCAACGGTGAAGGCCGACGGCAAGTATGTCGTCGAGGTGAAGACCAAGACACCGTTCGGCGCCTTCCCGGGCATCACCATGGGCTACGGCGGCACGATCATATCGGCCAAGGCGCACAAGGAGATGGGCAATGACGCCTACAGCGCCACGCCGGTCGGCAACGGTCCGTTCCAGATCGAGAGCAAGAAGGGCACAGAGATCGTTCTCGCCCGGCATCCCGAGTACTGGCGCCCCGGCTTCCCCAAGCTCGACCGTGTCGTCTACCGCGCGATCCCCGATTCGACCACGCGGCTGCAGGCCCTGCAGAAGGGCGAACTCGACTTCGTGACCCATCCCGATCCGAAAGACATGAAGGCCCTGCGCAAGGACACGCGGTACACGGTGAAGTCGACGCCCGGCTGGGCGTGGGACTATCAGCAGTTCAACCTGAAGAGCGGCAAGCCGGACGCGCCGTTCCACAACAAGCTGGTGCGCCAGGCGATCTCCTACGCGATCGACCGCGAGGCGATCGTCAACGAGATCTACTATGGCGAGGCGATCGCCACCGATAACCAGATCCCCGCCGGCTACATGGGCCATCGCCAGCCGATGCTGAAGTACCCGAAGAACGGCGACCTCAAGAAGGCCAAGGAGCTGATGGCGCAGGCCGGCGTGAAGGGCTACGAGGTCGAGGTCATCACCTCGGACAAGGACTGGCTGCGCAAGGAACTCGAGCTCGTCGCCGCGATGGTCAGCCAGATCGGCATCACCTACAAGATCAAGAACATGGACATGGGCGGCTTCAACAGCCTGTGGCTCAACAAGAAATACGACCAGCATCTCGAGGACATCACCCTGGTCGCGCCCGATCCCGACGCGACCTCGTGGTGGTTCCTGCACGGCCAGGGCAACGCATCGGCCTACAACGTGGCGACGATGGACGCGATGCTGGACGGCGCGCGCGGCGAGCTCGATGCCGCCAAGCGCGAGGCCCTGTACCACAAGATCGTCGACACGACGCTCGAGGAGTGTCCGATCATCTATCACTGCAACACGAACAACATCCAGATCTACAACAGCAAGATCCAGGGCTTCGAGCCGGCGCCGCAGGAGTACACCGAGAAGCTCGACACCGTGTTCTGGTCATGACCGGCCGCGCTCACGCGAAAGGATAGGCCGGGCAATGTGGTCCTATCTCGGGCGGCGCCTCATCCAGGTGCCGCTGGTTCTCCTCGTCGTGTCGCTGATGACCTTCGCCATCACGCGCGCGACGCCGGGCGATCCGGTGACGATCATGCTCGGCATGCAGACCTCGCCCGAGGCGGCGAAGGCGATGCGCGAGGAGTTCAACCTCGACCGCTCGCTGCCCGAGCAATATGGCCTCTGGATCGGCAAGGTGTTGACCGGCGACCTCGGCCGCTCGATGCGGCTGAACGATCGCGTGACGACGCTGATCGCCGAGCGCCTGCCGATCAGCCTGCAACTGGCGAGCGCCGGCATGCTGTTCGCGCTGCTGGTCTCGATCCCGCTCGGCGTGATCGCGGCGCTCCGGCGCAACAGCTGGATCGACTATCTCTGTACCGGCTACACGGTGCTGGGCTTCGCCGTGCCGAACTTCGGCCTGGCGCTGATCCTGATCTACGTGTTCTCGATCAAGCTCGACTGGCTGCCGATCACCGGCATCGGTTCGTCCGAAGCCGAGGCGGGCGGCTTCTGGAAGCATTACAGTCCCTTCATCATTCCCGCCGTCGCGCTGGGCTCGCTGCAAACGGCGATGCTGACCCGCCTGCTCCGCTCCAGCATGATCGACGTGCTGTCGCAGGACTATATGCGCACCGCACGGGCCAAGGGCCTGCTGCCCGCCACCATCGTGATCATCCACGCGCTCAAGAACGCGATGATCCCGTTCGTGACCATGGCGGCGGTGCAGTTCGGCTACATGATCGGCGTCCAGGTCACGATCGAGTACATCTTCGCGGTGCCGGGCATGGGCTCGGCGGTGCTGAACGCCGTGATCAACCGCGACTTCCCCGTGATCCAGGGATTCACGCTCGTGATCGCGGTCTTCTTCCTGATCATGAACATTCTCGCGGACATGATGTACGCGCTGCTCGATCCGCGCATCCGGTACTGACCATGGCCGACGCGCGCACCCTACCCTCCCCCGCTCCGCTCAAGTTCCGCGGCTCGCTGGCGCTCGCCGCACGGCAGTTCCCGCGCAACCGCGCCGCCACCGTGGGCTTCGTCATCCTGCTACTGATCTGCCTGGCGACCGCCTTCGCGCCCTGGGTGGCGCCCTACGACCCCATCCAGATCAAGCTCTCGATGAAACTCAAGCCGCCCTCGTTCGAGCATCCGATGGGCACCGACCATTTCGGCCGCGACGTGTTCTCGCGCATGCTCTGGGGTGGCCGCACCTCACTGGCCGTCGGGCTTCTGGTCGTGGGCTTTGCCTTCACCTTCGGCGTGCCGCTCGGCCTCGCCTCGGGGTACTTCGGCGGCCGGGTCGACAACATGCTGATGCGGCTGGTCGACGCCTTCCTGACCTTCCCGCCGCTGCTGCTGGCGGTGGCGCTGGTCGGACTGCTCGGTCCCGACATCAAGAACGTCATGCTGGCGCTGGGCCTCGTCCAGGCGCCCATCCTGGCGCGCATGATCCGCGGGAGCGCGCTTGCGATACGCGAGGACGTCTATGTCACGGCGGCGCGCGCCCTCGGCGCCAATCCGATGCGCATCGTGCTCTCCCACATGCTGCGCAACATGGTCTCGCCCATCGTCGTCCAGCTCACCGCCGTCTTCGCCGCCGCCGTCGTCTCGGAGGCATCGCTCAGCTTCCTGGGTTTCGGCACCCAGCCGCCTGAGCCGAGCTGGGGGCGCGACATGAGCGAGGCGCGGCGATTCCTGGGCGATGCCCCCTGGATGTTCCTGGCACCCACCTCGGTCATCGCGATCTGCGTGCTCAGCATCAACTTCATGGGCGACGGGCTGCGCGATGCGCTCGATCCCCGGGCGTGGCGGACGCGCCGCAGCGTGAAGGCCGACGCATGACCCTGCTGCGTGTCCGCAACCTCCGCACACGCTTCGCCACCGATCGCGGCGATGTACGCGCGGTCGATGGCGTATCGTTCGACCTGGCCGAGGGCGAGATCCTGGGTCTCGTCGGCGAAAGCGGCAGCGGCAAGAGCGTCACGGCCATGTCGATCATGCGCCTGGTGCCCGAGCCGCCGGGCCACATCGCCGCCGACAGCCTGGCCTTCGACGGCCGCGAGCTGCTGCAGCTCAGTGAGGCCGAGATGCGGGAGGAGCGCGGCTCGAGCATGGCCATGGTGTTCCAGGACCCGATGCGCTCGCTCAACCCGGTGCTCACCATCGGCCGCCAGATCCTGGAAGTGCTGCACCGACACCAGAAGCTCGACGGGCCGGCCGCCAAGCGCCGCGCCATCGAGCTGCTGGAGACGGTCGGCATTCCCTCGGCGGAGAAACGCCTCGCCGCCTATCCGCATCAATTCTCCGGCGGCATGCGCCAGCGGGTCATGATCGCGATCGCGCTCTCGTGCAATCCGCGCCTGCTGATCGCCGACGAGGCCACGACCGCGCTCGACGTCACCATCCAGGCCCAGATCATCGACCTGGTGAAGCGCCTGACCCGTGAACGGGGCACCTCGGTGATCTGGATCAGCCACGATCTCGGCGTCGTCGCGGGCCTGTGCGACAGGGTCAACGTCATGTATGCCGGCAATGTCGTCGAGTCGGGCCCGATCCGCGAACTGTTCCATCGTCCGAGCCACGGCTACACGCTGGGACTCATGGGCTCGACGCCGCGTGTCGACGGCGTCGGCGTGCGCCGGCTCACGCCGATCGAGGGCGTGCCGCCCAGCCTGATCGACCCGATCGAGCTCTGTCCCTTCCTGCCGCGCTGCCGCGTCTCGATCCCGGCCTGCCAGTCCGTCCCGCCCGAGAGGCGCGAGCTGGGCGGCGGACATTGGGCCCGATGCCTCGCCGACCTCGCCCCCACGAACGTCCGATGAGCACGCTTCTCGAAATCGAAGACCTCGAAGTCCAGTTCGGCCGCCCGGGTGCCCCGGGAACGGTGAAGGCCGTCGACGGCGTCACCTTCTCGGTCGAGAAGGGCAAGACGCTGGGTCTGGTGGGCGAGTCCGGCTGCGGCAAGTCGACGACAGGCTACGCCATCCTGCAGCTCGTGCGGGCGACTGCGGGCCGGGTGCTGTTCGGCGGCACCGATCTCTGCCAGGTCGGCAAGCGCGACCTGCGCCGGCTGCGGCGCAAGATGCAGATCATCTTCCAGGACGCGCACGCCTCGCTCAATCCGCGTATGCCAATCGGCGACCTGATCGGCGAGGCCCTCGACATCCACGGGCTGTATCGCGGCAGTGCCCGCGCCGGCCGCATCCGCGACCTGCTGGGCATGGTCGGCCTCACGGGCCATTTCTTCGAACGCTACCCGCACGAGCTGAGCGGCGGCCAGGCGCAGCGGGTGGCCATCTGCCGCGCGCTCGCGGTCGAGCCCGAGCTGATCATCTGCGACGAGCCGGTCTCGGCGCTCGACGTGTCGATCCAGGCGCAGATCGTGAACCTGCTGCAGGACCTGCAGGAGCAGCTCGGCCTCACCTACATCTTCATCAGCCACGATCTCTCGGTCGTGCGCCACATCAGCGACCGCGTGGCGGTGATGTATCTCGGCAAGATCGTCGAGATGGCGAGCAAGGAAGAGATCTATACCGCCGCAGCCCATCCCTACACCAAGTCGCTGATGTCGGCCGTCCCCGTGCCCGACCCCGACATCGAAGCCCGGCGGCAGCGCATCATTCTGAAGGGTGACCTGCCCAATCCGGCCAATCCGCCGTCCGGGTGCCGCTTCCGCACACGTTGCCCGATGGCCGTCGCCGAGTGCGCAGCCATCGAACCGCCGCAGTATCCGCTGGGTGGCGGACACTGGGCCAAATGCATTCGCCTCGAAGGAGTACCGTCGCATGCCTAAGCCGTTTCATCTCGCCTGGTTCCTGGGCCAGAGTTTCGCCTCCAAGAACTGGCGCTCGATGTGGGCGGGCAGCGCCTCCGACGTCCAGCGCTGGATGATGCCCGACATCTTCATCGACCTGGCCAAAGGGATGGAGCGCGGCTGCTTCGACTACATGATCATCGAGGACTCGTCGAACGTGCCCTATACCTACAAGGGCAACCACGACACCTACCTGCAATACGCCCAGGGCTCTCCCAAGCTCGACCCGCCAGTACTCGTTCCTTACCTCGCGCAGGCAACCACCCATCTCGGCATCGTGCCGACCCTCTCGATCTCGGAGTACCCGCCCTATCTGGCGGCCCGCCTCATCAACTCCCTGGACCATGTCACCGAGGGCCGTATCGGCTGGAACTGCGTGACGGGCAGCAACGACGGCACCGCGCAGAACTACGGCCACGAGAAGCACCGGCCGCACGACGAGCGCTACGAGGTCGCCGACGAGTTCGCCGACGTCGTAACGAAGTTGTGGGAAGCCTGGGACGCGGATGCGGTCGTGCTCGATCGCGAGACGCCGATGTTCGCCGACGGCAGGAAGGTCCGGCCGATCAACCACGAGGGCAAGTACTTCAAGGTGCGCGGGCCGATCAACGCGCCGCGCTCGCCCCAGGGGCGGGTACCGATCGTGCAGGCCGGCGGTTCGGCGGCCGGCAAGAAGTTCGCGTCGAAGTGGGCGGACACGATCATCACGGAAGGCAGCGACATCCAGAAGATGAAGGCCTATCGCCAGGAGGTACGCACCAACGCCGCCGCCATGGGACGCAACCCCGACGACATCAAGCTCCTGTTCCTGTGCTCGCCGATCGTCGATACCACGATGGAAGCGGCGCGCGAGCGGCGCCGCCTGCAGCAGGAGGACTCGCTGAAGTTCGTCGACATGCAGCTCGCCGGCATGTCGCGGCTGACCGGCATCGACTTCTCGAAGTTCGATCTCGACGAGACCCTGCCGATGGATCTGAAGACAAACGGCCATCAGTCCTCGCTGGCCCGCTGGCTCGGCAAACCGCTCCGCGAGATCGTGCGCGGCTACGCCGCCAAGGGCAGCCTCGACTATACCGGCACGCCGGAGCACGTGGCGGGCGTGATGCGCGAGGTCATGGAGGAAGTGGGCGGCGACGGCTTCCTGATCTCCGACACGCCGATCGACCGTCGCGGCATCATGGAGGTCTGCGACGGGCTGGTGCCCGAGCTGCAGCGCCAGGGCCTGACCCGCAAAGCCTATGCTCACAAGCATCTGCGGGACAATCTGCTGGAGTTCTAACGCCCGCGCATCAATCCGATGACGCCTGAGGTGACACCCTCTCGATCTCGCACCACGAGCATCGCAGCGGGATCGATCCGCTGACGGGATCCGCCCGGTCGGTACCGATGGCGCCGTTCAGGTTTGCCGCCAGCGGATGGTCGCGATCGTAGGGCGTGCCGTCAGCCCCATCGATCCACCAGCCATGCTGGCCGAACACGGCCCCTGGCGCGAGACCCGGCACGAGGACGGCCCGGGCGACCGCGTTCCCGCTCCGCGTCCGGATGCGAACCCAATCGCCCGGCCCGATCGAGCGATCCGCGGCATCGGCGGGCGCGATCTCCACGATCGGGTCGGGCACGAGACGGCGCAACGAGGCGATGTTGCGATGCTGGCTGTGACAGTAGGCGACGCTCTTGGCACTGCCGAGGCGCAGCGGGTAGGCCGCCTCGGCCGGCACGAGATCGTCGGCCTCGAGCGCCGGGACCGGCCGGTAGCCGGCAAGCATCAGTCGTTCCGAATAGATCTCGATCTTGCGCGTGGGGGTCGGATAGCCGCGCGGTCGACCATCCTGCGCGATCGACTGCGCCTCGAGCGGCACGGCTCCCTCGACCACGAGGCCTTCCGGGGAGCGCCGCAGCGTCTCGACGGTCAATCCCGTCCTGGCCAGCGCCGCATCGTGGCCGCGGTCGGCATCGAGATCGAACATGCGATCTCCGAGGCCGAGCCGCGCGGCGAGCCCCATCACGATATCGGTGTCGGAGCGCGCTTCGCCGACGGGCGCAACCACCGGGGGCCGCAGCTGGACATGCCGCAGCCCCTCCAGGCTGCCATCGAACCCAGTGCGCAACCCTTCCCGTTCCCACGAGGTGGCCGCGGGGAGGATGATGTCGGCATAACGGGCCGTCGCGTTGACGAAGAAGTCCGCATGGACATGGAACTCCAGCGCGGAGAGCGCCTTGCGGGCGGTCTCCGTGTCCGGCTGCGACGCGAGAAGATTGGTGCCGAAGGACATCAGCATGCGCACCGGATAAGGCGTCTTCCCGAGCACCGCCTTGTAGACGTCGCGAGCCGTCACCCATCCGTGCAGACCGGGCCCGAGCGGCCGCTCGGCAAGGCCGAGCGCCTTGTCGCGCTGCGTCGGGGACAGCAGGTCCTGGCCGGAGATGTCGACGAAGGGCGCCGCGCCACCGGGCACGTTGCCACCCTTGCGGCCATAGCTGCCGGTGAGCGCATAGAGGATCGAGATGGCGCGATCGGTCTGCGTGGCGGTGACACTCTGCCCGACACCGTTCCAGGCATAGTACGCCACCGACTCCGCACCGGCGATGATGTCGGCGGCCTTGGCGAGGTCGGAGGGCTCGACCCCGCTCACGGCGGCGACACGTTCCGGCGGATACTCGGCGGCCACCTTGGCAAAGGCTTCGAGCGCTGTGTGACACGGAACGAGGCCGGCCGGCGTTTCGACCGTGCCCTCCCAGCGCAGGGCGGGTGCAGCGTCTCCGGGAGTCCAGGTGCCGCGAGTCGCATCGAACGGCAGGAGCCCCCCGCCCTGCTCGGCGCGCGAGAACAGGATGTCGGTCCGGCCGTCGTCGCGAAAATCTATCTCGCGCAGGAAGCGGCCAGTATCGGCGCGCACCAGCAGACTGGCGTTCGTCCACGTTGCCGCAAAGGCCTGATCGAAGCGTCCGCTCGAGACCAGCAGGTTCGCGAGCCCGAGGGCGACCGCCTGGTCGGTGCCGGGGCGCACCCGCAGCCACTGGGTCGCCCGCTTGGCCAGCGCCGTCGGCCGCGGATCGATCACGACCAGGCGGGCGCCGCGCTTCAGACCCTTCTGGATCTCTACTTGGCGCGCGAGCCAGGTCGCGGCGGGATTGTTGCCCCACAGCACGATGCAGCCGGTACCGGCGAAATCCGGCGTCCCGATATCGTGGCCGTAGGTGAAGCGCGCGGCGTGGTCCTTGTGCCAGTTGCAGATCTCGGTGCCGTAGATCGTATTCGGGCTGCCATAGGCGCGGATGAAACGCTCGATCCACGAGATCGAATCCGAGATGTGCGATCCGCTCGGCGTGGTGACGGAGAAGGCGACCTGTTCGGCGCCGTGCGCCGCGCGAATGTCGGACAGGCGTGTGGCAATCTCGGCCAGCGCCTCGTCCCAGCCGATCGGCGTCCAGCCGGGATCGGCGGCTCCCTTCGGCTGCGTGCGGCGAAGCGGACGCGTCACCCGATCGGGATGATAGACGAGTTCCGGCGCCGCCCGCCCCTTGGGACACAGGGCCTGGCCGGTGGGATGGTCCGGCAGCGGTTCGATCCCGCGCAATCGTCCGTCTTCGACGATCGCTGCGCAGCCGCAGCGCGACCGGCACTGCGTACAGAAGGCCGCGATCCTCTGCGCTCCAACCATCTCCACTCTCCCAGGCGATTTGCCCTTCGCAGCCCGGCTTGCCGCCGTCGTCGCTAGAGCAGTGTGTTCATCATCCACGGCGGCGCCTCGGCCAGCAGACGGTAGAAGTCCTCCCGGATATCGGCCAGCGTGAGGGTCGAGCCGGCGCCGATGGCGGCCATGGTCGTTCCGGTCCGGGACAGCGAGCGGCGGCAGGCCCGGAAGGCGGCATCCTGGGCCAGCGAAAGGTTGCCCTCTCGAAGATGGGCAACCGCCTGCACCAGCAGGCCGGATTGCCGCGCGTCGGGTGCGTCCGCGACAGCCTCGACGTGGTTCAGCGCGTCGCGGATCTGCTGGGCAACGGCGAAGAAGGTGGGCGCTTCGTGTTTCTCGACCATCCCTCTTCATAGCACCAGGCGCCCAGAGATGGGCCGCCTCTCCTCGCCCGTCCGATCCAGGCGGACGCCGGGGTCGGCAATCACGTTTCGTCGAAACGGCCCCTGATCGGGTTCCGTTCGTTGTCATACGCAGCCCCGAAGACTAGGCTATCGGTGAAGGGGCCCACGGACGATGGCTTGAGTCGTCCGGCCCGCAGGGAACACTTGGGCTGACCGTTTGGGGGAGGTCGCCATGACGTCGCTGGTCAACGGCCTGGGCGGTGCCGCCGGGTTCGGGGAATTCTCCTTGCCCGGCAACGACGACGGCTCGACGGGCTTCATCGACCTGACGCCGATCTTCGGCACGCAGGGCATCAACTTCTTCGGCCGCTACTACACGGGGTTCTATCTCAACAACAACGGCAGCGTGACTTTCGACGCGGCCTCGAGCAGCTTCACGCCGAGCGGGATCACCGGAGCGACCAGCAATCCCATCATCGCCGCCTACTGGGCCGACATCGACACGCGCGGCGGCGCGGTGGCGCCGACGCCAGGCGGCACCTCGACCGGCTCGAATCTGCTCTGGTACGACCTCGATATCGCCACGAACACCTTCACCGCCACGTGGGACGATGTCGGCTACTACAGCGGCCAGACCAACAAGCTGAATGCCTTCCAGCTCAGCATCCGCCAGATCAACCCGCAGGGCGACTTCGATATCACCTTCCGGTACGAGAACGTCGACTGGACGACCGGCAATGCGTCGGGCGGCAGCGACGGTCTGGGGGGAACACCGGCCAGGGCCGGCTACAGCGCCGGCAACGGGATCGACTACTACGAGCTTCCTCAATCCGGAGATCAGGCGGCCCTGCTCGCTCTGGAGAGCGCCAGCAACATCGGAACACCCGGCACCTACGTCTTCTCGGTGCGCAATGGCGTGCCAACGGTGGGCCTCACTGCCGGCGACGCGTCGATTGCCGAGGGCGATGGCGGCACCCCTCACTATCTCAGCATCCCGGTCTTCCTGACGGAGGCCTCCAGCTCGACCGTCAGCGTCCATTACTCGACGGCGAATGGCACCGCGCTCGCCGGGCCGGACTACGCCGCCCAAAGCGGCATCCTCACCTTCGCGCCCGGGGTGACGCAGCAGAACATCCTGGTCGCCATCGCCGGCGATGCGATCGTCGAGGGCAACGAGACCTTCACCATTACCTTGTCCGATCCATCGGACGGCGCGTCGATCCTCGACGGCAGCGCGACCGGCACGATCGTCAACGACGATGTCGCGCAAGCGGTGCTGTCGATCGCCGCGACCAACGCCGGCAAGCGGGAAGGCCAGGCGGGCAGTACGGCGTTCACCTTCACCGTTACCCGGACGGGCGACGTGAGCGCGACCGCCAGCGCCCAGTGGGCGGTCACCGGCGCCGCCGTCGATGGCGCGGACTTCACCGGCGGCATCCTGCCGAGCGGCACGGTGAGTTTCGCCGCCGGCGAGAGCACGAAGGTCGTCAGTATCGGTGTGGCCGGAGACACCCTCGTCGAATCGAACGAGGCCTTCTGGGTGACGCTGTCCAGTCCCACTCCCGGAACGACCCTTGGCACCGCCTCGGCGAAGGGCGTCATCCGCAACGACGATTCGTCGCTATCGATCGCCGCCACCAGCGCCGACAAGGTAGAAGGCCAGTCGGGCAGTGGGGCGTTCACCTTTACCGTCACCCGAACAGGCGACCTGAGCGGTGCCGCCAGCGCCCAATGGGCGGTCACCGGCGCCGCCGTCGATGGCACAGACTTCACGGGCGGCATTCTGCCGGCCGGCACGGTGAGTTTCGCCCCCGGCGAGAGCACGAAGACCATCAGCATAGACGTGGCCGGCGATACCCTCGTGGAGTTGAGCGAGACCTTCTCGGTGACGCTGTCCAATGCCAGCGCCGGAACGACCCTGGGCGTCGCCGCGGCGGACGGGATCATCCGCAACGACGACTTCGCGCCGGCGATCCTCTCGATCGCTGCCACCAGCGCCGCCAAGGCGGAAGGCCAGGCAGGCACTTCGGCCTTCACCTTCACCGTGACCCGTACGGGCGATCTGAGCGGGTCGGCCAGCGCCCGGTGGGCCGTTTCCGGCGCTGCGGTCACTGGCGCCGACTTCACCGGCGGCGTCCCGCCGTCCGGCATGGTGAGCTTCGCCGCTGGTGAAAGCACGAAGGTCATCAGCATCGCGGTCACCGGCGACACGCTCGTCGAGTCGAACGAGGCCTTCTGGGTGACGCTGTCCGACCCCGGCCCCGGAACGACGCTTGGCGCCGCATCCGCGAAAGGCATCATCCGCAACGACGATGCTTCCCTGTCGATCGTTGCCACCGACGCCAGCAAGGCCGAAGGCGACGGGGACGCGACGGCCTTCACCTTCACCGTCACCCGTAGCGGAGACCTGAGCGGCGCCGCCAGCGCCCAGTGGGCCGCAGGAGGCGCTGCGGTCGACGGCGCCGACTTTGCCGGGAGCGTCCTGCCGAGCGGCACGGTGAGCTTCGCCGTCGGCGAGAGTTCGAAGATCATCAGCATCGGGGTCGCGGGCGATACCCTCGTCGAATCGAACGAGGCCTTCTCGGTGACTCTGTCCAATCCGACGGCCGGCACCGCCCTCGGCACCGCCTCGGCAATCGGCACCATACGCAACGACGACACGTCGCTGTCCATCGCCGCCACCAGCGCCGACAAACCGGAAGGCGATCTGGGCGCAACGCCCTTCACCTTCACCGTGACCCGCAGCGGCGACCTGAGCGGCACCGCCACGGTCGACTGGGCGGCCGGCGGTTCTGCGGTCTTCGATGCCGACTTCATTCCGTTCGACGCGCTTCTGGCGTCGGCCGCGGAGATTTCCCAGAGTGTTTCCGAGATCGGCGCCTTCTTTCCCCAGATTCCCTCCGACACCGGCGCCGACGCCGGGTTGCCCGCCTTCTCCCTGTTCGGTGGGGCGATGCCGTCCGGCACCGTGACCTTTGCCGCCGGCGAAGCTTCCAAGGTGATCACGGTCTGGGCCCTGGGCGAGATACTGGCGGAACGGGACGAGGGCTTCGTCGTCACGCTGTCCAATGCCAGCGAAGGGGTGAGCCTCGACACGGCAACGGCGATGGGCACGATCCGCGACGATGACGGCGCCGGCACGGTACGGTCCAGCGTGAGCTTCACGCTGTGGCCCGAGTTCACCCGACTGGTGCTGACGGAGACCGCCAACATCAACGGCACCGGCAATGCTCTCGACAATCAGCTTTTCGGCAACGCCGGCAACAACGTGCTGGACGGCCGCGCCGGAGCCGACCGGATGGCGGGCGGCCTCGGCAACGACACCTACATCGTGGACACTGTGGGGGACACGGTGTTCGAGGCGGCGGGCGAAGGAACGGACAAGGTCCGGAGTTCCGTGAGCTTCAGCCTGGCGAACGGCTTCGTCGAGAATCTCACCCTGACCGGCGGCGCCGGTATCGACGGCACGGGCAATGCCCTCAACAACCAGATCACCGGCAATTCCGGAAACAACCGGCTGGACGGCGGGGCCGGCAACGACGTCCTGAACGGCAAGGCGGGCAACGACCTGCTGATCGGCGGTGCCGGCAAGGACTCTTTCGTGTTCGACACGCCGCTCAACCCGTCGACGAATGTCGACACGATCCTGGACTTCAACCTCTCAGACGACACGATCCGGCTCGAGAACGCAATCTTCACCGCGCTGACCACGACGGGGACGCTGTCAGAGGCGGCCTTCCACATCGGCGCGGTCGCAACGTCGCCCGATCACCACATCCTCTACGACGGTGCGACCGGCGATCTGTTCTACGATGCCAACGGCGACGCCGCAGGGGGCAGCGTCCGGTTCGCCCATGTTTCGGCGGGTCTCGCCCTCACCTTTCACGACTTCCTCGTCACATGAAGAGACGCGGACGGCCGTTTCCACCACACACCGCTCGACAAACGGGGGAATGAGTGAACAGACGGAACTTCGTCCTGTCGGGCCTGCCGGCGCTGTTGCTGCCGGGGGCAGGCATGGGGCAGACCGCGGGGCCCGCCCAGGTCTCTCAGGCGAGCAGCCTTCGCATGATGTCTTCGCGCGAGCTAAGGTCGCTGATCAACCAGCGCCCACCGCCCCCTGTCGTCGTGGCCTATTTCACAGAGCAACAGTGTCCGCCCTGCACGAGAATGACCCCTTCGATCCAGGCGCTCGCCGCGGAATTCGCCGATCGCCTGGTCTTCGTTCATGTGGACGACATCGGCGAGAACCTCGAGTTGGTCCAACGATGGGAAATTGCGGAACTGCCGACGCTGCTCGTATTGAAAGACGGAAGGCTCACGCGACGCAGGACTGGCTTTGCGTCCCGGGACGACATTCGGGCCTGGATAACCAGTGTCGTGAGGTAGCGAGTCTCGCCGGGGCACGGCGCCGCCGGCCGGACCAGCCGGTGACAACCGACCGTCGGTCATCGAAATGACATGCCGGCCTCACAAGGCGGCAACGCGACTGTTGCACTGGAAAGGGAGTGTCCGCCTCCCGCTCCCCGGTCGCATCAGGGCAGAACCATCAGTCGCTGGCCCATCCGGATCCGCGTGCCCTCGGCGACGCCGTCGCACAAACGAAAGCCGCGCGGCGCGAAGACGATGATCGTGGACCCGTGCTCGAACCAGCCCAGCTCGTCGCCGCGTCGAACGCGTGTCGAACAGGCGATGTCGGCCGCGCCGCGATAGTTCATGTTCATCACGACGTCGAGGAAGTGCAGCCGGATGCTGGCGACCAGGATCGCGGCCACCGGCACCAGCGCCACCGGATGGCCGCCCGACGCGAGGCGAAGCCGCAGCACGGCGCGCTCGTTGCGGCAGAACAGGCGCTCGACACGCTTCAAGGCGATCGGGTTCACGTTCCAGGTGTCGCCCGACACGTAGGTCACGCGCTCGACCGTCGCGTCGTGCGGCGCATGGAAGCGATGGTACATGCTCGAAGTGAGACGCAGCGTGACGTAGCTGCCATCGCGATAGGTCTCGACCAGCGCCGGATCGATCAGCAGATCCTCGAGCCGGTAGGGAAAGCCCTTGGCCTGGAACAGTTCGGTCCCCTGAACCGTGCCGCAGGCGCCGACGATACCGTCGCACGGACTGACCATCGCCGCGGTATCGCCATCGAGCGGCCGCGCGCCGGCACGCAGCTCGCGCGTGAAGCAGTCGCGCAGGCTCCCAAAGGACGTCTTCTTCGACTCGGTGAGATCGAGATCGGCGAACAGGCGCCAGACCGCGATCGCGGCGCGCGCCAGCGCGGGGCTCTCGATGCGGCTGAACCAGCCCATCCAGCGCGTCGCGAGCCTGCGCGGGATGCGGTTGGTCAGCAGGAAATTGATGTCCTCCTGCTGGAGGACCTTCAGCAGTTGCGAATGAACGCTCTTTGCCACGACGACAACTCCGGGGAAGCGGGATGACGAACCTGATGGATGGCGAGACCCTGGCGGCACTGGCCGCGGGCGGGCTGGCGCTTGCGTTGCTGGGATCGAAGCTGCGCGACCGCCTGCAGCTTTCGCGAGCCAAGCACCGATCGCTGGCCGGCCACGCGCGGATGTCGCGGCGGGTCGCCGGGCTGGTCCCGCGTTACGTCTATGGCGACGACCTGTTCTTCCGCGCTGACGATGCGGACGAGACCGTCGCCAGTCGCCGCAAAGCGGGCTTCGAGGCGCTGGCAGAGACTCTGCGCTCGGGCAACGGACGAACCCTGCAGGTGACTTCGGAGGCGACCCGCCACATCTCCGACCTGCAGTTCACCGAGAGCTACCGCGTGCCGTTCCAGTTCAGCTCGCGGGTGCGGACGGCTCTGCCGGCCGGTGCCTTCGTCGCTTCGTCCGAGGGCGTCCAGGTCACGGACCTCGACGGCACGGCGCGCTACGACCTCACCGGCTCCTACGGCGTCAACCTGTTGGGCTACGACTTCTACAAGGGCTGCATGGAGCGCGGCGCCCAGCGCGTCGCCGGACTGGGCCCGGTGCTGGGCGCCTACCCCGATCTCGTGGCCGACAATGCGCGGCGCCTGGCGCGGATTTCCGGCAAGCCGGAAGTGTCGTTCCACATGTCCGGCACGGAAGCGGTGATGCAGGCCGTGCGGCTGGCCCGCTATCACACCGGCCGCTCCCACCTCGTGCGCTTCTGCGGCGCCTACAATGGCTGGTGGGGCGACGTGCAGCCCGGCGTCGGCAATCCGGTGGCCGCGCACGATACCTACACGCTGGCGGACATGTCGGAGAAGACACTCGCGGTCCTGCGCCGCCGCAGCGACATCGCCTGCGTGCTGGTCAACCCGATCCAGGCCATGCATCCCAACCAGGGCGCACCCGCCGATTCCACCCTGGTCGCCAGCCGGCCGGAGCGCGGCGTCAGCCGGGAGGCCTATGCCGCCTGGCTGAAGGCCCTGCGCCAGGTCTGCACCGAACGCGGGATCGTGCTCATCCTCGACGAAGTCTTCGTCGGCTTCCGACTCGCCGCCGGCGGCGCCCAGGAGTATTTCGGCATCGAGGCCGACCTCGTGACCTACGGCAAAACGGTCGGCGGCGGCCTTCCGATCGGCGTCGTGTGCGGCGACCATCGGCTGATGAAGCGGTTTCGCGACGACCGCCCGGCCGACATCTGCTTCGCGCGCGGCACCTTCAACGCCCATCCCTACGTCATGGGCTCGATGAACGAGTTCCTGCGCCATCTCGACTCGCCCGAAATGATGCAGGTCTATCGCGATCTCGACGAAACCTGGGACCGGCGAGCCGCCGACCTCAACCGAAGGCTGGCCGAGCGGCAGCTGCCGGTGCGCATCGGGCATCTCTCGTCGATCTGGACGGTCTGCTACCCGACGGCCTCGCGCTATCACTGGATGTTCCAGTACTACCTCAAGGCCCATGGCATCGCGCTGAGCTGGGTGGGCACGGGACGGCTGATCTTCAGCCTCAATTTCACCGAGGAGCAGTTCCAGGCGGTGGCCGACCGTTTCGTCGCGGCGGCCGAAGCGATGCAGCGCGACGGCTGGTGGGAGCCGGGCACGCTCGCCACCGACCGCGCGATCAAGCGGCGCATTCTGCGCGAGATGGCAGCGCATCTGTTCCGCTTCCCGGGCCGGGGGCGCCAGGAGCGCCTGGCGGGGCCGCAGCCCCTAGACGCCGCCCTTTGAGGCCGGGGCGACCGCGTCCTCGACGACGGTCGCCGGCAGCTCGGGAATGACCTCCGGCAGGAGTTCGTCCGGCAGGATCGGCGCCGCGACGGTCTCCGGCGTGTGGCGGCTGTGGCGGCCGGTCAGGACCTCCCACGGCGCACGGTGATAGAGCTTGATGTCGTGGAACGGGTCGGTGGCGATCTTCGTCACCCAGACCAGGCCGGTCCTGAGGTCCTTGGTCACGAACAACTGAACGGCGCGGAAGGCGATACCGGACAGTCCGACGAACAGCCAGAGCTCGCCGACATGCGTCATGAATTCGGTCCAGTCGGCGTGCGGGGTGAAGACGCCCAGCAGGGTGGGATCGACCACCAGCAGGAGCGGCGACGCCGCCCAGATCGCGAGCAGGACCAGCTTGCGCTGGATGTTGTAGCCGACCTTGATCTCTTCCTTGTACTCGTCGGTCGCCTGGTTGACGGCATCGTAGCCGCGCGGCTCGAAGAACAGGTGCCCGACCTGGCGCGTCGTCATCGCGA